>QZJG01000054.1 GCA_003599275.1 Nitrospiraceae bacterium | reverse complement strand
GCGATCTCAAGGTCACCCAACCTCTGATGCCCCGGGGTTCTTAGTTTAGAGCAGCTTTACCACTTATGTCTCTGTCCAGTTTTTCCAGGCCAGCTCTAAGGGCCCATGACCCGGTGACATTCGTCGCGTATTTGAGGTCTTTATTAAGTGCATCATAATAGCTGATATGCAGCTTGTTGTTGCTGTCAACAGCAATGTTTGCAGCCGCCCCTACGTTTGATGAACCATCGATAGTCTCATATTGCCATTGAGCTCCGTCAAAGAAGGCATAATATAAATGGTCTCCGCCGTATACAACATGAGGATGGTCAAGATGATCTATGACTACTGCTTTTGAAGTACTTTCAAATTTTTTGGGTGCATCAACAGTTTCAAGCTTCCATAAGTCAGAAGTCCCGGGGTTACAGTCATCATCTTTCGAGTTAAAAGGTATTTCTCGCTGTCCGGGATTAACAGATGGGTCGCTGTCATTACAGTCAGTGCATATGTTATAACCATCACCATCTGCATCGGCAAATCCCTCATCAATTATACCGCTGCAGTTGTTGTCCATGCCGTCGCAAATTTCTGCAGCACCGGTATGGATAGCGGCATTACTGTCGTTACAATCAGCGTTATTAGCTGAATAACCATCAGGCATTGTGCATGCCAGTATTGGCATTACGTAGGTTCCGTGACCATCTCTGTCATAGTCCCTGTAATATGTGTTCCATGTAAACCCTTCATCTATCTGTCCATCACAATTATTGTCAACAAAATCGCATAGTTCAACCGCCGCCGGATTTATAGAGGCATTGCTGTCGTCGCAGTCGGCATCATTTGCAGCATAGCCTGGGGGTTGTGTGCATCTCTGTAACAAATCCGAAGGATTTCCGTAGGCGTCTTCGTCTAAGTCCCTGTAATAAGTATACAGCGCAAACCCTTCATCTATCTGCCCGTTGCAGTCGTTGTCAACGAGATCACATACTTCAGCGGCGCCCGGATTTGCTGAAGCATTCTCATCATCACAATCCGTGTTATCAGTGACATACCCTACAGGTGGCAAGCACACCGAAGTCGTGACGAA
Organism: Nitrospiraceae bacterium; assembly: GCA_003599275.1. Taxonomy (GTDB): domain Bacteria; phylum Nitrospirota; class Thermodesulfovibrionia; order UBA6902; family UBA6902; genus SURF-23. Next base: position 73,522 of record QZJG01000054.1, on the reverse strand, counting down.
AGGATTGCCGTAACCGTCTCCATCATGGTCCAAGTAATAAGCATTAAACTCTAAACCTTCATCTGTTTGTCCATCGCAATTATTGTCAATGCCATCGCATACCTCTAAAGCTCCAGGATAAACAGAATCATTATTGTCATTACAATCTCCCTGGATCTCAGTATATCCGTCACCGTCATTATCCATATCCGGTGGATCGGAGAGAGTATTTCTTGCATACTTGAGGGTTTTGTTAGTGAAGTCATAATAACTTGTATGGATAGTATCCGACGAATCTATGACTACCGAAGGATAAAAACCAACTGTCCCGGCCGAATCTATTGTAGAGGTTACCCATGCTCCGGGGGCGTTGGTCGCATACTTGAGGTCCTGATTAGTGTCATCAAAATAGCTGATATGCGCCTTGTTTCTTGAGTCTATTATGATGGAAGAATCATATATATATCCACTATCAATAGTGATAGTAACCCAGGAACCCGATGCATTAGTAGCATTAGTAATGTATTTAAGCGGCCCCGGCGCATATGCTCCGGCCCCCGGTTTATAACAACTAATATGTACATTATTATTTGTGTCTATAGCTATAGAGGGACTTTCGCAGTCGTCAATAATTGATGAAACCCATGAGCCGGACGCATTGGTAACATACTTGAGGTTTTCGGGGTAAGAATAATAACTGATATGCGCCCTGTCGTTTGAATCAACAGCGATGGAGGTATACTTACAATATTTATCGCTGTCAAATGTTGTAAAAACCCATGTCCCTGAGACATTAGTGGCATATTTGACGCCTCGAAAGGCGGTATAGCTAATATGAACTTTGTTGCTTGAGTCAATAGCTATGGAGGTATATTCCCCTGCCACAAAACTGGTGTCAACAGTAGAAATAGTCCATACCCCTGAAGCATTTGTCGCATACTTGAGATAATTACCATAATAACTGATATGCACCCTGTTGTTTGAATCTATAGCTATTGAAGAATACTTACCCACATCGTATGTTGAGTCTATTGTAGTTGTGACCCATAAACCTGAGGCATTAGTCGCATACTTGAGGTCGTCATTTGTGGAATCATAATAGCTGATATGCACTTTCCTGTTTGAATCAACGGCGATGGATGAATTCTGCCCCAAACTACCCACAACGCTTAAATTATCTACCGTTTCAATCGTCCACTCAGCAGATGATACCGACGGCAACGTCATCAGTAAAGTAACAAGTAAAACTAAAAAGATCTGTTGAAAACCTTTCTCTTTCATCTATGCCCCTCCTCATTATTTCTGAAAACTTTTAATTTCACGTGAGAACTCTGTTTCTTTGTATATCTTGAACTTCAATTGCAAGAAAACTTTTCTTTATAAGAAACGAAAGTTAAATACGAAGGGAACCTTTTACCAAGAGTTCTGAGTAGAACTCAGGTAAATTATAAGGGATGTTTAAGTTAAAGTAAAGAACTTTTCATGGAAGTTGCTATGTCAGGATTATAGCGTTCATCTGTCCGCTATAATCTTTCCCTCATACGATACAAGGTGCACAATTACGGGGACCCCGCCGGAAATCTCTTCAGCGTATTTTTTTGCATGGGCGCAAACTTCAGAAAATAGTGACGAGTGACGAGTGACGAGTGACGAGTTAAGATAATCAAAAATTTCCCTGGCAGTATTGAATTCCCGGTCTTGCGGCACATGTGTCCCTGTGGAATTCAGGAATTCAACCGCCTTCTTCATATCGATCGCACCGAACCTTACATGGGTCTGCGGAGTAGCCATTGCGATCTTGACCATCTTGGCCCACTGCGCGCAAAGCCGGATTTTTTCAAATCCATGTTTTTTTGCCTCGCGCAAAGAAAATTCGAGATAATCGCCGATGAGGACATATTTTTCTTCCGGAAAGCCATACGCTGCCATATGCGCCTTCTCTGAGGTACGGCCCGCGGAAAGCACTATCTCATAATGTCCCATCGCCCTTGCCACATCCATTGACGAAGTTATAGTGGCTGTCCAGGCCTCCGCTGACACAGGCCTGACGATACCCGTTGTCCCTAATATCGAGATGCCGCCTGTTATGCCGAGCCGTGCATTCAAGGTCTTCTTCGCCAGCTCCTCACCGCGAGGGACGGAGATGGTGACTTCAAGAGTTGAGAGTTCAGAGTTTGGAGTTTTTTGAAAGTGGGAATCCTTTTTGTTTTTTAATTCATAACTCATAACTCTTAACTCTAAACTCCCCTTAACCGCTTCTCTCACAGCTGCTTCAATCATCCTTCCCGGCCCGGGGTTTATAGCATGTTCGCCGACAGGAACGGGAAGTCCCGGTTTAGTTACGATGCCGACGCCCTTGCCGCCTTTGATACGAAGGGACAAGTGACAAGTCGATACGATCGGAGATTCGTGCCGAACACGATTCTGAGGGTCAAGAGTCAAGGAACAAGTGGCAAGTGGTAAGATTAGTTTGACTTCAGCCATTATTTCAGCGCCATTCGTCACGTCAGGGTCATCTCCCGCGTCTTTTATAACGGACGCACGGGCAATGAGGTCTGAGTCGGCAGTGAAGAGGCCGGGGTTGTGGATTTTGAAAGCTACCCTGCTTCCATCAGGGAATGGGATGGCAACGTCCTTGATTTTCTCCGGGCCCATGCCCGGACTCAACAACATTGTTGTAGCCGCCTTCGCAGCCGCTGCCGCGCATGCGCCTGTTGTGTAGCCCGAGCGTAAATTTTTTTTCATTAATCAAGATGTGAGGCGACAGTCTTACTTCCTTCCAAAGTCATCATCAAAACGCACGATGTCATCCTCTTCGAGGTAGTTTCCCATCTGCACTTCAATAAGGTGCAAGGGTATCTTGCCCGGGTTTTCAAGGCGGTGCGGCGTGGTCTTGGGGACATATGTGGACTGGTTTTCTTCAAGATAAATGGTCTGCTCTCCGTTTACAATCTTTGCCGTACCCTGCGCCACGATCCAGTGCTCGCTCCGGTGGTGGTGCATTTGAAGAGACAATTTCGCTCCCGGATAAACGACGATGCGTTTTATCTTTGTGTTTCTATTTTCCTCCAGGATGGTATACGTGCCCCATGGACGGTAAACCGTCGTGTGGGCCTTGTATTCCTTGCGCCCCTGTTTTTTCAGCTCCTGTACTATGGACTTTACGTTTTTGCTCTTCTCAAGGTCCGAGACAAAGACCGTGTCGGCTGTCTCCACCACCACGATATTATCTATGTCGTTGGTCACTATCAGCCTGCTATTGCCCCGTATGAAACAATTCCTGGTATTCCTGAGGATGACATCGCCCTCGACTACATTATCATTGTCTCCCTTCGGCAAAAAGTCGTAGAGGGATTTCCAGGAACCGATATCGCTCCAGCCGAACTCCGAAGGAAGTACCACTCCCCTTTTGGTCTTCTCCATTATTGCGTAGTCGATAGAGAGGTCCGGCAGGGTCTTATACATCTCTATCGGGACGGACGTCCCGCCTGAAACCATTTTTTGCATTTTTTTCAGGAGGGCAGGCTCCAGGGCCTTAAATTCCCTTAAAAGGACAGAGGCCTTAAATGCGAACATGCCGCTGTTCCAGAAAAAGTTCCCCGCCTCAAGATAATGCTTTGCGGCTTTTTCATCGGGCTTTTCCACAAAACGTTTGATGGCAAAGGCCCCGTTCCTGACCGGCCGGGCGCCTTCTATATATCCATAGCCTGTTTCAGGATAATCAGGCTTAATGCCGAAGGTCACGATATAATCCATTTCCGCAAGCGATATGGCTGTCTTCAGCTTTTCCTGAAAGCATTCCAACTCTTTTATTACGTGGTCCGAAGGGAATATCAATATGACTGCGTCTTTTTCAGTCCGCAGGATATTAAGGACGGCAAGGAGAATGGCGGGCGCCGTATTCCGTCCGCATGGTTCAGCAATTATCTTGCCCTTTGGCGGCACCCCAATGTCCTGAAGATGACGCGCAATCTCAAAGAAATGCTCCTCCCCGCAAACGACCCTTATTTTTTCAGGTTCGAGGACCGGTGACAATCTTTTAATTGTGTTTTGAATTAATGAATCCGTTCCTACAAGGCTGACCAGTTGTTTTGGATAAAGCTCTCTCGAGATGGGCCATAACCTGGAGCCGCTTCCGCCGGCCAATAAAACGGGGAATGTCTTGATCTCTGACTTCGGCATAATAGATTGCTCCTTCATGAAGATTTTGCCATTTAAACCAATTATATTAAAAAAAGCATTTATCCACAGATTACGCAGATTAACACAGATTTATTAAACACTTAATCCGCCTTTATCTTTCACCTTTTGGGTGAATATAAAATATGTGTCCATCTCATTAGGTCCTTGTCTTTATCTGTGAAATCTGTGGATTGCCGTTTTTATGATTATATTAGTTTGCCGGAAAGAACGTCAATAAATTGTGCCTGCGACGTTTTGAAGGCGCATTTAACCTTCGTTCAATTTTTTCCAGCAATCAGTGCCTTCCAGGCATGACAGGATGCCTGTCAACTCCCGGTCTGATGCCGGGTCCCCGTTCTTCAAATCACTGAGCAGCCTCGCAGGAATTTCCACGATGCACATAGTGTCCTTTTTGATCAACTGAAACCTGTAGATAAAACTGTCGAGCATGTAAAAGACACGATACATTATTATGGTGTTGTCGATCTGCCTGACCCTGGACTCTAAAATTTCATAAGCCGGGACTTTGTCTTCCGAAACCCTGGGATCCATAGGCTCCTTTTATTGAATAAAGTTAAAATAATTCTACCGCTATAAATAATTTTTGTCACTTAAAAAATGCCCGGGCATGGTAACCCTTCAGTTACAGGTGGCGTCTGCCGTCATTTCGGTCAGAGATCCGTACCGAACTTGTCCGGGATCCCGGAACGAGTCGTACCGACTTTCCCAGGAGAATTTCGGGAGCCTGTCCCGACTTGTTCGGGGCTTGAGGGAATGACAACTTCGGCAGTATTGCACTCGTAAACTGAATGGATACCGGGCACATTATCCCCCGATTTTCGACATGTTTTTGATGTGATCAGATGCGGTTATATTTTCGTCAAGCTTGTGTCTCTCGGGTTTTATGCTGACCGTATAGAGGAACAGACGTTCTATTTCATCATCGTCAGCGCCGTTTCTCATGGGGGCCTTGATATCAACTTCAATTTTTGAAAAGAGACAGGGTCTGATTTTCCCGTTGGATGTGAGCCGCAGCCTGTTACAGGAGTTGCAAAAATGGTCGCTGATCGGGCTGATTATCCCGATGACACCTACAGCGCCTTGAAGCCTGTAATTTCTTGAAGGGCCTTCCCCCCTGAATTTGAAACTCTCCAGCTCGCCAAGCCCGGAAATCGTTTCCAGTATCTCTTTGGCGCTCACACACTTTTCTCTTCTCCACATCCCGTCGCTCGTTACCGGCATGAATTCAATAAACCTTATGTGGTAGTCTTTTTCAAAGGTCAGAGATGCAAAAGACAATATCTCGTCGTCATTGATCCCCCGGATCGGAACGATATTGATCTTTACAGGGGAAAGACCAACCCGTTCCGCTTCTTTGATCGCTTCCAGGACACGGGCGATATCGCCCTTTTTGGTTATCTCCCTGTATCTTTCGGCTTTCATTGTATCGAGGCTTATATTCACACGGTCCAGTCCTGCTTCCTTTAAAGCTCCTGCAAGCCCTGCCAGCATAATTCCGTTTGTGGTAAGACTTAAATCGCTTATGCCGATTTTTTTGATGGATGAAACCAGGTCAACTATACTTTTTCTAAGGAGGGGCTCTCCTCCTGTGATCCTGACTTTTCGCAGGCCGTGTTTGTGGGCAATGCGTACAAGGCGGACTATCTCTTCATCAGTCATGATTTCGGAATTCCTGAAATACTTCAGTCCTGCTGCCGATACGCAATACACGCACTGGAGATTGCACTTATCTGTAATGGATATTCTGAGATAATCTATGCGGCGGTTGTATGAGTCTTTGAGGGCTGAATCATGTGACGGTTTTTCTGACAAGTCGCTCATGTCAAAATCTCCTGTATTATCAGTTTAAGTACCCTGCGCCAAGAGCACAGGGAATTCATTGAAATCCTCGGGCATGACGGCCAAAAGCACTATTTACCGAAGGGACAGATGGGATAGCGGCATGTCTCGCATTTTAAGCACAACCCTCCGTGCCCGAGGTCCGCAATCTCTTTTCTCCCCATCTTCTCGCCGGCCAGAATTCTCGGCAATATGAGATCGAATACGGTGATACTGGCGTACATCCCGCAGGCCGGCATCCCGAGAATGGGAATATTATTAGAGTATGCGACAAGGAACATCGATCCCGGCAGTACGGGTGAGCCGTATGTGAAATCACTCACTCCAATGTTTCTGATGGCAAACCTTGTAACATCATCAGGGTCAACGGACATGCCTCCGGTTGTTATTATCAGGTCCGCGCCGGCAGAGATCAGGTCTCTGAGCCTTGCTTCTATTTGTCCGGCGTCGTCCGGAGCAAACTGCACCCCTATGATCTCGCCGCCAAGTGCCTTTATCTTCCTCGTTATGACGGGCTCAAAGGCGTCCTTTATTTTTCCGTAGAAAACCTCGTTGCCCGTTATCACTATGCCGGCCCTGGGTTTTCTCATTTCCTTCACGCTGACGACCCCGCCCGCGCCTTTGGCAATCCTTACCGCATTCTCCACATCGGATTTTTTCACAACAAGGGGGATGGCCCTTGTCCCGGCTACAAGCTGTCCTTCTTTCACAACGGAATTATCGTGGACCGTGGCGCACATTACCTCGCCAACCATGTTGAACTCAAGCAGCGCCTCGCGGTTGATTCTCAATAATCCGTCTCTTGCCGCAACGAGGTTTATTTTCCCCTCATTCGCTTCACCATCAAACCGTATGCCTTCGCCCGCAAGCGCCGTCGCGATGGCAAGGGCCGCGTCGTTTTCGTGCATCTCGTCTTCTTTTACTTCGAGGATAAAGAGGTGTTCCTTTCCAAGCCGCTGGAGGTGGCTGATGTCCTCTTCTCTTACGATATGTCCTTTCTTGAACGCCCTGCCCTTGAATTCACCGGGTCTGATCTCGGTTATATCATGGGCGATGACCATTCCCACTGCCTCGGTAACGGGCACTATTTTCCCGCCTATGCCTTTGTTTTGGACTCTGTCTTCTATTTCGCACATATTATCACCCTTCCTCCTGATTAACGCTTTTTAAAGGCCTCTTCCTGTGCGCTTTCGGACCGAAAACCTCCAGGAATTTTTTATCGAGCATTTCATTAATGCCTTCCTCGAGCATCTTGTATTTCATCAAAAATCCCTCTGTCTCCCGTGTAAGGCTCGATCCGCCGCCGCCTTCCCCCCCGGTTTTACTGTTTACAAGCACAAAACCGAGTCTGTACTCCATGGCCCTTATATAACTTAACGCCTTCCTGTACGAAATATGTATTTCGCTTGCGGCCTTGTTTATCGAACCGTGTCTTGCGATACCCTCAAGCAAGGCGCGCCTTCCGCTTCCGAATACAGTATCTCCGTCGATCTCCAGCCATATCTTGGAGCGTATGTTCATGTTTGGTTATAACATATTTGCCCAACGGTAGTCTATAAAAATATTCCATCGGGAATAAATTATTCTGATATATATCGCTTGTTCAACAGCAAGGTCAATCGTAATCTTTTAAAAAGGCAACCACCTCATTCAAAGTCGGTATGCCCTTTCTGCCTCCCAGTTCCCTGCATTTGAGGGCTGCGAAGGCCGAGGCAAAACGCAGGACTTCCCTTATGTCCCATTTTTGCAGAAGGCCGTATATGTAGCCTCCGTGGAATACATCGCCCGCGCCCGTTGTGTCGACAACATCCACCCTGAAGGCAGGAGTGTAAAACACTTCATCTCCGCATGCGGTCATACTGCCTTTATCGCCAAGCGTAATAGTTGCCGCCTTTGCGCCAAAAGTTTTCATGCGGACGACAATATCTTCGGGGACGAACGGCCCTTTGCCTGCCAATGCTTTTGCGAATTCTTCGGAGGCGACCACGTAGTCGCACAGGCGGACGAGCTCCATCATCCCCTCGCGGAGCCTCCCTGCATCCAGCATTACGGGGACGCCTTTTTCTTTCGCTTTTCCGGCTGCATAAACAGAGACCTCGGTCATCAGTCCGTCAACAAGGAGAAAGTCCGCATCATCAAGAAAATTATCGGGCAGTTCAAGCGGACTTAACGGCGCAGCTTCCGGCCTTTTCCAGAAGATAGTGCGCTTGCCGCTTTCTTTTTCGACCGCGATAAACGCAACCTGCGAATCGGATTTCTTTCTTGTTAAAAGACCGGCGATATTGACGTCTTCCGCACGGAGTGATTCCGAGATTTTCCTGCCGCTTTCATCATCTCCCACGATCCCGTGGAAATCGCAGCAGACCCCGAGTCTTGCAAGACTTACAAGAGCTGTCGCTACCGGACCTCCTCCCGATACGGCCCATTTCATGACTTCTTTTTTTGTGTCCGGCTCGGGGAATGAGTCTATGACAAAGAGGTGATCAAGTGAACACTGGCCAAGACCTGCCACTTTCATATTTATTGTCTATCTCTTTTTGTCCGCTAATACAGAATAACGCCCCACGGCGAGCCGGAGTAAGTGCTGTCCGTCGCAGGGGCCAGCTTTACCGTCCCAACGACTTTGTTGCTTGCAGTGTCGATAACCGAGACGGAGACATCCTCATGGTTTGCGACATACGCCCGGTTATTTTCCGGATCGACAGCGATGCCTATCGGCCCCTTTCCAACATTAATATTCTCTATGACTTTGTCTGTATTGGTGTCTATTACCGACACGGCGTTGTCTTCTCTCCTTGTCACATACGCCCTGTTTCTCAAGGGATCAATATCTATGTACCACGCAGCTTTTCCGACCTTTATGACGCCGACCTCTTTATTGTCTGAGGCATTGATAACCGACACAGAGCCTTTGCCGTGAATGGCCACATAGACCTTCTTTTTATTTTTATCGACCGCGATCCCCAGCGGCGTGTCGATGACCTTGATCGTGCTTATTACTTTCTGATCAGCAGTGTTGACAACGGAAACAGACCAGTCACCGGTGTTGCTTACATAAAGCTTTTTATCTAATATCTTGAGATCAAACGGACCGACGCCAACCTCGATCTTGCCTTTAACGGTATTGGTTTTAAGGTCAATTACGGAGAGGGTCTTATTTACGTTTTTGCCGTCAACAATGTGCTCGGTATCAGCGGCATATCCGATACCGGCGGAAGGGTCGAGGGCTATGCTCATAGGGCCCAGGCCGACTTTTACATTGCCTATTATGGAATTGCTTGCCAGGTCAATTACCGAAACCCTGCTGTCACCCTCGCTGGAGTTAACGACATACAGCCGCTTTGCCGCAGGGTCTATCGCCATCCCCGCAGGCCATACGCCCACCCTCAGCGTATTCACCACTTCATTCTTCGCGGTATCGATTATCGAGACGGTATTGTTTCCGGCATTCGACACATAAACACGCTTTGACGCTGCCAATGCATTGGAAATGAACGGGACTATTGAAATAACAATGACAGCCGTTAATAATAAACGAAACTTTTTCATACTATTCATATCGCCTCCTCATTAATGTTAATAAGTATTTTAATTGCACTTTTCAGTTCTGAAAAAATACCGGCGGATGAAGCTGCCTGAAAATTTTATTATATCCGGGGCAAATTGGCAAGCCCACGAACAATTACGTCAGATTTGGAACTAATGAAAATATAGCCTGGCGGTCTGCAATTGTAGCGAGAGATCACCATGAGAAAAAAGACGGTTCCGGGTATCCATACGGCAGGCGTCTCAAAAACCCGATTGTTGAAATTGTAGTCGTTTGCGATATCTATGACGCATTGATCTCACCCAGACCCTACCGGCCGATTTCATACGACAACAGGACTGCGCTGGAAGTGTTGACCGATCTGGCCGGCAAAAATGAAATAAACCGGGAAGTAGTCAGGGCGCTGATCGCCCTGAACCGCAAGGACAAACCTCACTTCAAAGAATGCGTAATATCAAAAGAGAAAAGGGGCGCCCCCCCGAAATTGAATAACTACAGAAAGACCGTTGACTGAGAACCGCTGAAGAAAGACCGGGAGCAAACAATGTCGAACTTATTTAAACCGGCAATCAAATACTACGATTCGTCATTCCCGCTTGTCGGGGACCAAATGGCTTATCTAACCGAAAACCCTCTTGAAGATATAATCCACGTTTTTGAGATAATATTTCAGGTCGAACAACTTGTCGATCTCTTTCGGCGGCAGATATTTTTTAATGTCCCTGTCTTTGCGCAATAATTTTTTGAACTCGACTTTGCTGCTCCAGCTTTTCATGGCATTCCGCTGGACGACCGCATAGGCGTCCTCGCGGCCCATGCCTTTCCCTATAAGGGAAAGAAGCACGCGCTGGGAATTATAAAGTCCGTAGCTCATATCCATGTTGCTCTTCATTCTTGCGGGATAAACGTGAAGCCCTTCCAGAATGCCTTTCAGACGCCCCAACATATAATCAACGAGTATGACGCTGTCGGGGAGTATGAGCCGCTCCACCGAGGAATGGGATATGTCGCGCTCATGCCAGAGGGCGATGTTTTCCATGGCTGCCAGCGCATTCGAACGGACGACCCTCGACAGCCCGCAGAGGTTTTCACATCCCACGGGATTTCTCTTGTGCGGCATGGCGGATGAGCCCTTCTGTCCTTTTGAAAAAGGCTCTTCCGCCTCAAGCACTTCGGTCCTCTGAAGATGTCTTATCTCGAGCGCTATCTTTTCAACTGACGCGGCGATTATCGCAAGCATGGAGAGGTACTCCGCGTGCCTGTCTCTCTGCACGACCTGCGTCGCGACAGGTTCGGGCTTCAGGCCGATCTTTTTGCAGACCTTCTCCTCGATCGCGGGGGGGATATTTGAGAACGTGCCGACGGCCCCGGAGAATTTACCGACGCTTATCACTTCCCTTGCCCTCTTTATCCTCGTGAGGTTCCTCTTCATGTCTTCATACCATAGCGCAAACTTCAGGCCGAATGTCACAGGCTCGGCATGTACGCCGTGGCTGCGGCCTATGACCGGTGTGTTTTTGTATTTGAACGCCTGTTTTTCGAGGACCGGCATGAGATCCTTTATGTCTTTAACGATGATGTCCGTAGACTCTTTAAGTAAAAGGGAGAGCGCGGTGTCTACGACGTCCGAAGACGTCAGGCCTTTATGTATGAACCGGGATTCCGGGCCGACATTTTCCGCGACGGAAGTAAGAAATGCGATCACGTCATGCTTTACGATTTTTTCTATCTCGTCTATCCTGCTTACGCTGAACGCGGCCTTTTTCCTGATCACATCCAGCGCGCGGGCAGGAATTTTGCCGAGCTCCGCCCATGCCTCACATACCGCGATTTCCACATCGAGGCATTTCCGGAATTTGTTTTCCGGCTCCCATATCTTTGCCATTTCAGGTCTTGTATAACGTGGTATCAATTTACCCTCCCAGGATCAAATGAGATATCAATTTAACAGCATAAATAATATATCATAAGACCCCCTTTTTATTTCCATAGAATTTTTGCCATGCCTCCCACTTCCATATTTGAATTCCCGTAAGTTACAATTAACGTCGGTTAAACTTAAATTTAATGATCAACGCAGCAGTCATAGGGGCCGGTTCAATCGGAAGGCATCACGCCAGGATATTTTCCAGTCTCGATGGCGTGAGGCTCGCAGGTGTTGTTGATACGAACTTCACACAGGCCCGTGAAATTGCGCAAAAGTATAACTGCAGTGCCTTCACCGACCATCGCGAGGTTTTGGGGCTGGCGGATGCAGTCAGCATTGCCGTGCCGACCACCCTGCATTTTCAGGTAGCAATGGATTTTTTAACCCATAACAAAAATATACTTGTCGAAAAACCCATCACTACGACTGTCGAAGAGGCGGACACCCTTATCGAAGAGGCGGAGAAAAGGGGCCTTGTACTGCAGGTCGGACATCTTGAAAGGTTCAACGCGGGTGTCGCGCTGATAAGCACGATGGTTGATAACCCAAAGTTCATAGAGTCCCGGCGCACCTCGCCGTTTCTCGGAAGATGCACCGACGTTGACGTTACGCTTGACTTAATGATACATGACATAGATATAATACTTAGCCTTGTAAATTCCACAATCGCGGACATCCGGGCGACGGGGGCGAAGGTCTTGACGGAAAATATTGACGTTGCCCATGCGTGGATCGAATTCGACAACGGCTGCATTGCAGAAGCTGTGACAAGCAGGATAGCCAATGAAAAGGTCCGGCAGCTCAAGGTGTTTCAGCGCAATTCATTTCTTAATCTGGACTATCAAAAACAGGAGCTGACGTGTTACTCGAAACACGACGGTAATGTAGGAAAGGAGATTAAAAAGCCCGAAGAGAAGGAGCCGTTAAGGGAACAGCTCGTCTCTTTTATCAATTGTATCAGAAACGGGACCCGGCCCGTGGTCTCAGGGTATGAAGGCAGGGAGGCATTGAAAGTAGCTTTAAAGATATCCGGGCTGGTCAATCAGGGGCTTTTATAAAAAAATATGCAAAATAAGGATGTAATCCCCATGCTCGACATCAAGGCGCAGCATGAGCCGATCAAGGAAGAAATAAAGCAGGCGCTGAAGGACATACTCGACAGCGGCCAGTTTATATTGGGGCCTAACGTCAGGGCCTTTGAGCAGGAGATCGTCTCATATTGTGACGTCCGGAACGCCCTGGGACTTGCCTCGGGCACTGATGCCCTTTTTCTCTGCCTGAAGGCACTGGGTCTGGAAAAAGGCGATGAAGTAATCACTACGCCTTTTACATTTATCGCGACGGCGGAGGCGATAGCATATGTCGGCGCAACGCCTGTTTTTGTCGACATAGACAGGCACACATTGAATATCGACTCCTCAAAGATAGAGGAAAAGATAACCACCAGGACAAGGGCCGTCATAGTTGTGCATTTATTCGGGCTGCCCGCTGATATGGACGAGATCATGGCCCTTGCGCAAAAATATAATCTGAAGGTTGTTGAAGACTGCGCGCAGGCATTCGGGGCGCGTTATAAAAACAGACCGGCAGGGGGCATCGGAGACGCCGGGTGCTTCAGTTTTTATCCAAGCAAAAACCTGGGGGCCTACGGTGACGGCGGCATGATGGTGACCAACCATCATGAAATATACGAGAGTGTGAGACTTCTCCGCAACCACGGGACAGTCGCGCCATACAGGCACGGCTTTATCGGCTACAACAGCAGGCTTGACGAAATCCAGGCGGCCATACTGAGGATCAAATTACGCCATATTGATGAATATAACGGGAAACGACGCGATCTTGCAAAAATATATACCTCACTTCTCGGCGACTCCGTTCAATGCCCCGTGGAGATCGGGGACAGGACCCATGTTTACCATCAATACACTATAAGGACCGGGGAAAGGGACAGGATTTCCGGCGCGCTCAGGGACGACAATGTCTCTTCAGTAGTATATTATCCCGTTCCGCTTCACATGCAGGAGGCCTTTAACTATCTCGGTTACAGGAAGGGCGATTTGCCCGAGAGCGAGGCCGCGGCGGATGAAGTCCTGTCAATCCCGATTTATCCGGAGCTCGATCCCGGCAAGGCTGAACATATCGCAAATGTAATAGTAAAGGCTCTCAAGGCCTGATCATTATTCAGCCGTAATAATCAATCGACCACCCTGATGACCTGTCCCACGAAAAGAGAATTTGACGACAGGCGGTTCAGTTTTTTGAGCCTCGATGTATCGGTATTAAACTTTTTTGCGATCGTCCACAGGGACTCGCCTCTCTTGGTCCGGTATTTCCCGCCGGGGAGAAGCTCATTTTCAGAAGTGAAAGTATCGCTGCTTTTACCTCCTTTAAGGGGGACCCTGAGTTTTTGTCCTACTGTCAGATGGCGTTTCCGGCTGATTTTATTGAGCTTGACAAGCGTCTCAACGCTTGTGTGATACCTGGAGGCTATGCGGTATAACGTATCTCCTCTTTTTACCTTGTGATAAATATAATCGTCATATTGATTCACGGGAGCCGATTCAACCGGTATCGCATCGAGCTTTGAGAGCAGAATCGTCCCCTGTCCGGGAGGGACATTAAGGCTGTACCGGGTGGGCGGTGTAATCTGACGCCTGAGTTCGGGATTAAGCAAGACGATATCTTCAACAGGCAGGCCGAGGTTGTCGGCCAGCGCCTTTAACGGGACCTGCTTTTCGATGACGACACCTTCGGAAGCAACCGGACTGTAAAGTTCATCCAGCGTGAATCCGTATTTTGCAGGGTCTTTCATGATATGCAATGTTGCCAGGAATCTGGGTACATACCGGGCGGTCTCCCGGGGGAGTCTCTGGTACAGGTCCCAGAAATTATCGAGATACATGATCTTTTGATTGCGTATTACCCTTAAGACGTTTCCTTCGCCGCAGTTATAACTGGCCAGAACAGTGGTCCAGTCGCCGAACATACGGTGCAGCTCCTTTAAATACGCGATAGCCGCGGCAGTAGATTTCCGGGGGTCCATTCTCTCGTCTATCCAGTTGTCTCTTTTTAAACCGAATTTGTAACCCGTGGAGGGAATAAACTGCCATATGCCGAGCGCGCGCGCCGGGGAGAGAGCGCCTACTTTAAACCAGCTTTCTATAAAGGGCAGCCAGGAGAGCTCTTCGGGCAATCCGGCTTCTTTCAGAGATTTGACTATCTCACCCCTGTATCTTCCGGAGCGTTTATATCCTTCCATGAAAAATTCGCGTTCCGGCCCCTGAAATGACCTGATTTCCCTCTCTACGTACTCATTCATTGTAAGGGGGATTTCTTTGTGATTGCCGTTGGCAGTGGTAAACCGTGACGTATAAATTTCGAGGATCCTTTTAGAAATCGTGAACCGCAAATCTTCCGTCTGCCTGATCAGTTCGGGATTGCTGTCGGTGTCCACTCTAAGGACGAGCTGATAGGCCTCATCGAGGGCATCAATCGCCTTCTCGTGATTGCCGCCGGACCAGAGCGCCTGTGCCGTATCGCAGTTTTCCAGCGCTGCATCGAGGAGGTCCTCATCATTCACATCGGCTGCCTTCTCAGCTTCAACAGCATTATTGTCGGCATCGCCGCGGGTGGCCGGCGGTTTATTCTCTTTCACGGTTTTAACGGGCGTCTCTATCGCTTCCGCATTTGCGACAAGGGCGATGTCGGTGCTTATGTCTTTCGCTTTGCCGTTATCTATATCGGTATATCCTGCGATGTCTGCAACCGGTACTATATCTGCGTCATAATAAGGGACCGGCGGCAGATTGATTTTATGGTTTTCTGCGACCTTTGTATTTGACAATGAACAACCGGGTATCAAAAAAACAGTCAAAATAATAACCATGAGTCTGTAAAATGACGCCATGAAACACCTCCTTGCGATATTAATAACAACGCTCAAAATGGCTCTGCAAGCCAATCTTTGAGTTCAAATACTATATCAGAGTCTTTCTTGATTATACAAATGAAAAACTATATCTTATGTAATGCAAAATACATACCAGGATTTCCCGGCTGAGGCTCCTCCCTCGCCCTATTCCACTTTATGACTTCTCTCATGGCGCAAAAGGCCCGCGGTTTTTTAATGTAGAATTAATTTGTCGGATAGCGTAAAGGAATGGATTTGAGATGAAGATGCCTGTTGTTAAAGAATGGGGTTCGTGGGCGGTATTTTTTTCTTCCTGCATGGCGGGTCTTATTGCCGGCTTGTTGAGGCGTCCCTGGGCGACAGGCAGAGATTTTGTCCTGGTTACCGTGTCTGCCATACTGGGACTTGCGTTGCTTGTAAACTCGAAAAATCCCCTTGCATCAGCGCTAAGGGCCAAAGTTAAAAGGGGGCATGTGCAGTGGTTTCTGTTTTTTGCCCTAAGCGGTCTTGCGCTGTTGATGCCATTCCTGATTGAAGGTATTCAGACCTTTCCGATTTTCTCTCTCCTCGTATTCAGCTATGCGGCACTTCTTTTACTGGGCAGGGAACATAACATGTTTGCGGAGCTGAACGGCTTTGCTCTCCTGACTACCGCGGCGCCGGTCGTCTATTTCTCCGTGACCGGAGAAATGTCATGGAAGCTCTACCTTGCGGTTACCGTATTTTTTGCTGCGGCTGTCTTCAAGGTGAGATTGATAATAAAAAAGACCCCCTTTCCAAGAGGGCTGATGGTCCTCTACTGCGCGGCCGCCCTCGCCGTCTTCCATTTCCTGAATGTCCCCGTTCTCCTGCTTTTGCCGTTCATTGAAAATATAACGACCTCGGTATGGATGAAGGAAGCAAAACTCAGGAACACTGGAAATACGGAATTGATAAAGGCCGTTCTTTTTATAATCCTCGTCGGTCTGTTCTGGCGATGAAATATCCGGCCCGGTTATTAATCAATCTTAAAATCTTCTCTGCCGCTTCTTCCGGCGACTCTTTCCCGCTATCGATTATTAAATCCGGAACATCGGGCTCTTCATACGAGACATTTATTCCCGGCACAGGCGCGCCTGCTTTCCCCTTTTCATAAATCTTCGCCGGAGCTGCATGCGTATCAGCCCTCGTGCTTTCCCGTTTTATGCACACGTCGATGGGACATTTCAGATAAACTTCCTTAAAACCCGGAACCATGCTCCTTGCAAGCTCGCGCCAGGATTTCCTGTTCCCCGTAGCGTCTATGATAACAGTGTGCCCGAGTTCATAGAGTATCTTTGCCGTATAAACGATCGCCCTGTAAACATGCTCCCGTTCAGCGTCGGAATAGTCGGGCTCAGGCGTGACAATCCTGCGGAGTTCATCCATTCTGAGCACAACTGCGTCCGGGATCCTCTCTTTCAATGCGGAGGCCGTGACGCTTTTTCCGCTTCCGGGCAGGCCGGTAATCCATATGACATAGGGCATGTAATAATTATACAGCTATCCAGCCGAAATTCAGCGATAATAAATATTCATTGCGAGCGCAGCAAAGCAATCTCCCCTTTCGGATGTTTTTGATTGCCACGCATCCTTCGGTGAAGGGATACGCCCAATTCATTTTTTTCTTGACAGGGGGCAGGAGGAATATGTTTTAATTGAACATCCTTAAAATTTAATTCTTAACAGGGCAATTGCATTCCAAAAAGGGGAAGGGGACGTATGAGGGGAAAACTTCGGGCATCAGACCTGCAAAGACAGAATTAACAAGAATTTCAACTTTTCGAGAAAGAGGGGATGTTATGAATGCAACATGGGTTAGCAAAAAAATTCTATGTCTATTAGCATGCAGTCTACTTCTATGCGTCTCTGCCTGTGGAAGTGGCGGTGGTGGAGGCGGCGGTAGCAGCAGTAGCAGTGATAGCGGCAGTGGAATTTCATATTCCGGATCTACAAACCAGGCAGTTGTAACCAATGCTAATGCTGTAGAAATTTCCACCAGCGCATATCAGAGCGGCAGCACAGGCACTACATTGGGCACACTGGGGGCCGTTCAAATGGGTGATAGTCAAATCGGTAGCTCTCGTTCCTTAATATTATCACAAACGTTAAAGCATGCTCTTCTCAGGGTTGATTCAGAGAAAGCTATTTCAGCAGATACCATTATTACTGACACTGGAACGATACCCGGCGACTGTCCTGTTAGTCCGGGAAGCGCAACATGGAACGAAAGTTATGATGATATTACAGGAAATTTCTTCGGCACTATAAATTTTAATGGATATTGTTCTGAGGGAGTAACAATATCCGGCAATACAAGTTACTCCGGTAAGGTTGATGTCGATACAGGGGAAATACTTCAACTCAGCATTTCTTACAACTCTCTTATTGCTGTCTCAGGAAGCGATTCCTTTACATCTTCCGGTAACATTAGTTTTAATTTCGGTGTTACTCCTATGACTGTAACTTTGAACCTGTTGCTCCAGGACAACAGGACGTTGAAAATCTGCAAACTTGAGAATTATGTCATGGCATTAACTGAGGGATACTATTATGTAGACATAAATATTGTTAGTGGCCTTTTCTATAATCCTGATTATGGCTATGTTTCTGTTTCAACGCCCACACCCTTGCGCATCTATGACGGAGACAATTGGCCTTCTCAGGGTATATTGGTTAGCACAGGCAAGACAGGCATTGGAGGAGATGACACGAAAGCCAGATTAACAGCACTTTCTGCCACTCAATATAAGGTTGAGGCTGACACCGACGGAGATAGGGCATACGATGACTACTACTCCGGCCCGCTGAATTGGGATGACGGTGTTTATGATTGGGATGACGGTATTTATGGGATCGACTTCACTGCTTCTTCTTTTAACCAAACAGTTCTTTATGCGGCTGACGCTGAAATGTTCGACCAGACCGGTGAACTGACTGTCGAGGCCTGGGTAAAGAGAAAAACAAGCGGAACTCTCAATGGTAGTATTATTGCCAGATATAACCCTGGCGGGGCAGGAACTACTAATGGAGGACTATTGTTGCTGGTCGACACAAATCAGCCCAAATTTATGGTGCAGACAACTCGTTTTACTTCCACATTATCTTCTGCTGCCTCCGGCGCAGCCCTTGCTGTTGATACATGGACACATATCGCAGGAGTCGTTGTCAATGAGGATCATTCAGCAGTCCATGCCGAATGTGCCGGCGGTCTGGCTACAGGACGGGCAGAAACACCGCATATAGACATTTACATCAATGGCGTCTATGCAAATTGCGCGACAACAAATTCTCTGTTTGCAACTAATGATGCAGTATCCGGTGATACGTCTGAACATCGGTTATGGATAGGGATGCTCCCATCCCTGCCGACATTGATTTTTAATACGAGCACCACATGCTATACTCCGACTAATTGCTTTGATGCTACTTTACAAACTACTGCCTCTGCTACTACTAAATTCGAAGGGGTAATCGATGAGGTGAGGTTCTGGACGGTCGCAAGATCACAGGCCGAGATACAGGAGTGTATGAATCAGGAACTGGGACTTACAGGGGCATGCAAAGTTGATAACACTAAACTGAAGGTCTATTACAGAATGGATGAGGGCAGCGGACATACAGTAACGGATTTGTCCGGATCAGGGCTTTCAGGCAGCCTGATGGATTATAACAATAACAGTGAAACTGACTGGCCGGGAGCATGGGTAGCAGGTAGACTTTAACCTTAACCTGAAAATGACTCGGAGGTGGAAGTCCTTTACAGACCCGACAGGGGAACTGTTAATGCTTATTGATATTTTTCCGAAATCCACATCTGATTTATCGACTAAAAAAACAGGGGGACCCATAACGAGATGCGAAGAAAGAGAAAGTATCTTTTTTCACAACTGACTGGTTGGGCATCTCTGTCTAAAAATGTGAATGTGCCAATTCCCCATTCGTTTTTATGGCCCTGATTGTCTTTAGTTCTTTTGCCTCATCAAGTTTCGCTTTATACATATCCCACCTAAGTTGTAGATTCATCCAAAAATCTTCGGAAACCCCAAAGAACTTTGCAAGTCGTAAAGCTGTACTGGGCGTCACACCACGACGTTTGTTGATAATTTCATTAATCCTCTGGTAGGGGACATGAATTTCATTTGCCAATTCCCGCTGGGTAATCCCCATAGGAATTAAAAATTCTTCAAGGAGCATCTCACCAGGATGTGTGGGCTCTCTATGTGTTGGTATGCGAACCATATTTACCTCCATAAAACATCTTAATTTTTATCAATGATAATCCGTAATTTCTACCTTTTCAGGTCCGGATTCATGCCATGTGAAACATATCCGATATTGATCGTTTATCCTTATACTATATTGCCCTTTCCTATCTCTCGATAAGGCTTCCAACTTATTGTTCGGGGGAACTCTCAGTTCATTGATATGTCCGACAGAATCAAGTTGATCCAGTTTCCTTGATGCAATCTTCCATAACGATTGAGGGCAGGTTTTTCTTGCATCTTTAGAATTTCTGCCGTTGAAAACATCTTCCGTTCCCTTGTCTTTAAATGACTGAATCACAAGTTCATGTTAGCATGGAACCCATGCTATTATCAAACGTAACTGTTCCGTTATGGTTTTCTTGGCAGGAAGTTGAGAAGATATGCGAATTAAAAAATTCTTTTCAAATTTCTTTTCTTTTGATAGAATGTCGTATGCCGACTGAAAACTTAGACAAGAGACTTCCCCTCATCCAGGAAGCCGACCTTGACGGCAAGGTCGTCCTTGTAAGGTTCGACCACAATGTCGTCAAAAAGGGAGCTATAAAAGACCCATACAGGATAGACAAGACGCTGGGCACCCTTTACTACATTGTAGACCGGGGAGGACGCCCTGTTCTCATGACCCATATCGGAAGACCTAAAGACAAAAAGACAGGAAAGATTACCTGCAATCCCCATGATTCGGTAGAACCGATTGTTGAATACCTGAGACGCAAGCTGCATACCGATTTTTATGTCCCTCAATGCGAGATGGACCGGGAGCTCGGCATAGCGGGCCTGTGTGATGATGTTCACAACGCCATCGAAGATCTGAAGAGAAGGAAGATCGGCGGCATATACCTCCCCAACACCAGGTGGTTCCGGGGTGAGGAAGGGGAAGGGTTTTTCAGGGACAATTTCGCTGTACAGCTTTCCGACCTTGCAGATGTTTATGTGAATGACGCCTTCGGTTCGTGGCAGCCCCATGTCTCGACATATGATATTACGAAGTTTATCCCTTCATATGCCGGCTTTCTCATGCAGCAGGAAATAGAGAACCTGAACAATGTCATGGCCCCCGAGAGGCCCTTTCTTGCGGTCATTGCCGGCTCAAAATACGACACCAAGATAGGCCCTCTTTACGCAATTTATGAAAAGGCGGACCATCTCATCCTTGGCGGGGTTTTATATAACGGCTATCTCTGCGCCAGGTACGGCATTTCCATTAAGGGGATAGCCGATGAGGACGTCGAAGCGGCAAGAGAGCTCGTCGGCATAGACAGCGGGAAAAACAAGATACTGGAGCTTCCTTATATTGTCGAATCGGACACCATGGACGGCAGGATCGATGGCCGCTACAGGACCATATCAGTAAATGATTTCGAGAGAGGCAAACAATACGGATATATACTGGACATTGACCCGCAATCGTTCATAGACGGAAAGGTTGAAGAAGTGATACTCGGGGCGCAAACAATCTTTGTTAACGCGGTCATGGGGTATACTCCTTACTTTACCGAAGGCTCCAGGGCGCTGGATGAGACAATAGACAAGAACAAGACAGCACTGAAAATGTACGGAGGGGGCGACACCCTTCAGGAATTCAAAAACCTTTGCCCGGGTCTCTATCTCTCCATACTCGACAATACGAAATACTACTTCTTCACGGGCGGCGGGACCGTCCTTACCGCTATAGAAAAAGGAAGCCCTTACGGCCTGAAACCCATTCGGGCCCTCATGGAAAATAAAGAGCGATTGGGGAAAACCATATCATGAGAATATTATATGGGGTCCTCGTATTTGTCTGCCTGTTTTTTACGGGCCTTCCGGCCCATCCTTTTGAAGGCCCTCTCCAGGTAAAAAATTCTTTCCCGATCTTCCTGCATGCAGACCAGCCGTATCTTGAAAAGGCCGCCGCTGAAAATTCCGTATCGCTCAGTCTCTCGCACTCAAGCACTTATACCGTACAAAGCTCGGCGGACTGGGAAATAGGCCTCGACATGGAAATCACCGAACTGAATCTCAGATATAAAAGGATTATAATGGATGCCGTCGAGCTTGGCATTGATGTGCCCCTGCTCATTATCGGCGGCGGATTTACGGACAATTTTCTCGAAAACTATCACCAGGCGGTCGGATTAAAAGACCCTTATGGAAGGGGCCAGAGACCACACAATGAATTTCTTTATATAGTCAGAAGAGACGGGCGTCCGGTTATCGAAGGTAAAAGCGGGACAAAAATCGGAGACATCAGGCTTGCCCTTAAAAAACCCCTCATATCCGGCGATGGATTCAGCCTGAGTGTCAGGGGGGATGTGGAGCTTCCTTCCGGGAATGCAAAGGAGGGTTACGGCAACGGTAGCGTGGATGCGGCAGTGTCACTTCTTCTTGATAAAAAAATAACTGACAGCATCATGACCAACTGGAACATCGGAGCGGTATTCCCCGGCGATGTCAAAGGGCATGAAGAGGTCGAGCTGGAGAATTTTGTTTACGGCGGGGCCGCGGTTGAAGCGCTCCTGGGAAGCGGCTACAGCCTGCTCGTTCAGGTCCTCGGGCAATCCCCCATATACCCCGATACCGATTTAATGGCGATCGACAGAGAGGCATGGCTCCTCGCATTCGGCGGCAGGTATGAGAAAGACAACGGGAGTTGGGAGTTGTCATTGACCGAGGACATAAATAACTCCGGAGCGCCGGACTACATTTTGAATCTGACGTATAAACTGAAATTGTAATATGAAGAATGAAAAATTAATCCATGACTGGATGGTCTCTTACCTGAAGGACAGGCTTTCGAGGGATTACAACGACGTTAAGGTAAATCTCGGGACGGAGAGTAAAAACGAATACAGGGGACATTACCCCGATTTAATACTCGGCAATCACGGCCTCGTACTTGCATTGATGGAGGTTGAAACGGAAGACGGCATAACCCCTGAAAAGGCCGATGAATGGAAGTCCCTCACAGGTCTCGGCGCCAAGCTGGTCCTGATGGTCCCGAAGGCGTCAAAGGCAAAGGTAGTCGATCTCCTCTGGAATAAGGGGATGGCCGGCAAGGTGTCGGTAGGGAGTTACGAAATTTCAGTCAACATGCCGTAGTCGAAGTTCAAAGAAAAAATTCAGGAAAAAAAGCTTGACAAAGGTCCTTTGCTCCGCTAAAATGGGACTAAATTAGTCCTGATTTAAACGGACAAGACTTTAAGGGTGAATAACCATGTATGTAACGAGAGAAGCGGATTATGCGGTGCGGTGTGTGCTGCATCTGTCAAAATCCCCTGAAGAAACAGTGCCGGCGAATGATATTTCGAAGTCGATGAGTGTCCCCAGGAGCTTCGTCGCAAAGATACTCCAGCGTCTTGTCAAAAAAGGCATTGTAGTATCCGTAAGGGGAGTGCAGGGCGGATTTCAGCTTGCAAGGAAACCAAAGGACATCAACCTCCTTGAGGTGATAGAGGCGATCCAGGGCCCTTCGGCGGCCAATATTTGCGCGCTCAATAAGAAGACATGCCGTCTAAGCAATACATGCGCGGTCCATCCTGTGTGGGTAGAGATAAGGGAAATGGTTGAGAAGAAACTGAAAGAGAAGGACTTTGCAGCACTGCTGAAGAAATAATTTTTTTTCGGGATAAACAGGATTTAATTGGTCCTGATTTGCCGGGGGAAGTCAGGACGGACAGTAAATTTATTTTGCAAATTTAAACGGTTTTGCTATAAGAGAAGTAAGGACTGACGTCCTGAAGCGGGCGATTTTAAAACCACAGGGGAGGCATGGAGATAACAGGAGGAGATGCATTATGAATGATGATTATCAATATGATAATCAAACAGTAAAAGGATTCATCGTTTCGTCTATTTTCTGGGGGGTGGCAGGTATATTGATAGGGCTCTGGATCTCTGTTCAGTTATGGAAGCCTGAATGGAATGTCCCGCCGTTTTTCACGTACGGAAGACTGCGGGTGGTCCACACAAACGGCCTGACATTCGGGCTGGGAGTAGGAGCAATTTTCGGGATATCCTATTACATAGTGATGAGGCTCGCCAAAACACCGCTCCTCTTTCCGAAGCTCGCAAGGTTTCATTTGTATCTTTTCAACATCGCCATAGCATTAGCGGCGGTAAGTCTTTTTGCCGGGATGAACCAGTCCCTCGAATATGCAGAGCTTGAATGGCCGCTGGACATCGGTGTAGTCATACTGTGGGTCATCTTTGCGGTCAATATCTTCGGCACAATAATCAGGCGGAAAGAAGAGCAGATGTATATCTCACTCTGGTACATAATTGCGACGGTAGTTGCGGTGGCAATCCTGTATATTGTAAATAACCTTTCGGTGCCGTCAGGACTTTTTAAATCATACTCCGTGTTTGCCGGTGTAAACAGCGCAAATGTCCAGTGGTGGTACGGACATAATGCGGTGGGCTTTGTATTCACTACCCCCATACTCGCAATGTTTTATTATTTTCTCCCGAAATCCACCGGGATACCGATTTTCAGCCACAGGCTTTCGATCATCTCCTTCTGGTCCCTTGTGTTTGCATATCTGTGGACCGGCGCGCATCATCTGGTTTACACCCCGCTTCCGGACTGGATACAGACGCTTGCGATTGTCTTTACCGTGTTCCTTATCGCCCCTTCGTGGGGGTCGGTCGTAAACGGTTTTTATACGGCAGGGGCCGACTGGCCGAAGGCACAGGCGAATTACCTTACAAAGTTTTTTATCCTCGGAATAACCTTCTACGGTCTTCAGACCGTGCAGGGGCCAACGCAGGGCCTGAGGGTAGTAAGTCAGTTGATCCATTACACGGATTGGGTCCCCGGACATGTCCATATGGGGACGATGGGATGGGTGACCATGACTGTTGCAGCATCTATTTATTATGTTATACCCAAAATCTGCAAGACGGATATTTATAGTATAGGGATCGCAAACACGCACTTCTACCTTGTCCTGATCGGGCAGCTCATATTCTCCATTACGATGTGGATTACAGGTATTCAGCAGGGGGCATTATCAAAGGCCGTAAACCCTGACGGAAGCCTGAAGTATGCAATGGTGGAGATAATAGCAAAGAATTATCCCTACTGGCAGATGAGGACCCTGGGAGGCGTTATTTTTACAATCGGGATGCTGTTTTTTATTTATAACATCTACATGACAATACGCAAGGGCAAAGCCCTCGCGGTTTCAAACGCATAAGGGGGGTGAGAAGATGGCCGGACTTCATGAAAAACTGCATACAAGACCCGTAACATTTGCTGTGCTTTCAGCCGTGGTGATCCTTATTGGGACGATAGTGACAATGTTTTATCCGATGCTCACCCCTCAGATGCACCCGAAGCTCGAAAATCTTAAACCTTATACCCCGCTTCAGCTTGCGGGACGAGACATATATCAGAGGGAAGGCTGCAATAATTGTCATACGCAAACGGTGAGACCTCTCAAGACCGAGGTGATGAGATACGGTGAATATTCAAAGGCAGGTGAATTTGCTTATGACCGCCCGTTCCTCTGGGGGTCGAAGAGGACAGGCCCCGACCTTGCGAGGATCGGCGGAAAATATCCTGATGCCTGGCACTCTATGCATTTTGAAGACCCGAGGGCCTTCTTTGCAGAATCAAACATGCCTTCTTATGGTTTTCTCAATAAGAGGAAACTCGATGCCGGAGATGTGGTATCTCACATGAAGGCGCTCGGTTTTCCATATACATCCGATGAAATAAACGCCCTCGATGGAAAAACAGAGATGGACGCTATAGTGGCATATATGCAGGTTATAGGAATTGCAGCAGCTAAAAAACCGGCCATTGCCGAGGCCGCCAGGGCCGAAGATAAAAATCCCCTTTCGGGCAAACCGGAAGCCGTTGCCGAGGGCAAGGATCTTTATGCGGCCAATTGCGCCGTTTGTCATGGCTCAGATGGGGAAGGAGGAATCGGTCCGGACCTTACAGACAACGTATGGTTGTACAAAGAAGGCGATATGGGCGATGGAGCGCTTCATAATATAATTGCAAACGGGACACAGCCCGGCCGGGAAATAGAAGGCGGAAAGGCCAAAGGCGGAATGCCTCCCTTCGGCGCTCAGATGGACAAAAATAAGATTTGGGCCTTGATTGCTTATATAAGGTCGATCCATGGTAAATAGGAGGGAGAACATGACGGAAGAACTGGACAACTTAAAAGAATTTGAGGTTGAAGAGGGTCTGACAAGAAAAATACCAGTCGGCTGGCTCGTTCTGTTCTGGGGACTGATCATATGGGGCATTTATTATTTTGTCTCCTATACGCCGTCAATCAGCGGCTGGTCGCAGGAAAAGGCGTATGAAGAGTCGGTGAAGGGCTTAGGGCATAGGGAGTAGGCAATAGGGAAGGATTTGCACATTTAAAAGGTTAAAAACAAAAAGGAGGAACTTATTATGTCGAACACATGTGAATGTCTTGGATGCAATGTCGGAGCAACTGTCCCTGATTTTAAGCTGGAGACTTACGAACCGGCAAAGGGCGACTTCGGAGAAGTGAGTCTTGAAACACTAAGGAAGAACAGAAAGTGGACGATACTGTTTTTCTATCCGGCGGATTTTACCTTTGTCTGAGCAACTGAATTTGCTGCTCTGGCAGAGCAGTATGATAAATTCAAAAAACTGGACGCCGAGATCATCACGGTAAGCACCGACACAAAGTTCGTTCATCTTGCCTGGCAGAGAGAGGAAAAGGAGCTTGAAAACGTGAAGTTCCCGATGGGGGCCGATACTACAGGAAGGCTTGCAAGGATGTTCGGGGTTTATGATGAGGCCACCGGACTTTCATTAAGAGGGACTTTTATTATAAATCCGGAAGGCAGGCTTATGAACTCGGAAGTCAATTACTATAACCTGGGCAGAAACATTGATGAAATGATGAGGAAATTCAAGGCCAACCTCCATCTCGCACAATACACTGCCGAGGCCTGTCCTGCCGGGTGGGAAGAAGAAGGCGACAAGACTTTGGAGCCTTCAGCAAAAATGGTGGGCAGGGTGCACGAGGCGATACATAATGCATAAATAAAGGCAGGAAAAGGAAACGGGAAAGGATGAAATCATGGATATATCGATTATCGCAACAATAGGGTTTACCGGCGCTGCGATTGCAGGGATAGCGGTGCTCTTCTTTATCGCGAGAAAGAAGATATAAGACGCAGATTTTTTGTATGAAATTGAAAACATACTTATAAACACGGAGACACGGGGGCACTGAGAATAAATAAAAATACGAAATTCGAATTCAAGTCTTTTCTCTGTGTCTCAGTGACTCTGTGGTTATATTATATTCTTTCAACGGAGCGGATTTATGAATACACATTCGGTTGCATATTTCATTTTCGGCATTTCGCTGGTTGTGCTCTTTGCGGTGATAATCTTTCATTACTATTCGGGAAAGCGGCACAAAAAGGTAGAAGAGCCGAAGTATAAGATGCTTGATGACGAAGATTAGGCTGATACAGCCGTGGAGGCGTTTTGCCGGGATTGCTCAGGCTGTTATCATAATCGGTCTCCCTTTCCTGGAGATAAAAGGCGAAAGCGCTTTACGTTTTGATGTCCCCTCGCTGAGGCCCCACTTCTTTGGCGCGAGCGTCTGGATGGATGAATTTTTTATTGTCCTCATGGCCGTTATCTTCCTGACGTTTCTGTTTATGTTCATCACATTAATGTTCGGGAGGATATGGTGCGGCTGGGCCTGCCCCCAGACTGTGCTTGTTGATTTTACCGATATGATTGATAAGGCAAAGTCAAAAAGGCCCCCATATAAATTAATCGAATACGCAGCAGTGCTTTTGATAAGCGTTACGGTTGCTGCAAATCTCATATGGTATTTTGTTTCGCCGTATGAATTTATTCCGAAAGCGGTAGAGGGAGGCCTCGGAAATGTAACGGGTGGATTCTGGATTGTTCTGTCAATGATAATTTTTCTGGACCTGGCGCTGCTCAGGCACAAATTCTGCTCGACCGTTTGTCCGTATGCAAAACTGCAGAGCGTCCTGTTTGACAACAAAACACTTGTGATAGCCTTTGACCCACGGAGGAAGGATGAGTGTATAAAATGCATGGCATGTGTAAAAACATGTCCGGTGGGAATTGACATAAGGAATGGTTTGAATGCCGCATGCATTGATTGCGCCGAATGCATTGACTCATGCACAAAGATGATGGGACACAGGGGGAAAAAGTCCCTGATAGGATACTTCTTCGGATTGCCGGGCGAAGCAGGGGAACTGTTACGCCGGAATGCAGTGATGACCGGCTCGGTCACGGCAGTGTTTCTTGTCTTCTTTATATATCTTCTGATAACACGCACCACTGTTGATATGACCGTCCTGCCGAACAATTCGTATCCCCCGCGTATTGTATCTGGCGGGGTAATAAACTCATATATTTTATCGGTGAAAAACAAAGGCCGGTCCGGCGCAGAGTTGGCAATCAAAGTAAAGGCGTTGAACAGCGTTGCAGTAGTGGCCCCTGATAGAGTTTCAATTGAGGCTGGAGCAATGAAGAAGGTCCCGGTTTATGTTAATGTTGTAAATTCCGTCAAAAGCAAAGTGATAAAGACAATCGACATATCAATCGAGTCGGAAAAGCCGGACACCGTCCGGGTGACAAAGCCGGCCCGGTTTATTTATCCGGAGGGATAATTAGCAGGTTGCTGAAAAAGTCGGTTTTCAGTGTCATTGCGAGAAACGTTAGTGACGAAGCAATCTCAAACATTTGATTAATATAGAAGCGGATTGCTTCACTTTGTTCGCAATGACAGCCAAAATACTTTTTCAGTAGCCTGTTAGAGTTAAGAGTTCGGAAAATCACAATGAAAACATTAATCGTCATAGTAACAATCATCGCCCTTTCCGCCGTAGTCGGCGCCATAGTCGTGGGAGTCAGGGTATTTGACGGGGTAGTGGTTGAAAACCCGTATGAGACGGGTCTGGAGTGGGACAGGATACAAAATGAAAAGGCCGATTCAGGGCCGCTTAACGACCGCGACCTTCACGCAGTGTTTGATATAAACCCAAAGCCCGTGAGGACCATGACGGACCTCGTTTTCAGGGTGGTCCTTAAAGAAAAAGACAGGGCAGTCCCGGATGCCGGGATTATTCTGGACCTGACGATGCCGGGAATGTTCATGGGGATCAACAGGCCGAAGATGCAACATGTGAAGGACGGCATATATGAGGGGACCGGCGTTATTCCTGCCTGTCCGCATGGAGGGAAGACATGGAAGGCGGATGTGACTATCAAACGGGACGGCGAGACGGCAACAGTGAGTTATACTTTTGAGGTGCAGTAGTGGAACTCAGCTATACTCTCGCATTTACAACGGGCTTCCTCGGCGGGTTCGGACATTGCATGGGGATGTGCGGGCCGCTTATAACCGCTTACGCGTTTCACAATTCACCCTCCCCCTTACCCCCTCCCGTCAAGGGAGGGGGGGCTATAGAAATATCCCCTCATTTTAGATTTAGAGAGCATCTTTTCGCCATGGACCTTGTCCCCCATATCTTCTACAATACAGGGCGCATTACTACCTATATGTTTATAGGAGCGATAATGGGACTTACCGGTTCATTTGTAAATATCGCCGGTGAGATGACCGGTTTTCAAAATGCGGTAGCGCTGATTGCCGGACTGATAATGATATTCATGGGCATAAGCATATCCGGTATTACAGGCGGAACAGCATGGCTTGAAAGACGCAACAGTCTCATTCTGCGGGCCGGGAAAAATTTATTGCATGGTGAAACTTCATGGCTCTACTATCCCCTCGGCGCTTTGTTCGGGTTTTTGCCGTGCGGCCTTTCGTACACCGTGTTTATGGCCGCGGCCGGAACAGGCGACATGTTATCCGGAATGCTTACCATGTTTTTCTTCGGGATCGGGACACTTCCCGCATTGCTGCTGTTCGGCTTCGTTGCCGGATATCTGGGCCATAAACTGCGAGGGCTGCTGTACAGATTGTCAGGGACAATTATTATAGCGATGGGGGTATATTTTATTGTCAGATCACTCTGAGTCAACAAAAGTGAGTGCAAAAATTTATGCCGATCTGTGATCACTGTCTGCTTGAATTTCCGGGAAGAGAAGCCGTCCATGTTGAAGTCAACGGACAAAAGAAGGTCTTCTGCTGCCACGGCTGCAACGGCATTTACCGCCTCATCAACGACGAAGGGCTTTCGGATTTTTATGACAGGCGGGATTCATGGGTCCCCGGTCCTGCGGATGACAAGCCGGTAGACATCGCGGCATTCAATGAAAATTTAAGACAGGCCGGGAATGAAATTGAGACGGACATTGTCCTCGACGGCATAAGGTGCGCCTCCTGCGTCTGGCTGAATGAAAAGATCCTCCTGAAGACAAATGGAGTCACATACGCCAATGTAAATTATGCAACGCACAGGGCCAAGGTCCGCTGGGACCCCGAAAAGGCAAGCATCGATAAAATCGTCGAGAGGATAAAATCCATCGGATATACGCCCAAACCATTTGTTGCAAAGGCCTATGAAATGGAGATGGAAGGCCGCAGGAAAGACCTGCTCCTCAGATTCGGGACCGCATCTTTTTTCTCTATGCAGCTAATGCTGTACTCTGTTGCTCTCTACGCGGGTTATTTTCAGGGGATAGATAAGGAGACAAAAAACATATTTCACTGGATTTCGCTTCTTCTCACGACGCCTGTGCTTTTTTATTCCGGGATGCCTTTCATAAAAGGGGCGGCGGGAGGTTTAAGACACCTGAATTTTAATATGAACCTTCTTGTTGCAACAGGCGCCGGTTCCGCATACCTGTACAGCATCCATGAGATGTTTTCAGGGGGGAAGGTCTATTTTGATACTTCTGCCATGATAATAACGCTCATACTTTTAGGCAGATACATTGAAGCAGGGGCAAAGGGTAAGGCGTCGCAGGCATTAACACATCTGCTGTCTCTGAGTCCGAAGGAGGCAAGAAGGATTGCAGGGGCGGATGTCAATACGTCCTTACGAAGTTCGGAGTCAATTCCAATATCTTCCATAAAAGCCGGTGACATGATAGAAGTAGTACCCGGCGAGAAGATACCGCTTGACGGGACCGTTATTGAGGGTTCATCAGAAGTCGATGAATCAATGCTCACGGGAGAATCAAGGCCCGTATCAAAGGCAGAAGGAAGCGATGTCTTCTGCGGCACGCAGAACCTTTACGGAAATTTCATCTTCAGGGTCAAAAGGGCGGCGGGAGACACCGTGCTTTCTCAGATCATAAAGACCGTTGAGGATGCGCAGGCAAGGCGCGCCCCTGTTCAGGCAGCGGCAGACAGGGTCGTCGGTATTTTTGTTCCGGCGATATTATTTTTAAGTCTTGTGACCTGTGTGTATCGGCTATCTAATGGCGGCCCGGCAACAGAGGCTGTAATGAACGCGGTCTCTGTGCTTGTGATAGCCTGCCCCTGTGCGCTTGGACTTGCGACCCCTCTTGCCATACTTGCAGGGACTGCAAACGGCGCGTCAAAAGGCATACTTATAAAAGGCGGAGATGTGATAGAGAAATCAAGGGACATTGGGGTCGTTGTCCTGGATAAAACAGGCACGATAACAGAAGGCCATTCCGTGCTGAGCTCATTCCATGGCATAGGCATTCCGGACGAGACGGCGCTGTGCCTCGCGGCCTCGCTTGAACGGCTCTCGGAGCATTCAATAGGAAAGGCGATTGTCGGCGCGGCAAGGGGACTCAAGTTGCATGACGTAACTGACTTTAAGGCATATCCGGGCAGAGGCATCAGTGGCGGAATAAACGGTAAGGGTGTCCTGATTGGAAACAGGACCTTCATGACATCTTACGGAATTGATATTGCTCATGATGATGAATTATTGAATGAAGCCGGATCCCGTGAATCAACGGGCGCCACGGTCGTTTATTTGTCGTATGACGGAAAGCTCGCCGGGACCTTCTCGGTCTCCGACACAGTACGAAAAGAAGCTGCAGAGGTTATTCAAATGTTGAAACATAACGGGCTTGATGTGGTGATGATTACAGGCGATAATTTAAAAACGGCAACTGCTGTGTCGCGTGAAGCCGGGATAGATACTGTTAAGGCGCAGATGTCTCCCGTAGAAAAGGCGGAAGAGATCAGGCACATGCAGGAGAAAGGAAGGCGGGTAATAATGGTGGGAGACGGGATCAACGATGCGCCCGCCCTGGTCCAGGCGGATGTCGGCATAGCAATGGGCAGGGCGACCGACATAGCGCTTGAAAGCTCCGACATGGTGCTGATGCGAAACGACCTCAGGCTCCTTCCTGATGCCGTCAGCCTGTCAAAAAAGACTTTCTCCATCATCAGGCAA
Organism: Nitrospiraceae bacterium; assembly: GCA_003599275.1. Lineage (GTDB taxonomy): Bacteria > Nitrospirota > Thermodesulfovibrionia > UBA6902 > UBA6902 > SURF-23. The sequence continues at coordinate 41,507 of QZJG01000054.1, read as the reverse complement.
AACATCTTCTGGGCCTTTTTCTACAATGCAGTTGCAGTGCCGCTGGCGGTGTTGGGCATACTTCATCCGATAGTCGCGGCAGGGGCCATGGCGCTGAGTTCTTTGAGCGTTGCAGGAAATTCTTTGCGATTGACGAGAGTTAATAAGGCAAGTTTATGATGAAGCAAACAGAGGGACTATTCATATGTGGAGCATATTTATTCTGATATTTCTAACATTATGCGCAGGCATCGGGGGGTGGCTTTTATTCCTTTGGGCCGTAAAGAGCGGTCAGTACGACGACGTGGAGAGACCGAAATACAGGATGATGGATGAAGACGGTAATGAGGACAAAAATGGAAACAGGAATGACGGTAAAATTTAAGAAACGCTTTCCCGCCTCCCCGACGGCAGATCAATTGTGACCCTGGTGAATTCACCTTCACTGCTTTCTATTGTCAGGTCCCCGCCATGGTCTTTGATAATGTCGTGACTTATGCTCAGGCCGAGTCCTGTGCCTGCGCCTTCGGGCTTTGTAGTAATAAACGGTTTAACTACTTTGTCGATCATGCTGCGGGAGATACCTGTTCCGTGGTCATGGAAGACGACCCGGTTGAATGGTTTATCATCGAGCGTTACTTCCCGGGCCGTGATCTCGATTATCTTGTCTTCGTGCGCCGACGGGTATTTCTGGTTAAGCGCATATCTGGCATTGCTCAGGACATTCAGAAAGACCTGCTGGATCTGCTGAGGATTTACGGTTGATTCAAATGGGCCGGACGGCACATCCATTTTCAGTTTGATACGCTCCTTTTGCAACTGGGTCCCTGTCAATGCAAGAGAATCGGACAATATTTCCCGGAGATCGGCCGGTTTCTTTTCGTCCTTCCTCTGACGTGAAAAAGACAGAAGATTTTTCACTATCCCGGCGATGCGATTGCTTTCTTTAATGATCCTTTCCGAAATGTCGCTTTCAGTGGTCCCCCGGTCCAGTTTATTGACCAGGATCTGGGCATAGTTGATAATACCGTTGATGGGGTTGTTGATCTCATGGGCAACGCCTGCCGCCAGCTCACCGATGGCCGCAAGATGACCGGCATGGATGGCCTCTGCCTCTGCATTTTTCTGCTCGGTAATATCCTGCACCTGCACCAGATAGCCGCTGAATCTGTCTTTTGCTTCGTGTCCCACTGGAGTAAGAACTACATTGATGTATATCTGTCCGGCCCTTGACGTGTTGTAAAGTTTCAATTCCGCAACCCTGTTAAAATCAAATGTCGTTTCATATCTGACTGTTTCTCCGCCAAGCAATTTCTTTTTGACATCATCCGAAACGTTCGGGTCTTCAAAGAGCTTGAATCCCCTTACGTCCTCGATATCCGAAATGCTGAATATATCCAGACACGCCCTGTTTGCGTCCAGCAGCGTCCCTTCGGAATCATATATCTCGATCCCTATCGGCGAGTCCTCAAAAATGTTTCTGAATTTCTCCTCGCTTGCCCTCAGCGCCCGTTCGGAGGAAGCGATCTGCGCCGCGGATTTTTTCGTGAAGTACAATATCGAAAAAAATATGACAGTCAGGCTGCAAAACACAAACGTCGTGAAGATGGCAAAGAGCCGGTAAACTGTCACAATGGACAATGTATCTGCAAAAGGCATTGCTGTCTTTATTGCCACGTCCTTTGCATGACTGCCTGCGAACAGGGTCCATCCCCATCCAAGCGCAAGGACAATGAGAATAACAACAACAGGCAGGCAGATGCATCTTTTTTTCAAACGAAATTCATCAACCGGACCGACCTGCGAATAAGCCCAGACGGATAAGGCGATAAAGACGGCGATGATACCCCGCATCAGCTCAACGGGAACTCCAAACGACTGAAGGAATACATCGTTGTTTAATAAAGACGCGGGGAAAAAATCAGCGCCGGCTACTATCAGACCGGTGGCAAGGGCGTATGCAGTTAGAGACACGCTCCCGAAAATCAGCCAGCGCCGGGCACACATTTCGAGCCCCTTCGATGCCAGGAACAAAGCGCGGGCGGCCCATAATCCGCCTGTGAGAGCAAGTGTGTATCGCGAAAAGGCATCTATACCGTTTACGCCGGCGAATCCCCCTGTGAGCGCCAGGGCGAGCAGGGGCACAAACACCCATCTCCCCATGCCTCCGCCCCGCAGACTGAAAACGCCTGCGCGACCAAACTCCGCCAAAAACATATATGAGATGATCAGAAATAAAATGCGGACAATCTTCAGGTATGAGTTATCTCCAAAGCTGACGGCAAGCAGATTAAGCCATTCATACGTTCCGTGAGCAATGCCGAACAACCCGAGCCAGGTCCAGGGCAGGACATGCGGCTTCTCCTTCATCAGGATAAAGCTGACCGTGCCGAGCATGAAAAAAGCAAAACCGTAGAAGAACAGGATATAGTCAATCTGCGATATGAAAAAATCAGCCATAACCTGACCCCCGTTGCATAATAATATGAATATTTTATAGCATCTTCTTCCGGGAAGTTACAAGAAAAAAATACGAAGCCGCTGCATTACCGTTTGACTTAGCGTTATTCCCTGATGTATATTACGGTATGGGCGCAATAGACAGGAATTCGCATGAAAAGAGAAAATCATCCCCCGGTCCCAGCGGCCGCATCTGGATAGAGGGAGACGAGGGGACCTTCCTGGGCTATGGAAGGGTTGTGCTTCTGGAAAGGATCAGGGAATACGGCTCCATTACAAAAGCGGCGAAATCCATGGAGATGTCATACCGCCATGCGTGGGAACTCATTGACTCGATGAACAGGCAGGCCGACAAACCCCTTATCGAGGCGGCAACCGGCGGAAAGGGAGGCGGGGGCGCACGGCTGACTGATGAGGGCGAGCGGGCAATAAAATTATTCTGGAAGTTCTATGCCGAGTTCCAGATCTTTTTAAAGGAGCAATCGAAAAAAATTACATTGAACCTGAATTGAGCGATTCCTGGTTGTCATTGCGAGTGAAATGAAGCAATCCAGCCTTTTGTGATGAGATTGCCACGCACCCTTTGGGTGCTCGCAATGACATGGAAAATAAGTGGTTATGCGTAAAATCGCTCAATTTAGATTGAAATAAGGCGAACAACTCATGAAAAAAATCTCTCTTTTGCTTCTATCAGCTTTATTAAATGTCCTCTCTCTTCCCTTGTCCGCCTTTGCAGTGTCACCGAATGAAATAACCGTATCGGCCGCCGCTGATCTCAGCAGTGCATTCAGGGAGATCGCGGCAATGTTTGAGAAGGAAACTGGCGTTAAGGCGCTGCTCAACTTCGGCTCCACGGGAATGCTGGCGCAACAGATAGAGGGCGGAGCGCCGATAGATATGTTTGCCGCTGCGCAGAAGAGCTTTATTGATGACCTTGAGAAAAGGGGGTTTATTCTTCCGGATACAAAACGGATATATGCAATTGGAAGGATTGCCCTTGCAGTCCCAAGGGGCGCCGCAAAGCTCGACTCACTTAAAGGCCTGTTGAGGCCGGAGATAAAAAAGATTGCCATAGCAAACCCGGCACATGCGCCTTACGGCATGGCAGCGAAGGCTGCTTTGGAGAGAATGGGGCTATGGGAAAAGGTGAGAGACAAGATGGTATATGGAGAAAATGTCCGTCAGGCGTTATCGTATGTTGAAACCGGGAGCGTAGACGCTGCAATAGTTGCGCTCTCGATCAGCATCGGCTCGGATATAAACTACACTCTTGTTCCGCAGGAGCTTCATCCCCCCCTTGAACAGACTTTGGCTGTAACAAAAGGGGGCAGGAATCCGGGACAGGCGCGGAAGTTCGCCGAATTTATAAATGGGCCGAAAGGAAGACCGATAATGAAGAAGTTCGGTTTTCTCCTGCCGCCTGAAATGAAATAAAATGTGGAGGACCTTTGGCTGATTCTGCACTCTTCTCAATGAGACTTTCTCTGCAGGTGGCATCGGTTGCTACGGTATTCATAATCGTAATCGGCGTTGCCGTGGCATACGTGCTTGCCCGCCGGGACTTCAGGGGGAAAGAGCTGGTGGACATGCTTTTCACACTCCCTCTTGTTATGCCCCCGACGGTCACAGGCTATTACCTGATCATTGTCTTCGGCAGAAACGGGATATTAGGCAAACCCCTGTTTGACTGGACCGGGTTCTCGATCATGTTCACATGGTATGCTGCCGCCCTTGCGTCCTTTGTCGTGGCCCTTCCGCTTATGATAAAGACGGCAAGAGCTGCAATAGAGTCTGTCGATAAAAATCTCATTAATGCTTCATATACTCTGGGGCATGGTGAATTCGTGACTGCCATAAAGGTCATTCTTCCGCTTTCAAAAAGAGGACTCATCGCGGGCACCGTCCTGTCTTTTGCCCGTGCAATGGGTGAATTCGGAGCGACCCTTATGCTTGCCGGGAATCTGCCGGGGAAGACAGATACCATGCCGATTGCAATATACAGCTTCGCAAGCAGCGGCGAATGGTCAAGCGCCCACTTCATGGTCATCCTGCTGACCGTGGTATCCGGCATCTTCCTTTACATAGCCAACAAGTATTCAAGGAGTATCATCTGATGGGGTTAACGGTCCGTCTTCAGAAAAAGGTCAACGGCTTCGCACTCGATATCGGATGGGAGATCGGCAATGAAATGGCCGTGCTCTTCGGCAGCTCGGGAGCCGGGAAGACCATGACCCTCCATCTGATAGCGGGTCTCGCCAGGCCCGACAGGGGGTCCGTATGCCTTGACGACACCGTGTACTATGACAGTTCTACAGGGACCGATCTTACTCCGCAGGAGCGCCCTTTCGGTTATGTCTTTCAGAACCTTGCGCTCTTCCCCCACATGACAGTCGTGAAGAACATCCTTTACGGCGGCGCTGCAATCCCTGAGTATGAGAGACTGGACAGGGCGCATGAGATGGTCCATGCATTCAAACTCGCGGGGCTTGAAGACAGATATCCTCATGAGATATCGGGCGGGCAAAAACAGAGAGTCGCCTTTGCACGGGCGCTCATAAGACAGCCGAGGATGCTCTTGCTGGATGAGCCTTTCTCCGCCCTGGACCGCCCTCTCCGTATGGAGATGAGACGTTTCCTGAGAGAGGTGAGAGACAAGTTCAATGTCCCCGTTATCATGGTAACTCATGACCTGGAAGAGGCCTCTGCAGCGGCAGACAAAATTATTGTTTACGAACACGGCAGGATTGCCCAAACCGGCACCCCCGATGAAGTGAGAAACAATCCTGCAACCGGATATGTTTCCCGGCTTGTTACATTGGATTTTGGGGCCGCAATAAATTACAATTAATTGTCGCCCAATTTAATAGATTTAAAAAATCATGGACCGCATTACTAAAAAACAGGCCTTGACCCTCTTCAAATCAGCCGACCTCCTCGGTCTCGGGATGACAGCGGACAATATCAGGAAGAAACTGCATCCTGACGGGACCGTGACATTCATTATCGACCGCAACATCAATTACACGAACGTCTGTATAAATAAATGCACATTCTGCGCGTTCTGGAGGGACGAAAAAGACCCGGAGGCATATGTATTAAACAGAAGGAAACTTTTCAACAAGATAAAAGAAACGATTTCCCTCGGCGGAACGCAGATATTGATCCAGGGCGGACTGCATCCCGGGCTCGATATTGATTATTACGTCGATCTTTTAAAAACGGTCAAGGAAAAATTCAATATCCACGTTCACGGCTTTTCGCCGCCCGAGATTTGTTACATGGCAGACAAGGCGGGATTTTCAATAAGAAAGACATTGCGTATTTTAAATGAAGCCGGTCTCGACTCCATCCCCGGGGGAGGAGCAGAAATCCTCTCCGACAGGATCAGGGAAAAGATAAGCCCCAAAAAAATCAACAAGGGCAGATGGCTTGAGGTGATGAAAGAGGCGCATCTCACCGGGATGAAGACAACGGCAACCATGATGTTCGGCAGCATTGAAGGACCCGAAGACATTATTGAACATCTTGACGCAATACGTAAGCTGCAGGACAGGACGGGCGGCTTTACGGCATTCATTCCCTGGAGTTTTCAGCCGGGGAATACTGAATTAGGGGTTAGGGATCAGGGATTAGGGGGTAGTAAAAGAAAAAAGACCAACCCCAAATCCCCAACCCCTAACCCCTTTAACGCTGCTACCGCAGTTGAGTATCTCCGCGTGCTTGCGCTTTCAAGAATTTATCTCGACAACGTCCCGAATATACAGGCGTCGTGGGTGACGCAGGGACTGAAGCCCGCACAGGTGGCGCTGAGGTTCGGGGCCAATGATTTCGGTTCGACAATGCTCGAAGAGAATGTTGTCGCAGCCGCAGGCGTGAAATATAAGGTTTCAATAAATGATATTACAACCGCTATTAAGTCGGCAGGTTTTCAGCCTGCTCAACGGGACATGTACTACAATATTGTCCCTACCCCCTGATCCCTATTCCCTTTTCAAAAGTGTCGTATGGAAATTCTGAAACAGGCTTTCATGTCCATGTTATCCGAACAAATAATTTTATCCTATCAACATGATATACATATGATTTAAATCATATGCCGGTATTTTTTTTTGGATTACTCTTTTACAAGAAACTTGGAAAAGGGATTGCCACAATATATAAGTTAAGTTCTCTGTAGCCCGCTACAGAGTTTTCCTTCAGTCCCCTTCATCACCAAAGGAGGGGAGGAGCGTTATAATCGTTCCTCCCCTTCGCCCCTCCTGTGAATTCAAAGGGCGCAGTTGTAAACGTTTCATGCGATATGGTTAAATATGCGTTGATGAAAAATATCTATCTCATAGATGTCACAAACAGGGACGGTGTACAGACCTCCCGCATTCTGTTAAGTAAACTCGCCAAGACGATGCTGAATATTTACCTTGACGAGATGGGGATGTTTCAGAGCGAGATAGGATTCCCCACACTTAAGCACGAGGTAAATTACATAAACGCCAACCTCGATCTTGTCAGAAAAGGCGCCATTAAGAGGATGCATCTTGAAGGATGGTGCAGGGCTGTTAAGGAAGACGTTGAGTCTACTTTCAGGAATTGTCCGGATATCAGGCACCTGAATCTCTCGATATCCACCTCCGACATCATGATACAGGGAAAATTCCAGGGGAGAAAGTCCTGGAGTGATATCCTGAATTCAATGATTGAGGCGCTGAAGCTGGCTAAATCCCTCGGCGCTGAAACCGTAGGGATAAATGCCGAGGACGCCTCCCGCACTGATATCGGGAGGCTTATAGAGTTCTCTATTGCGGGCAAAGAAAACGGCGCCGACCGCTTCAGATATTGCGACACGCTCGGAGCTGACGACCCCATAACGATCTACCAGAGGACCAAGCAGATTGCAGAGGCGACAAAATTCCCGATTGAGATGCATTGTCACAATGACCTCGGGATGGCAGAGGCCGTGTCGGTTTCCGGCGCGCAGGGCGCTGTCGAGAGCGGCGTGGACGCTTATATTAATACAACAATCAACGGCTTCGGCGAAAGGGCCGGTAACTGCGACCTTGTCTCTACAATTTTAGCGCTTAAATATTCACATGGCTTTGCGGAAAAAATACATCTCGATGAACACGTAGACCTCAGGAAAGCATGGAAAATTGCCCGTTACGGTTCGTATGCATTCGGCATCCCCATACCTATATGCCAGGCCGGTGTAGGGGCCAATGCCTTTGCCCACGAATCAGGGATCCACGCTGACGGCGCTTTAAAGGACAGGCGCAACTATGAGCTTTATGATCCGGAAGATGTGGGCCGCGGTGAGCCCGAGCTGCTTCACACAGGCAGGCTTATAACGACCGGTGAATATGGCGGGCTTAAGGGTTTCAGGCATGTCTATGACAAACTCGGTATCCATTTTAATGATGACAAAGAGGCAAGGCGGATACTTGAACTCGTCCAGTATGCAAACCTGCATACCCAGAAACCGCTTACCGATGACGAATTGAAGTTTATTGCGGAGCATCCGGAAACAGCCTGTAAGATATTGACGGTCACGCCGCAGTTTTTGAACAGTGGACAATAACAACGAGGAAAAGGACAACATAATGTACAAAATCACATTGATCCCCGGCGACGGCACAGGGCCTGAGATAACAGAGGCGGTAAGAAGAGTACTTGAAGCTACGGGTATTCAGTTTGAATGGGACATACAGAACGCAGGAGAGGACGTGTATCATCAGGAAGGGAATCCGCTTCCCGATCGGGTCCTTGATTCTGTCAGGAAAAACAAGGTCGCCCTCAAAGGTCCGATCACCACGCCTGTCGGCACAGGCTTCAGGAGCGTAAATGTTACGCTCAGACAGGCCCTTGATCTTTATAGCTGCCTGCGTCCCTGCAAGACCTACAAAGGCGCAAGGACAAGATATGAAAATATCGACCTTGTTATCGTCAGGGAAAACACAGAAGACCTTTATGCCGGCATAGAATTTCAAAAGGGGTCCGAAGGCGCAAAGGCGATTATTGATCTCGTAAAAAATATTTCCGGCAAGGCCATACGCCCTGATTCGGGAATCAGCATAAAGCCGATTTCAGTCTACGGCACGGAGCGTATCGTGAAGTTCGCCTTTGAATACGCGAGGAAAAACAAAAGGCGCAAAGTGACTTCCGTGCACAAGGCAAATATCATGAAGCACTCGGACGGATTATTCCTTGAAGTATCGAGAGAGGTCGCCAAAGGCTATCCCGATATTGAATTCGAAGACAGGATCATCGATAATATGTGTATGCAGCTTGTTCAAAAACCGGAGCTTTACGATGTGCTTGTCCTGCCCAATCTCTACGGAGATGTTGTTTCGGACCTTGCCGCAGGGTTGATCGGAGGACTCGGGCTTGCTCCGGGCGCAAACCTCGGCAGTGAATATGCCGTTTTCGAAGCGACCCACGGCAGCGCACCCAAATATAAAGGGCTTAACAAGGTCAACCCGCTTGCGATGATGCTAAGCGGCGTTATGATGTTAAGATATCTTGGCGAAACCACGGCAGCAGAGAAATTGGATAATGCGATAGCTTCTATAATTAAAGAGGGGAAAGACGTCACTTATGACATGAAGCCGACACCTGATGACCCGACTGCCGCAACCACTTCGGGGGTCGCCGATGCCATCATTGCAAAGATCACAAACTGATAAATGGACACTAACACCTTCGGTTTTATCCTCATAATTATCTGCTTGATTTTTATTGCCATACTTTCCAGTTCGGAAGTGGCTTTCATTTCCGTCAACAGAATGAGATTGCGGCATCTCATTGAAAAAGGCAGCAAAAACGCCGAAATCGTCCAGAGGCTTCGCGATCAGCATGACCGCCTTTTCAGCGCGGTAATCCTTTCAGGTAATTTATTCACTGTCCTGGCAACTTCCATCGGAACGGCCCTGGCAATAAACTATTTTGGAGAAGACAAGGGCATCATCATAGCAACCATTGCAATAACCATCCTGACTGTCGTCTTCGGCGAACTCACACCCAAGACCTTCGGCGTTACTTACGCGGAGGGTCTCTCCCTGTTTCTGGCAAGACCGATGGAGATTTTCATAAAAATAATCTCGCCTTTTGTGTGGATATTCAATAAGCTGTCGAATTCCATCATCCGCCTGTTCGGAGGGGAAATAAAACCCGCGCCCCAGTTTTTAACAGAAGAAGAAATGAAGTCGATGATTACAATCGGGGAGGAGGAAGGGGCCCTCGAAAAAGAAGAAAAAGAGATGCTTCATAATGTCTTTGCATTCGGAGACAAGAAGGTCACGGAGGCGATGGTACCGAGGACCGAGATAGTGGCAATAACGGAACATGCGGTCATCGGTGATGTGCTTTCACTTGTCTCTGAAGAGGGTTATTCGCGTTATCCCGTCATCATGGAAAATGTTGACAACATTATCGGCGTACTATATGTCAAGGATATTTTAAGGAAAATGGCAAAGGAGGAAGTTACCCCTGATACTCCAATCAGAAGCTTTATAAGAGACGCTTATTATATTCCTGAAAGCAAAATGGTAACGGCGCTCCTCGATGAAATGCAGAAAAATAAATTCCAGATTGCCATTGTTCTGGATGAACACGGAGGCACGGCAGGACTCATAACGCTCGAAGACATCATGGAAGAAATAGTCGGCGGGCTCCAGGATGAATTTGAGGCTATTGAGGCGGAAAAAGAGGTTGAAGTTGTTGATGAGAGGACCTTTGTGGTGTCCGGTTCAACCGGAATAGATGAAATCAATGAGCTTGTGGGCATTGAGCTTGACAGCGAAGAGTTTCACACCATCGGCGGCTTGCTGTTCGGCCTGTTCGGGCGTCTTCCGAAAGTCGGGGAACAGCTCCGGTACCACGGCCTGAGATTTCTGATTCTCGAGCTGGACGGCAAAAAAATAGACAAGGTGAAGATAACAAAACTGTAGGCAGGCTCACTCCCGGCCTTCCCTTTTTTATGAGCCGCATCATGTTCATGCCATATCCTGTGATATATTATAAAAATAAAAAGAGGTGCGGATGTTCAAGAACGAATGCCCCGGCAGTAAAGACATAAAGCAACCCAAGCCTGAAGACATTAAGTGCCGTCACTGCGGCAAGGAATTAGAGATCTGGAGTGACGAGACAGAGGCTGCCTGTAAACATTGCGGTAAAATAAACACGCGGACGATCGGCCCATCCTGCCTCGACTGGTGCGCATTTGCAAAAGAATGTGTCGGCGAGACCAGGTACAAAAGAATAAAGGCGGGAGCCGGCAGTTAAACTTACGCGCTGCCTTCCTCAGGTTTTTTCTTTATATTAAGAATTCTTGACGCCAGTATGCCCGCTTCATAAAGCACTAAAATCGGCACAGCCATCAAGGTCTGGTTGAATGCGTCAGGGGTCGGGGTCAGGATTGCAGCTATAACAAAAGCGATAAGGATTGCATATTTCCTGTGCTTTGCGAGAAAGGCAGTTGTCACAAGTCCCATCCTTGTAAGAAATATAATAAGGACAGGCAGCTCAAAGATGGCCCCGAAGGCAATGATAAATTTAAGACAGAAGTCCATATATTTTTCCGCCGAAATCATCGGCTTGATATGCTGGGTCTTGTAGTTAAGCAAAAAGTCTACTGCGAGAGGAAGGACAATAAAAAAACAAAACATGGCGCCTATCAGAAAGAGAAAAGTCGCGGTAATAATGAAAGGGGCGGCATATTTTCTTTCTTTAGAGTGAAGCCCGGGGGCGATAAATTTCCAGATTTCCCAGAAAATGACCGGCGAACTGATTATAAATGCGCTGATAAAGGCAATCTTCATGTGCATCCAGAATGCCTCTGCCGGCGCAAGAAATACAAGGTCTATATTGGGATTTTGCGCGGGGATAAAGGATATATAAGGATTGTTCAGGGAGAAAGCAAGGGTCTGGCGCATTGGCGAAGTCAGCAACTCGAAGATATATTCAGAATTGTAAAAACAGAAGCCGAATGTGACGGCGACTGTTATCAGGGAGGCAACGATCCTGTTCCTTAATTCATAAAGGTGTTCTGTGAGGGGGGCTTTATCCATCTTTTTCCGGTTCTGTTGTTGCCTTTTTCTCCTCAACGGCGTTTGCCTGTAAGTCCCCCGCCTGATTTTCCACCTTCGGTTCTTCTTTGGCTGCTTCTTTTTTATCAGTATCAGGTTTTATGTCAATATCAGGTACTACCGCATCTTTAAAAGATTTCTCGATATCAGACTTTGCTGCATTTATATCTTTTGATATGTTTAAGTCCGATTCATCCAGAGAGTTTTTCACATTGCGCATGGCAACCTTGAGCTCCCTCATACCTTTCCCAAGTGTCCGTCCCAATTCGGGCAGTCTCTTGGGTCCGAAAACCAGGAAGGCTACGATAAAGATTACTATAAGCTCTTGTGCGCCGAGGTCGAACATTTCATTGAACAATATCAGAAAAAGACGATAAGTGTCAATTCCCGTCTTAAGCGCTTCACTGATTGTATAATTTGCCGGATCAATTTATAATTTAGTTAATCTTTTGCTTGACCTTAATGAAAATTTACCATAAACTTTAAGCTCGAAAAAATTTAAAAGTAACGGGAGGAATTATGTTTAAGGGGTCAATTGTTGCGATAGTTACTCCGTTCAGGGACAAGAAAATTGACGAAAAAGCTCTAAGTGAACTGATCGAGTGGCATATTTCCGAAGGGACCAATGCCATAGTGCCGTGCGGCACAACCGGGGAATCTGCCACCCTGGATTATGATGAGCACTACAGGGTTATTGAGATTGCCATAAAAACTGTCAACAAGAGGGTCCCTGTTATAGCCGGAACAGGGGCAAATGCAACCGATGAAACAATTATGATTACCCAAAAGGCGGAAGAGATGGGAGCAGACGGGGCACTCCTCGTGGCGCCTTACTACAATAAGCCTACACAGGAAGGACTATACAGGCATTACAGGGCGGTTGCTGAAGCTGTTGATATACCCATCCTCCTTTACAATGTGCCCGGCCGCACTGCCATAAACATACTCCCGCAAACGGTGGCGAGGCTTGCCGAGATAAAGAACATCGTCGGAATCAAGGAAGCTACAGGTGACATGAGACAGGCAAGCGACATCATTCGCCTCTGCGGCGACAGGATGACAGTTATCTCAGGCGATGACTTTACAACTTTTCCGATGTTGGCGCTTGGAGGGAAGGGGGTCATCTCCGTTTCGGCCAATATTGCCCCGCGTGATGTTTCAGCCATGGTAAAGGCATGGGAGGACGGGAAGATTGAAGAGGCCAGAAGGTTACATTACAAACTTGAACCGCTAAACCAGGCAATGTTTATCGAGACGAATCCGATTCCGGCAAAGACCGCATTGAGCATCATGGGCAAAATACAGGAGGAATTCAGGCTTCCCCTATGTCCGATGAGCGGCGAAAATAGAGAGAAATTAAAAAACGTTCTTATAAATTATGGCGTTGTGTCCAAGTAGTGTTTTTTGCGGTTGTAACTTTGCTTGATTAAAGGGTAGGTTTTCTGTTATAAAAAATAAACATTAAAAAGAATGAAAGAAGGAGATGTACCTGCCTTGTTAGTGAGAAGAGAGAAAAACTTGTTCCGACAATTGGATAATTTAGGGGGCCGGCGTAAAGCATGTGTTGTGCAGCCCGAAGGGGAAATGCCTGATCATGCTCTCAAGGCGCCCACCTGTGAAAACAGGGATACAAGTTTTTCTCTTAACACGGCAAGGTGGGTTCCTTTATTCCGCAGTTGCGGGAAAGACAGTGGTTATCAGTTTTGACAGTGAAGGTTTCTCTGGTATGGATAATTATAAAGATACAATACCTCGTAAAAAAACATTTATTTTTTACATGTTAAAGAATGTAGATATAACTGGATGATTCCGAGGTTGATAAGAATAGAGTTACAGTATTTTGTAGCTTGGTCCTGCCGGTAAGAGAACCTCTCTGTCTCAACGCCCTTCCATGTCGCCGCATGCTGCATCCTGGAGGTAGGGGGAAACCCCTCAAAAATGGAATTGTTGAAGTCGGAAAGAAAGGCCCCCCTTGCATGGAAAATGCAGCCTCGGAAGCTGGATGAATTTATAGGCCAGTCGCATATACTCGGTCGGGGGAAAGCTCTTCGGGAAGCCATAGAAAGAGATGCAATAGTTTCACTTATATTGTATGGCCCTCCCGGGACCGGCAAGACTGCCCTCGCGCATATCATAGCCGGAAAGACCCGTGCGCATTTTATTTCCATCAATGCGGTCACTGCAGGAATAAGCGACATTAAAGAGGCGTTAAGAGAAGCGAGGGGAACGGACAGGGCCATCCTTTTTATTGATGAGATCCACCGGTTCAACAAGCTCCAGCAGGACGCTCTGCTGCCCGATGTCGAAAACGGGGTAGTAACGCTTATAGGCGCGTCCACGCAGAACCCTTTTTTCTCCATCATCCCTGCCTTGTCTTCGAGGTCTATGATTTTCCAGTTTTTTCCGCTGAAGAAGTCCGAGATCATGTTTTTGCTTGAGAAGGCATTAAAGGACAGGGAGAACGGCCTTGGAGAAATGGATGTCACACTCGAAGCCGATGCCGCTGATTTTATCGCCACTTCGTCCGAAGGCGATGCGAGAAGGGCGCTGAACGCCCTCGAAATGGGGGTCTTTATCATGAAGAGCACGGGCCGCGCCGTTTATGATATCAACCTCGCAAAAGAGGTGCTTCAAAAGAAGTCCCTTTATTACAGTGAGGATGAGCATTATGATACAATCTCGGCCTTCATAAAAAGTATGAGGGGCGGCGACCCTGACGCAGTCCTCTACTGGCTTGCAAAGATGATAGAGGCAGGAGAAGACCCGCTTTACATAGCCCGGAGGCTTATAATCTGCGCATCCGAAGACGTAGGAAATGCAGACCCCAGGGCACTTGAGCTGGCGGTGGCCGCTTTGCATGCGGTCGAATCAATCGGCATGCCGGAAGGGCGCATCCCTCTGGCCCAGGCTGCGATTTATGTGACGCTGTCCCCCAAAAGCAACGCTTCCTATAAGGGGATAGACAATGCGCTGGCATGCGTCAGGGAGCAGAGGCTTTCTCCCGTACCGGAACACCTTAAGAGCGCCAATTACAAAGAGGCGTCGCGTTTAGGCGCGGGCGTCGGATATAAGTACCCCCATGATTACAGGGGGAATTATGTGGAGCAGCAATATCTTGCTGCTAACAAAAGTTTATTTTTTCCATCCGATCAGGGATTCGAAAAAATATTCAAGAGGAGACTAAGTAAAAGGAGGAGCAAATAATGATCAGCACGTCGTATCTCGTTGTTGTTCTTGTTGCAGCGCTTGCCGCCGGTTTTGTTCTGTCATTCCTGTACTTTAAAGTCAACATGACCAAGAAGTCCAAAGAAATAGAGCAGCACGCGCAAAAACTTTTGCAGGACGCTGAAAAAGAGGCCAACAATGTTAAAAAAGAAGCACATCTCGAAGCTACGGACACGGTATTACGCCTGAAGACCGAGGCCGAAAAGGAATTGAAGGAGAGGCGCTCGGAGCTTAATGCGGTCGAGAAAAGACTGAGGCAGAGAGAAGAGATGTTCGACAGAAAAATCGAACAGCTTGAAAGAAAGGAAAATTTCTTCAGCAAGAGAGAAAGAGAGCTCGGCAACAGGGAGAAGGGATTACAGGAGAAAGAGTCAAATTATGAAACGCTTCTGAAAAAACAGAATGAAGTATTGGCGCAGCTTTCAGGCCTGTCCGTTGAGGATGCAAGAAAAGAGCTCCTCGGACGGGTAGAGGAGGAGTCGAGGTTTGAGGCCGCCAAGCTGGCAAAGCGCATCGAAGATGAGGCCGCCGAGGCCGCAGACCGGAAAGCCAGAGAGATATTGAGCCTGGCCATCCAACGCTATTCAAACGAGTATGTAGCCGATTACACTATTTCGTCGGTCAGTCTCCCCAGCGACGAAATGAAGGGAAGGATAATAGGTAGAGAGGGAAGGAACATAAGGACCCTCGAAGCGGCCACGGGAGTGGAGTTTATTGTGGACGATACCCCGGAGACCGTCATACTTTCCTCTTTTGATCCCGTTCGCAGGGAGATAGCGAGGATCTCGCTGGAACGCCTTATAACCGATGGAAGGATCCACCCTGCGAGGATCGAAGAAATTGTTGAAAAAGTCAGGAAGGAAATAGATTCGACTATAAAGGAAGAAGGGGAAAAGGCGGTTTTTGATCTCGGACTTCACGGCATACATCATGAGCTTGTAAGGCTGATCGGGAGGCTGAAATACAGGACGTCATACGGGCAGAATGTCCTTCAGCATTCAAGGGAAGTAGCGTACCTTGCCGGCATTATGGCTGGAGAGCTGAAGGTGGACCCAAAACTTGCAAAAAGGGCGGGCATTCTTCACGACATCGGGAAGGCCATCGACCATGAGATTGAAGGCACGCATCAGGGTATAGGGGCCGATATGGCCAGGAAGTATGGAGAGAACGCCAAAGTCGTCAATGCTATCGCGGTCCATCACGGAGAAGGCGATCCGACGACTGTTGAGGCGTCCCTTGTGGCCGCGGCTGACGCACTTTCAGCCGCAAGACCGGGTGCGAGAAAAGAGACCTTAACGGATTATGTGAAACGGGTCGAAAAACTTGAAGAGATAGCTACATCGGTTGAAGGCGTAAACAGGTCGTATGCGATACAGGCCGGCAGGGAAGTGAGGATAATAGTAAAGCCGGAGGAAGTAAACGACGAATTGTGCGCGCAGATATCGAGGACCCTCGCCAAGAAGATCGAGGACCAGCTTACTTATCCGGGGCAGATAAAAGTTACCGTGATAAGAGAATCAAGGTTTGTGGAATATGCAAAATAAGCTGATAGCCGTCGGCTATCAGCTTTTACCAAGATTATGAAAATCCTGTTTATCGGTGACATCGTAGGCAATCCCGGCAGGGATGCCGTAAAGGAAGGGCTTCCCGGCCTTGTCAGTAAACTGAAGATTGATTTTGTGATAGCAAATGCCGAAAATGCCGCCGGCGGTTTCGGGGTCACTCAGGCTGTGGGCGAAGAGATATTATCTCTCGGGGTAGACGTCCTTACTTCCGGGAACCATATTTGGGACAAAAAAGAAGCGCTGACATATATCGCCAAAGAAAGCCGCTTGCTAAGGCCCGCGAATTATCCGGCGGGCGTCCCCGGATTCGGCAGTATTGTCATGAACACCCCCGGAGGAGAGAAGGTCGCTGTCCTCAATCTCTCCGGCAGGGTATTCATGAACCAGCTTGACTGCCCCTTCATGACTGCGCAGAGAGAACTTGTGGAGCTGAAGAAGGAGACAAAGGTCATCATAGTCGATATGCACGCGGAGGCCACTTCGGAGAAGTCTGCAATCGGATGGTTTCTTGATGGAGAAGTGAGTGCGGTCATAGGCACGCATACCCATGTCCAGACGGCTGACGAAAAGATATTGCCCAGAGGCACGGCGTTTATCAGCGATGCAGGGATGACAGGCCCGGCCGACTCGATCATAGGGGTTAAAAAAGAACAGATAATACAAAAATTCCTCACCCAGATACCGACCCGTTTTGAAACCGCGAAAGGCAAGGCCCTTCTTTCATGCGTTGTGGTAGAGATAAATCCGAAGACGGGTTTTTCAACATCAATACAGCGGCTGCAGTTGTCCTTTTCCTGATAGGAAGCATTGAGGGGCCTCTGTAGAAGAGACCCCCTCAATGTTAATAAATGCTTTTTTAACGCTATTTAATTGCTTGCTTGAGGGCCTTGCCACCGGAAAATTTCGGGGTTTTTGCAGCAGGTATTTTTATTGCTTCGCCGGTCCTCGGATTGCGGCCTTTCCTTGCTTTCCTTTTTGAAACAGAGAAAGTCCCGAAGCCGACAAGTGTTACTTTATCGCCTTTCTTAAGGGCCTTTGTAATTCCCTCTATCATTGAATCAATGGCCTTTGCAGCGGCTGCCTTTGATATGCCGGCCCCGGCAGCAACTACATCAGTGAGCTCCACTTTTGTCATACATTTCCTCCTTTCTTTCCGTAATAAAGAATGTCTCTGAAGACACCGATGAAAAAAGATACCAGAGGCATAATTCTTTGTCAATACCGGCATTCAACGGATTGCACAGGGACGTAGGGGCTTTTGTGGAAATGTATTCAACGGTGATCGTCTGCGCTTTTGGGCAACACAAGATTGACAACCTCTCCGCGTTGGCCAAGTGTTCCGAGGTCGTCGCCGTTAAATATTATTTTTGTTCCGCCCGCGTTTCCTATCTTTATCAGAAATTTTTCCGATGCAACGAGTGATATTTCCTCTCCCGTGCTCATAAGCCACTCCTTCGTTTCCCCGCCATCCGTGCCTACGGATATCCATGAAGGCTCAGTGACCGAGATCTTGAGAGACAGACCGGTTGGCATGGGGGGCGTTACGGTCTCCGGTTTTATGTCTGTGCCAATACCGGTTTCTTTTGCGTCTTCCACCGGTCCCGGTTTTTCCGGTACTACGGCCTCCTGCTTTTTAATCTCAGTAACCGTTTCCACTGGTTTCCGCCCTGTATATTTTGAAACCGCAATTATTGAAACCAGGACAGCGACAAGGAGCAGAGAAGCGGCCATGAGCGTTGTCCTGTAACGACTGGAAGTTTTTCCCGCTGCAGGAAGAGGCTTGTTTACATCGGCAGGCTGCATCTGTTTTTCATATAAACCAATGATGAGGTCGCTGTCCAGTCCGAGCTCGGCAGCAAAAAAACGCAGATAGGCCCTTGCGTATAATTCTGCCGGAAGCGACCGGTAATCATCATTTTCGACAGCCTGAAGATATGTGATGTTCAGTTTCTGATTTTGCGCAATCTCTTCAAGAGACTTATTCTGTCTTTCTCTTTCAGCTTTTAAGATTTTGCCGGGGGTATCCATAAAAAACGAAAAATTTCGAAAACTACTTCAGGAGTTCTATGTATTCCAGCGCCTCCTGGCTTCTTTTAATGTCCGTGTCTTTGGCCGCTATAATTTTGAAGTGCTCCAGTGCGTTGTCCCTGCTGCCCGATCTCAGGTATGCATTGGCAAGCCCCCAGTGGGCATCCATGTATTCGGGCATAAGCCCGACCGCTTTTTTAAATTCCTCTATTGCCGACTCGTCATCGCCAAGCTTTACATAAACAAGCCCGAGGTAGTAATTTGCAATGTAGAAAACAGGATTTCTCATCAGGGCTTCCCTGAAGGCATCGCCGGCCCTCTGATAGTCGCCTTTTTTATAGTAGGCATATCCCATATTTGAGTAGGCCTTTTCAGGAGTGAGGTATATCGGATTTTTCAATGCGGTCTCAAAGTGTTTTATGGCCTCGTCCCATTTTCCGATATCAAGATAGGCGACACCGAGGTTGTTCATGGCCTCCGCATAATCAGGATCTGCGGCTATCGCCCGTTTGTAATAGGCAACGGCTTTGTCATAATCTTTAAACCGGGTGCTTATATAGCCGAGATAATTCAGTGATTCCTTGTGCCTGGGATTAAACTGCAACGCCTTCTGGAATTCCACATAAGCCTCGTTGAGCCGGTTGTTGTTTAAATATGAGTATCCCAGTTTGTAGTGGGCCTCTGCCTGCCTGATGTCGTCGGGACCGGGGAAGGTCGCACACGACAAAAAAATCAAAGCGAGGGACAGGAAATATATGGCACAAAAACGTTTTGCAGGGATGGGGATTTTCATAGGCATAACAAAGAACTTATTGTCCTTCTGAAAAGAGATGGTTTTACCATAGGCTAAACTTACCAGAAACCTTTAAAGAATGCAAGAACACGCAGCATGTGCAATGTACCGGGGGTTGAAAACGGTGTTGAAACCTGATATATAGCCTTTAGCTGGATTTAGGTGGATATGAATTCCGAAGGGGGCATCACCGTGAAAAAAACAGTGGGACCAATGCTGATATTTCTGTTTCTTGCCGTGATTTCCAATTGCAAAGAGGCCTCGCAAAAAATCGATCTCGGGAAAAAAGAAACCCTTGAAACCGTCGCCGGACCATCAAACGGAAAACCTGTCAGGATCGCGGTTGGTGGAATGATTACTCCCAGGGAAGGCTATGCTTATTACCGGAAGTTCCTGGATTATATCGAAGTTAAACTTGGCAGAGAGGTGGAGCTTGTCGAAAGAGACAGCTATTCCGAAGTAAATGAGCTCCTGAAAATGGGAGAGATCGATGCTGCTTTTGTATGCGGCGGCCCTTATGTCGACGGGCATAAGGAATTCGGGATGGAACTTTTGGCCGCTCCCGTGGCTTATGGAGAGGCAGTGTATTATTCTTACATTATTGTAAAAAAAGACAGCCGAATAAACAGTTTTGAAGAATTGAGGGGGAAAAGGTTTGCCTTTACGGACCCGCAGTCCAACAGCGGCAAGCTGTTTCCCACGTATATGCTTTCAAAAATGAATGAGACACCCGACACATTCTTCAGAACATATGTCTTCACTCAGTCGCATGACAAATCGATCAAGGCCGTGGCCCAGGGGATTGTCGACGGCGCGGCAGTAGACAGCCTCATATGGGAATATGCCGACCGCACTAATCCCGTATTCACTTCAAAAACAAGGACCATTATGAAATCCCCACCGCATGGGATCCCGCCGGTTGTAGTGGGCCCGGGGCTCGACCCGGAAACAAAGGAGGCGCTAAGGACGGTTTTCTTAAACGCCCATACTGATAAAGAGGGCCGGGAGATTCTCAGGCATATGATGATAGACCGGTTCATCCCTATAGACGACAGCGCATACGACTCCATCAGGGAAATGAAGGAATGGATCGCCGGACAAGACATTGAAAAGGGCCCAGGTGATTTGAATTAGAATATGAAAATTATAAAACTAAAAACCAGGATACTGCTGATAACGGTAAGCGTGGCCGTGCTGTTAGGCATCGCAACAATGATTTTAGTAAAGACCGCGCTGTACCGGAAGCTCTTCATTACACTGCAGAAAAGAGGGGTCTCCATAGCCAGGCATATAGCAGAGGGAAGCGTTGATCCGATACTGACGAAAAAGTTTTTTGATCTTGAAATTATGGTTAGGGACATCAAAGACTCGGAGGAGGAGATCGAGTATATCTTTGTACTGAATGACCGCGGCGAAGTCCTGGCCCACACCTTTGAAGGCGGCTTTCCCTCGGACCTGAAGGGGGTCAATGCTATTCCCCCTTATCATAGTTACAGTGTGCTGGCCCTTGAAACCGGAAACAGAAATATCCTCGACATTGCGGCCCCCATTTTAAAAGGCGAGATAGGCGTCATACATCTCGGCGTCTCGGAAGAATCCCTGAGAAAAGACATTAATGAGATTGTACGAATAATGGGCTGGATCATCACTGCCGGCATGGCCGGAGGGATTATTGCGGCAATTATTTTTTCCAGGACAATAAGCAAGCCTGTTTCCGAACTTGTGAAGGGGGTCGGGATTGTTGGCAGAGGTGATCTGGACCACCGGGTACCTGTAAATTCGAATGACGAGATCGGTCAGTTGGCCGTCTCTTTTAACGATATGACGCTGCAGTTGAAAAAGAGAACGGACGAGCTGGAAAGAATAAACTCCGAGCTGTCGATACTGCAGGTCATCTCTATGGCGGCAGCCAGTACGATGAAACTCGATGAGCTCTTCGCCGCCACTTTGAGCGCCGTCACAAGTTTTAATATATTCAAGGTTGAGAACAAAGGCGTTATATTTCTCGTAGACGGAGAAAAGATGAGTCTTGTCAGCCAGACAGGCTTCCCGGAATCTTTCCTGGAGGCGCATAAGGGGATAAAGGTCGGAGATTGCCTTTGCGGATTGGCGGCAAAGACAAGGGAGATTGTCGTATCCGGGGATTCGGAGACAAACGGCAGGCACACCATTACATATCCGGAAATAACCCGGCACGGGCAAATCTGCATTCCTCTCGAAGCAAGAAACCGGATATTGGGCGTTTTATGCCTGTATCCGGCAGTCGGGATCAAAGTAAGCGAACGCGAAATGGCGCTGCTTTATACAATTGGGAGCCGGATAGGGGCGGCAATCGACAACATAATGCTTTATGAAGAAACAAAATCTCTCGCGCTTCATGACCCCCTCACGGGGCTTGCCAACAGACGCTTGATGGATTTTGTGATGGAGACTTTATTTGCCAGGGCGAAAAGGGCGGAATGTCCCTTCTCTGCCATTATGCTGGACATTGATTTCTTCAAGAACTACAACGACACCTACGGTCATACTTTCGGGGACCAACTGCTTGTGGATATAGCAGGGATAATCTCTAAGGAGATAAGGCAGATAGACCTCGGCGTCAGATACGGCGGTGAAGAATTCCTTGTCCTGCTTCCGGAAACAGGACTACCTGACGCCTGCGAGGTAGCCGAAAGAATAAGAAAAGAAGTAGAGCTGAATACAAGAATCACCATAAGCCTCGGCGTCACCTGTTACAACCACAAGATGCAAAAGAAGGAAAATATTATCGGTCAGGCCGACGAGGCCCTGCTGCAGGCAAAACGAAAAGGGAAAAACCGGGTCGAAGTCAGCATCTGACGTTATCCTAAAAAAAGCATTTATCCACAGATTAACGCAGATTAGCACAGATTTATTAAACACTTAATCAGCTATTATCTTTCACCTTTTGGGTGAATATATAATATGTGTCCATCTTATTGGATTATTGTCTTTATCTGTGAAATCTGTGGATATAACTGCCGTTTTCAGGTATAAGTTTTTCGCGGGGATGACAGCGTTGCTACGACATCAGTTCTTTTTTCCCCTTGTACGTCTTCCAGCGGTTGTGCATCCAGAGGTACTGCTCGGGATATTTTCGTATGATGGACTCCATCTCGCGTGTCATTTCACCGGTCAATCTGATGATTTCGTTTTTTTCACTTGTATATTCTCCCGGACAGATCGGGGCGCTGACAAACCCTTCGTATTGATTACGTCCTGATTTCCGGCAGACCGCAACGACAACGATCGGTCTTTTGAAAGTTATGGCGAGTATGGCCGGAACAGGCGTGGTTGTGGCCTTGCGCCCGAAGAAATTGACCATGATGCCTTTCATCGTGCTCTGGTCCGGCAGCATCCCTATGGACTTACCGGATTGAAGGGTCCTTTGAAGGACAAACAATGCGTTCTTTTTGGGGATGATGACCTGCCCGCTGGAGGAGCGGTCATGGAATATGAGCCTCTCGAGATATTCATTGTCAAGCGGTCTCGCCACTATGGCAAGCGGAATCCCGATGAAGGAGCTTACATGTGGGAGAACCTCCCAGTTGCCCATGTGAGGAGTCACAAAAATGCAGCCTCCTGACGAGTCGTGAGCATTTTTTGCCCTGCTGAAAAGCTCGTCGAGGTTTTCAGTCAAAGTACGGAGTCGTTCCATTGCGTCAGGGCCGGCGAAAAAGTAGCGGAGCTTTACGATCTCCAGAAAGGTGAGGAAAAAGGACGAACAGCTTTGCCGGGCGATGCGCCTGATCTCCATTTCGCTTTTTTCCCCACTGAATGCGTGCCGAAGGTTTTCGATGGCTATTTTGCGGCGTCTTGGGACAAGGTTGTAGAGCAGGCCTCCGAGAATGTTGCTTAGGCCCCTTATTATTATGAAAGGGACGGCGCGGCAGACCTGGATTATCAAAAATACAGTCGTGTATTCGAGGACCTTTATGAATTTATTTTTTTTGCGTTTTTTTTGGGCCAATGATTTAATGATCTCCCCTAACCCAAAGATGGGTATTAGCTCACTTCTACAATCACGGACGAAGACTGGCCGCCTACTCCGTAGCTGATGGAGAGGAAGAAGCCCCCGCCGCAGGGCTGCGGGGAATTTGAAATCCGCAATTCGGAGAATTCCTTTTCGGCTTCGTGAAAATTCAACGTCGCGGGAACGGCCTTGTTTTTCACCGCATGTATTCCGAAGACCACCTCCGCGATGTCGCTTGCAGCCCCCATGTGGCCGGTGTATGGCTTCAGGCCGCAGATGGGTATATCAGGCTTTCTATCACCCAGGACATCCGCGATTGATCTCAGTTCAGATCTGTCGCCCTTCAGCGTTCCGCTGCCATGCGGGATGATGCATGCAAGGTCGTCTATGCCGCAGCCGGTACCCTTCAGCACCGACACGATATTACGTCTGATGACTTTTTCGGCCACGCCGAGCCCCTGGCTGGAAAACTCGACACAATTTTCAACTCCCCTTATTTTCCCCAGGACTTCCACTCCCCACTGTTTTGCAATATCGGTGGTTGTAAGCAGGAGGGCAGCGCCTCCCTCGCCAGGGACAAACCCGTCCCTGTTTCTGTCAAAAGGTTTGTAGGAACTAATGCCCGATCTGCATTTTGAGAGGATACCCAGGCCTTCAAGTTCATAAATAGGGATTTCCGTAATCCAGTTGCCGTAGCCCACGGCCAGGGCTATGTCCGCCTTATTTTGTTTAATGCTCCTGTATGCCAGCTCCAGGGCATTCCCTCCATTTGGCGAGAGGCTCGCCAGACTTGTATTGGGCCCCATGAATTCTACGTACGCCGAGAGGAAACTGAAGAGGTTATTACTGAGAGATTCAAGCAGAAAAAAGGGATTGACCTTGTTTAATCCCGCACTGTTCAGTCTTGCCCGGTCAATGCTCTGCCAGTCATCCGTGCCGTCCTTTATTGCCGGATGCATAAACTCATAACCGATCTTGGTGAAATCCCCCGATGCAACATATAAGGCCCTCCTGAAAGGCTCCACCCCCTGTATCTTTTCATGGAAGCGGGACACAGCTTCAAAGGATGCACAGAATCCGAGGGTCGCCCCGCGATTGAGGAATTTCATTTGCCCCTGCAGTTTGGGGTCTATATTCTGCGGCAGCTCAAAATCCGTTACTTTACCGGAGTACTGCAGGAAATCAGGAAGATGGGCCGCCGGTGAATGGGCGATGCCGGTCTTCATCGCATTGAGGCCGCCCAGATTTTCTTCAACATTCTTCCCAAGGGGCGTTGTAAGCCCTGTTCCCGCAATAACGACTTCTCTTTCAGACATGATCCTACTCAACCTATTCTAAATATTTACAATCGTGTCATTGCGGTCAGAGATTCGTAGCGAACTTGTCCGCAATCCTCTTTAAAGAAAGATTCCCGACAAGCGGGAATGACAAACAAGCGATAACCTTTTTGGACTTATCATTACATTTTCACAGTTCTCGTCAATACCTGGAAAAATCTTCTCTGCTCATCAGGGTCCTCAATCTCCTCAAACGGCACTGCCTTGCCTTCAAATTCCGCAACGATCTTTTTCTTCCCCTTTACCAGTCCTGTTCCCCTGTATATTCTTGTTTCCCCTCTATCAAGAGAGGGCTGGGGTGGTAAAAGCCGGACCTCAAGCTCCACTTGGTCTCCGGGCAAGGCAAAACTGTAGAAATTTGATTTCAATACCTTGCTGATCAAAAACCAGCTTTTAAAATCGGAAGATGCGGCCTCAAGCCAGCCTGTCAGTTGCGTCAAAGCCTCCAAAAGCATAACGCCGGGCATGATCGGATTTTTGGGGAAATGGAATTCGAGGAAGTCCTCGCTCATGGCGACGTTCTTGACGCCCTTTATAAGCTCTCCCGATTTCCATTCAGTGATATGGTCAATTAGTAAATAACGCATAAAGTTAGTGTCTCCGATACTCAAGTAATCTTAAGGTGTGATTATTCTAATCAAACAGAAGGGGAAATGTGAAGTTTTTATATATTGTTGACATCAGTCTTTTTTTATCTCAAAACAAAATATGATATTGTTAATCTTCTTTAACAATAAAAGTGCCTTCAATTTCTTCCAGCACGTCTTCCAGTTCCATCTGTTTGGATTCAACGATTTTATTATTTTTGAGATGCTTATGGTGCGGAAATGTTTTTAATCCTTTTGCACCTGGATCGGGGGCATTGTCATACCTGAAAAGAATATCTGAAGCCAGGCGATAATTATAGGAATACTTGTATCTTTCAATACCGTGCCTGGCGCTCTCACAGAACTCTTTAAAATCAAGGGCGCTGCCGTCTCTGAACTCAATATTCCCCGATATGAAAGCGATGTCTTCTGTTTTTCTGTCAATAGTTAAATTGCAGGCTGATACTGCGGAAGAAGTATTAATGAGCGATTCTAATTGAATGATATAGTCATTTATATTCAAAAATTATCTCCTCAAGAGATTTTAATCTGGCTTGCACTTTCTGTAATGTTTCGATCTCGCCTTCCCATTCCAAAAGCTCCATGTCATCTACCTTGCCGTAGAGATCCTCCCTGTCCAACCTGCCATGCCTGTTTTCAAAGTCTTTTATCTTGTCCAGGATTTTGTCCGCTGTTTTTCTAAGTAATTGGGCCTCGGTATTTATCGCTAACTTTATCTTTTCCCTTGTCCAGTTGTCGTCTGTCTCGATAGTCAGTTTTGTCATCTTGCCTACCTCCTTTTGATATTTAATTATATCATTACCGGGAAGGATTGTTTATCACTTCAATAATCTTCCTCTCCTCTTAGTTATTCCGTAAAGCCCATAAACAATCTCGTCTATCCTCTCATCCGTGACCGCAATCTTGCACCTTATTTCTTGAAGCATAGCGAAGTCAGCCCTAAGCATCCGTCCACGCCAGCTTCATCGTTTTCGACAGAATATCTTCCAGCCTTTTCTGATCAACTGATAGAGGGAGGTTTGAAAGCGGGGCAAGACTTTCAAATTCCATCATCAGCTCGTCTGCGTATTGTTTGACCCTTTCAAGAGACCATCTGCCCGTTTTTATTTCAACGAGGGTCGCCCTGTCTTTCTCACGATACACAACAAGTTTCCCGGTATTTAGCAGATCAATGGCGGTAGCAAGAAGTCTTATGCAATGAGCGGCATTTTTGCAATCATACCCGTATTGATTGACGAGGGCCTTTCTCTTCTCGCCCATATAACCTTTGTACTCGAGATGGGTCATGCGCCTAAGCTGCGAAACCGCGTAGCCGCCAAAGGATTGAATGACCTTTTGAGATAAAAACTCCGCACGGTTGTACAACAGGTATCTGCCGGCTTCGGTTATATTGAAATAATCCTCCGGTCTCAGCCATAGAAAAATATGGACATTGGGATTCCCCTTGGAAAGTAAATGTATGAATTTTCGGATATCATATACAAGAACGTCATACTGCCCGATAAAAGCCTCAAAGTGTTCCTGGGTCTTCAAGTAACTGCCGAGGCCGAGATAGTATTCTTTGGGTTGCACTACAACTCTGAATATATCAATGTCATCCACCGAGTTCAGATCAGTGCTCGGAATGTAAGTCCCGTGACCGTGCGATCCGCGATAACCTTCCAGTATGCCGAATCGCGCCCATGCCGGGAGATGTGCTTTTTCAAGGTCGTCAGGGAGCATGATGAGTCGCCTGCCTTTCCAAGGTAATAATTCGTATGATTGTTATTTTCTCAACATATTATATCTAGTAAAATATGTTATTCCCTATCGCTATTGAGAACATTTATCATCTTTACCGCTCAGCAATAATAATAAAAGTAGCGCCGTTGCTGATTTGGTTGATACACTGTTTTTGCAGGAGGTACTATCTTGCCGTACAGAATGAGTTTTATTAATCATATCTGTAACCATCACTGCTCTGTTATCAAGCCATCTGGTAAATCGCTCTGTTTCTTCAGTTCCCAAATTCACTTGAACAGAAAAAGTATGTCCGCAGTTTCTCGCAACCATCTCCTCAGGCTTTTCAACAAGTCTGTCTAAATCATTAAATTTAAGCTGCCCATACATGCAAAAATCCCTTAAAGTAAACCTCGTCAGCGTTCTGTGGCTTAAATGTTTCTTTATCTGATAAGCCTACGGAGAAAACACATCCGCATGAAACTAAGAGAGGAAGACTGTCTTCATCATGCCCGATTATTTTACCAACACCTTCAGCTTCTACAGGTTCGTGATAATCAACAGGCGACCATGGACTCCTCATGCGTGTGAAACGGCTGATGTGGGTTCGGGCCTCCCTTTCATGCGGCGGCTTCTGCGCCTTGTTTTCAATATCCCAGCCAAGCGCCTTGAAGAAGGGATTCAAGAAATCAATCCTGACCTGCGCCTCAGGATAGCCTTTGGAAAGATAGTGATTTTTGTCTTTGTCGAATTTTGAGATCAGAGCCCCGATTTTTTCCGCAAATGAATTGATGTCGGACATTGAAAATCTCCCCTAACCCCTCTTGATAGAGGGGAAAATTAATTCTTATCCCCAACCAGTATCACACTTGCTACTGCGTAATCCGCCGAATGTGAAATTGATACGGTGAACTGGTTGATCTTCCGCTTGCTGCTCATCTTTTTTACCCAGCCGGTGAATGAAAGCACAGGCTTCCCGGAAGGACCTGGGACAGTTTCGATTTCCTGGAAGGAATGGTCAATTCCCGCGCCGGACATTCCGATGCCAAGCGCCTTCAGGCTCGCCTCTTTTACCGCGAAGCGTCCGGCAAAATGAGTATGCGGGTCTTTTCTCGCAAGACAGTATTCTCTTTCTCTCTCAGTGAAAATATCGAGAATGAAGTTTTTATTTTTAAGGGCGACATTTTTGAATTTTGAAATTTCAACAATATCAATCCCCTGATATATTTTCATTCGTTCCCCCGTAACTACTGACTACTTGCTACTAACTACTTTTCTAAGAAACGCTCATGCCCCCGTCTACCGGGATTGCCTGCCCCGTGATGTAATCAGCTTTGTCGGACGCGAGAAAAACAATCATATTTGCCACGTCGGAAGGTTCGCCGAATCTGTTAAGGGGGATTTGTTCAAGTATCCTTTCTCCGGCCCTTTTCCTCACGCGGGTGCTCATGTCGGTGACGATCATCCCCGGTAAAACCGCATTGACCTGGATCCCCTTTCCTGCCAGCTCGACAGCGCATGAACGGGTGAATGAGATCAGCCCGCCCTTTGCGGAGGCATAGTTTGTCTGCCCCCGGCCCCCCTTAAGCGCGCCGATGGATGAGATATTGATTATCTTGCCGGAATGGTTCGCCATCATCATTTCCGCGGCGTATTTGGTGCAGAGGAACGCGCCCCTCAGATTGGTGTCAAGTACCTTGTCCCACTCGGAAAGCTCCATTGCCAGAAGTAAATTGTCCTTAATGACACCTGCGTTATTGACAAGTATGTCGAGTTTCCCGTATCTGTTTTTTATAAAATCAAAAAGACCTTTGACTCCATCCGGCGCGGATATATCAGCCTGAAAAATATCCACCTCACCGCCTGAATCAGAGACGGCTTTTTTCACTTCCTCCGCCTTCTCCGCTGATTTGTTGTAGTTTATAATGACCTTCGCGCCTGCCTTTGCAAGCAGGACGGAAGTCTCCCGCCCGATACCCCTTGAGCCGCCCGTGACAAGGGCGATTTTGCCTGTCAGATCGATGAGCATTTTTTCTCCTTATAACCACTGAGATCACAGAGGGTAATAAAAGAGAAAAAAGGCATGAGAGAGAAGGATAAGACTGTTATTGTTGGGTTCAGTTTTTTCGTTTTCAATTTATTTCTCCGTGTCTCTGTGTACTCTGTGGTTAAAATTTATTATACTTTTTTATCACAAGCGATGCATTCTGTCCACCGAAACCGAATGAGTTCGATATGGCGGCGCGCACAACTTTCGACCTTTTTACATTCGGCACATAATCAAGGTCGCATTTGGGGTCGGGATTTTTCAGATTAAGCGTCGGATGAATTTCATCCCTGCTTACACTCAATGCAGTGAACACGAATTCCGGCCCGCCCGACGCTGCGATGAGATGCCCTATGATCGACTTGCTCGAATTTATGCAAAGGCTGTTTGCATGGCCTTTGAATACATTATTAATTGCAAGGGTCTCAGCCGAATCATTGAGCTTCGTGCTTGTCCCGTGAGCATTGATATAATCAATTTCCTCAGGAGGCATGCCTGCGTCAAGAAGAGCTGCGCGCATGGCCTTTTCAGCGCCTTCCCCTTTTGGATGAGGCGCAGTTACCTGATAAGCGTCCATGGTAGAACCGTATCCCGCAACTTCCGCATATATCCCGGCCCCTCTTTTGAGCGCATGAGATTCTTCTTCAAGGACGACAATGCCCGCGCCTTCACCCATCACGAGCCCGCCCCTTTTCCTGTCAAAGGGCCTGCAAGCTTCTTCGGGGCTGTCCGATGCAGTGTTTGCCGCGCCGAGCATGACAAAGAAAACAAGTCCGACAGGATTTATCATGGAATCAGCTCCGCCTGCGGCAATCATGTCGGCATCACCCCTTCTGATAGCACGATATGCGGTCCCTATGGCCTGCGACGCGGAGGCGCACGCAGTGGTTATCGTCGAATTGTAGCCATGCAGTCCGAATCTTTCCGCGATCAGGGCAGAAGGCCTGTTTGAATTATTTTTAATGAGGGATTCGCCGTGAACATCTTTGTATTCCCTCCCGAATTTTTCATAATCAAACCTTCCATCTTTATCAACCCATCTCCGTATATCTTCGAGTCGATTGATCCCAAGCCCTGCCGCAAGGACAACACCGCAGCGGTCATGCCCCCACGGCCCCTGTCCCCCGGCCCCTGTATTTATCACCCCCGCGTCCGTCAGCGCCGACTTCGCGGCCCATAAAGTTAAAAGCGTCCTGCGCTCGCCTTCTCCTGCGGCATCTTCGGGAAATGTTTCCTGTATCCTGCGCCAGTCGGTTTCTTTTACTTCACCAACCGCCTGTACCGGGGATTTTTCCGCAGCCGGATACGTAAGCCTTCCGATGCCGGATGTCCCCGCGAGGGCCTTCTTCCAGTTTTCCTCAACATGCAGACCGAGAGAGGTCGCCATTCCGAGACCCGTAACGACAACTCTTCTTTTAAAAAACATTAGATATCCGGGTCCTTTAATTTATTGATAACGTGGAGCACAAACCCGGTTATTTTACCACATGGAGCTGTTATTTGGCCTTTTGCAGCAGCGGGAAATATGGAGAACAGAAGGGACCGGAAAGATCACCCGCTCGGTCTGATCGCCTTCAGGGTGAGTTGGAGGCTGCGGGAGCCGTTCCATTCGTTTATTGAAGGGGCAAAAGCGATGTCAAAGGCGGAGGCCCCGGGCATTCTGTTTAACCTGTCGGCCATGCCGAAACCTATGGTGTCCATGTTTACACTGTCCTGTTTTAACTGCATCTTGAGATGGTTGCTGCCGACGGTCCTGTGATTAACAATCTCTATGCTTTTGGCCCCGAAGACAGGCTCCCTGTTTGAATTGCCGAACGGTTCAAGAAGGCCCAATTCTTTTATCAGGTTAAAATTCAGATCGGAAAATTTTATTGCGGCATCTATCTCAAGTTTCGGGACCATGTCCTCCTCTCCCAGACTTCTCCCGACAATGAGGTCCATCTGTTTCCTGAAGGCCTGAAGATTAGCGGCCGGCAATCTGAGGCCCGCTGCCTGACGATGTCCTCCGAATCCCGTGAGAAGTCCGGAGCACTCGGAGATCGCATTAAAAAGATGAAACGGCGGGATACCTCTTGCTGACCCCCTGGCAACGGAGTCCTTTATGGAGAAAAGGAATATCGGCCTGTAAAACATCTCTACGAGCCGGGACGCGACAATGCCTATTACGCCGGGATGCCAGTCAGGGGATGAAAGCACGATGGCATTGTCCGGCCTGCTCCTGTCTATCATTCCGAGGGCGGACTGCAATACTTCACCTTCCAGCTTCTGTCTTTTTTTATTTTGTTCATCAAGCAGCTTTGCTGTCGCCCCGGCCCTTGCTTCATCCTGAGTGAGAAAAAGCTCGACCACTTCGCTTGCGTCATCAAGCCTGCCCGCGGCGTTGATCCTCGGGATTAACGTGTAAGAAAGGCGTCCCGAACTGAGGTCCTTCTCTACGCCCGAGACCTTCTTCAGTGACTTTATTCCCTCCCTGCAAAGGCCCTTATTGATTTCTTTGAGCCCGTAAGCGACCAGTATCCTGTTTTCTCCAACCAGAGGGACCGAGTCCGCAACCGTACCCAGCGTGACGAGATCAAGCAGCTCGTCCGTATTTATCTCCACTGTCCCAATATCTTTCACAAGGGCACAAACTAATTTAAATGCCACGCCTACTCCGGCCAAATACCTGAACGGATATCCGGAATCCTTTCTGTGGGGGTCCACGACCGCCGCTGCGTCGGGCAGTTTCTCCGGTGGTTCATGATGGTCTGTAACAATGACATCCATACCCATCGAACGGGCTGCCCGGACTTCATCGTTGGAGCTTATGCCGCAATCGGCGGTTATGATGAGAGTGGCGCCGGATGCCTTTGCCTTTTGAATGCCTTTATCGCTGATGCCGTAACCCTCGGTTATCCTGTTCGGGATATGGTAAAAGGTCTTTACATTCAATCTCCTGAACACGCTGACCAGAAGAGCTGTCGATGTTATGCCGTCTGCGTCATAATCGCCGTGTACAATTACCGTCTCACCGTTTTTGATTGCGGACTTCAACCTGCCGACCGCCCGGTCCATGTCAGGCAATAAAAACGGGTCATGCAGGTTGTTGATGGAGGGATGAAGAAACTCTTTTATGGAATCGACTTCCCTGAACCCCCGGTTTACAAGCACCTGGGCGAGCACCGGGGACACTGAGGCCCTGCCTGAGAGGTACTCAATAAATTCCGGGTTGGTCCTGTTTACAAGCCATTGACGGTCCATTTTGTTATAGAAGAAGAAAAATCAGGAAAGCTGCCGGTTTACAGTTACCAGTCTGACACTGACAGCGGATTCTGTTATTTTTTGCTGTTGAGCGACTTGTCTTTCCCCAGCATCAGCACAACGGGGCTCGCAACAAATATGGAAGAATATGTTCCGATGATTATTCCCAGCATGACCGCAAGGGCAAAATCATGGATCACCTCGCCGCCTAAAACAAAAAGAGCAGCAGCCGTGAAAAAAGTAGTGAGTGACGTAATAATGGTCCTTGAGAGCACTTCATTTATACTCTCATTGACGACCTCGGAGGCTGATTTTTTGAATCTGGTTTTCAGGTTTTCCCTTATCCTGTCGTATACGACAACGGTATCGGTAAGCGAATATCCTGCGATCATCAGGAGGGCGCTTATCAGTAAAAGATTTATCTCCTTGCCCATTAAATAAAAAATGCCCAATATTGCAAAGACGTCATGGAATGTGGCTATAGTGGCCCCGATGCCGAACCTGAGCTGAAATCTGAATCCTATGTAGATGAGTATCCCGATCATTGCAGCGATGCCGGCCCACATCGCATCCGTCCTCAGCTTCGACCCGACTTTAGGGCCAATCTCGGTAGTGGAATCAACGACCACGTTGCCCTGTGAAAACTTCTGTGACAGGACTGAAATCATATTTTCAGAGAGCGCACCGATACTTGCCCCGCTTTTTTTAACGCGGATGAGGACTTTGTTTTCGGTCGTAAGCTCCTGCAGGTCAAAGTCCCTGACGCCCCCGTCTTCAAGCGCCTTTCTGACTTCATGCAGTTGAATGGGCGTATTGAATTTAATCTGTACGGCCGTGCCTCCTGCAAAGTCAATGCCGAGATTTGCGGTCCCCCTCGCAACCTGAACAGCGGCTATAAGCCCGATTACAGTTAAAATTGCAGAGAAGGTGAGGGCAATAAACCTCTTGCCCATAAAGTCGATTTTTGTATTTCTGAAGATTTCAATCATATGCTCAGCCCTTTTATTTCACGTTTGGAAGTGATTACATCAAAAATGGTTTTTGTCCCTATGAGGGCGGTAAAAAGATTGATAAATACTCCCAATCCGAGCGTCACTGCAAACCCCTGTATCGGACCTGTGCCGAACTGGAAAAGGACCACGGCGGTTATAAGGGTTGTCACATGAGAATCGAAGATGGTCCAGAAGGCCTTGTCGTAACCTGAATCAATAGCGGCCCTCGGAGTTTTTCCAAGCCTGATCTCCTCACGCATTCTTTCGAACATCAGGACGTTGCTGTCGACGGCCATACCGATCGCAAGGATTATCCCTGCAATGCCCGGCATGGTAAGGGTCGCCCTGAATGCGGACAGGGCGCCGACGAGATAAACGATATTCAGCACGAGCGCGAAATCCGCGATCAAGCCTGAAAGTTTGTAATATACGATCATGAAAACTATGACAATTACGGCGCCTATCAGACCGGCCTTTATGCCTGCATCTATGGAATCTTTTCCGAGGGAAGGGCCGACCGTAACATTCTGAAGCATCTTCAGAGGCGCGGGGAGAGACCCGGACCTGAGGACGATGGCGAGGTCCTTTGCTTCGTCCATGGCAAAAGAGCCTGTTATCTGCGCATTGCCGCCCTCGATCCTTTCCCTGATGGATGGGGCGGAATATATGTTGCTGTCGAGGATTATTGCAAGCCGTTTATTTACATTATTGGCGGTGACCTGTTCAAAAAGTTTCGCGCCGGTGGCATCGAAAGATATGCTGACGTAGGGTTCGTTGAATCTCTGGTCGATGTTGACCCTTGCCTCCGTAAGGAAGTCTCCCGTTATTAATGTCTGTTTCTTGACAAGGTAGACGGTTTTTATCTCTTCTTTAGTTTCCCTGCTGCGCACTTTTCCGAAAAGTATTTCGTCTCCCTCCGGGACCTGGGCGGCATACTGTTTTAATAAGTTTTCCTCCTGACCGGGAGGGACGGTCCCCGGGAGCTGGGCCGCGAGAGGGGCCTCGTCGTCGAGAAGCTTGAACTCAAGAAGCGCGGTCTTACCCACCAGCTCAATGGCCCGTTTAGTGTCCTTGACCCCCGGCAACTGGATTACAATCTCATTTGCCGCCTGCCTGTGGATGGTGGGTTCCGCAACGCCAAACTGGTCCACCCTGTTTCTTATTGTCTCCAGTGCCTGGTCTGCCGCGAAGTTCTTTATCCTGCCGATTTCGGCATCATTGAGTCTGAAAACAGCCTTCCCGCCGGACCGGTTATCGAGCGAAAGGTTGGGGAACTGCTCCTGAACGGTCTTTACCGCATTGTCGGTATCGGGAGAGAGCACTACGTCAAGACCCTGCTTTTCGACTTTTGCCTCGATCTTCTTTTCTTTAAATGTATTGGCAAGGCTGGACGCTATCCTCTCCGTTGTTATGTCTACCGCCTTGTCGCCGTCAACTTCATAAACCAGGTGCACCCCGCCCTGAAGGTCCAGTCCGAGAGTTATTCCGTATTTTTTTAACCACTCAGGCAGGGACGTGACCATGGAAGTGGAGGGCAGAAAAAATATTACGGACAGGATTGTTGCGGTTACTACTACAGAGACGCGCCAGAAAAACTTCTTTTTCATGAAGTCCTTATTCCCCGCTCCTCAAGTTTGCAATGTAATTGCGGTTGACCTTTATTTTTACATCATCTTTAATGCCTACCTTCAGGGTCACCGCATCACCGTCGATATCTTCGATAATTCCGTATATACCGCCTGTCGTAAGGACCTTGTCGCCCTTCTTAAGGTTATCGAGCATCTGCTTGTGCTCCTTCGCCTTTTTGGACTGCGGTCTTATAAGTAAAAAGTAAAATATCACGAAAATTAATATTAAGGGCAAAAAAGACGATATTGCACCGGTCAATCCCTGCGGCTCTCCGCCCGTGCCGCCCGGTGCGCCTCCCATAGCAAATGCAATATCTGTAAACATGATAACCTCCCGTTGATTGTGCCTGAGTTAAAATCCCGATACTATAACTTTTAAGAATTATATAATTCAAGGGGCACAGCCGTAAAATTGTCCGTTTTTACTTTAAAAATAAGGTCCGTAGCATTTTCCTTGCCAGAATACTTTACAAGGTAGACCTCGTATGATAGACTATGACATGGTTAAGGGCAGGTTCCTTTTGATCTTACCTTTGGCGGTCGCCGCTTTATTCATATTATTAACTTATTACAAAGGACAGAGCGTAAAAATACAGCCTTCTTTCCAGACATCTTCCATGCATCAACTGCGTCTGACCCACAAAGAGGGCGATACGATAAAATGGGAGTTGTCGGCAGGGGAAGCGGTCTTCCCGTTAGGGGGCAGGGAAGTCCTTCTCAAGTCCCCGGGGCTGAAGATAAACCGCACTCCGGAGATATACCTTACGGGCGGCAGCGGCATATATGAAATCGAGAAGGGCAATGTTACGCTCGATAACTCCGTTGAATTAAATGTTAAGGACGTGAAATTCACTACCAATACCCTCAGATGGGACAGCGCGGACGGGTCAATAACGACGAAGGATGACGTAAGGTTCAGCGGCAGGAGTTTTCTGATCGAAGGAACTGGACTTGCCGCAAAGACGGACCAACAGCACATAAGGATACTGAAGAATGTCAAGGCCACTTTTTATCTTTAATACTCTCCTGATGGTTTTAGTGCTCTGCCTCTCCTCACATGCGGCTGCGCCCCTCGAAAAACCGTCAAAGAAGCCCGTAGTGATAACTTCCGACTCCCTTACCGCAGACAACAGGAACAATACCGCAATCTTCGAAGGCTCCGTGGTCGCAAGGACTGACGACATAACCATTTATTCAGACAGGATGACGGTCTTTTATGATAATTCAGAAAGCAGGCTCAATAAAATAGAGGCAGCGGGAAACGTGAAAGTCCACAGCAAAGAGAGGGCGATATTTTCAGATGAAGCCGTTTATTCAGACAGTGAGAAAAAGATAGTATTCAAAGGGAACCCCAGGGCCGTTGAAGGGGAGAACCTGATCACGGGAACTGCGATAACATTTTATCTCCAGGATGATCGCGCCGTAGTCGAAGGCAGCAGGGTCATCCTGCAAAACAGGCAGGGGTTGAAATAATGCACGCCCTGGAGATCACCGAACTGAAGAAAGGCTATAACGGCAAACCCGTTGTATCCGGCGTCAGTCTGAATATCAATTCAGGGGAAGTGGTGGGGCTCCTCGGTCCGAACGGCGCGGGGAAGACCACGACATTTTATATGATACTCGGCCTGATAACGCCCGACGGCGGCGGAATTAGCCTTGACGGCGAGAACCTCAACAGCGCACCGATGTACAAAAGGGCGAGGAAGGGAATCGGCTATCTCCCGCAGGAGGCCTCAATTTTCAGAAAATTAAAGGTAGAAGACAACATTATGGCCGTCATTGAAATAACGGGCCTCGGCAAAAAAGCCGGGGAGGAAAAGCTGAAAAATATTCTTGAGGAATTCAACCTGGCCCCGATTGTCGGCCGGTTTGGATATCAGTTGTCGGGCGGGGAGCGCCGCAAGGTTGAAATAGCGAGGGCGATAGCGGTAGACCCCGTGTTTATGCTCCTTGACGAGCCTTTTGCCGGGATAGACCCGCTCGCTGTCAACGAATTAAAAAAGACCCTCCGGCAGCTTTCGGAAAAGGGGATCGGGCTGCTGATTACGGACCATAATGTGCGCGAGACGCTGTCAATAACCGACAGGGCTTATATAATAAGCGACGGGCGGATACTTGCGCACGGCGTGCCGTCCGAGCTTATCTCTGACGATCTGGTCAGAAAAAGCTATCTCGGGGAGGAATTCAGGCTGTAATGGCACAGGAACAGAGACTTGAACTTAAACTTTCACAGAAACTAATACTTACGCCGCAACTGCAGCAGTCGATCAAACTCCTGCAGCTCCCGCTCCTTGAACTTACTCAGGACATTAACCAGGAGCTTATGAGCAATCCGCTCCTTGAAGAGATCGTCGAGACGGAAAGAGATCCCGAGGCAAAAAACGAATCCCATGAACTGGCTCCGGACAGGGAATCGTTTGCTGAGACCCCGGAAGACGCCGAGGCCCCCCTCGAAAAGATATTCGGGTTTTCAACCGACAGCTATTTTGAGGAAAGGGAGAGCGACGGCAGGGACCTGGGATATTTTCATGAAGGCTCAGATGATACCCAGTCTCCTTTTGAGCGCAACAGGAAAAGGATCGATATATATGAACACCTTTTATGGCAGCTGAGGCTCTCGCATACAATCGAAGAGACCGGCAGGGCGGCAGAGATTATCATCAACAACCTGGACGAAAACGGCTATCTAAAGTCCTCTCTTGAAGAGATTGCCGAGAACGCCAACGCCGGCATGGAAACCGTCGAAGAGGCCCTCCGGTTCGTTCAGGGACTGGACCCTTCAGGTGTCGGGGCCAGGGACCTCCGGGAATGTCTGCTGTTGCAGTTAGGGCAGTTAAATCTTCAAGGCGACCTTGTTGAAAAGATTCTTGTCGAGGGCTTCCACGAGCTCGAGATGAAAAAATACAGGCAGCTTGCGCTGAAACTCGGGGTACCGATGGACGACATCCTTGCATCTGTCAGGATCATCGAGGGCCTGGAGCCCAGACCCGGCAGGAATTATTCGGGCGACGAACCGGCGCATATCATCCCTGACGTATACGTGGAAGAGTCCGAGGGCAAATTCATCATAACGCTGAACGAAGAGGGTATCCCAAGACTGAGGCTTTCACATTATTACAGAAAGCTGCTGGCCAATAAAAAATCATTGGGGCCGGAGGAGAAACAGTTCCTGGAAGACAAGCTGCGCGCTGCAGTGTGGCTGCTGAAAAGCCTTGATCAAAGGAACAAAACGATATACAAGGTGACCGACAGTATCCTGAGGTTTCAGGAAGATTTTTTCAGGAAGGGTTCCAAATACCTGAAACCGCTCAACCTTAAAGATATCGCTGAAGACCTGGGCATGCACGAAAGCACCATAAGCAGGGTGACATCAAACAAGTATGTACAGTGCCCGCAGGGGCTCCTGAATTTCAGATTTTTCTTCAGCAACGCCGTCTCCTCGGAAAAGGGGGACATATCGTCATCGACCGTTAAGGACCTTATCAGAAAGATTGTCTCTGAAGAAAACTCAAAGTCGCCGCTCAACGATAAAAAAATTATAGAGATCCTGAAGGAAAAGGGCATAAACGTTGCCCGCCGGACGGCTGCAAAGTACAGGGAAGAATTGAAAATCCCTTCCCATGTAAAACGCAGGAAATGGTTTTAATCAGCTAATATCCTGGAAGGAGGAGCAGAATGAACATAATCATCAATTGCAAACACATGGAGCTCACGAAGACGCTGAAAGACTACGCAGAGGAAAAAATAGGCAAGTTCGACAAATACATTAATAATATCTCCGAGGCCATTATTACCCTGAGCGTTGAAAAATACAGGCACAGGGCGGAAGTCCTTCTTAAAGTCGACGGGCTGCTCGTTCAGGCTGAAAGCATCACGGGCGAAATGTATTCTTCAATCGATGAGGTGGCGGACAAACTCGAACGTCAGATAAAAAAATACAAAGAAAAAATCGCTTCCCACAGAAAGGGCAAGAACAAACAGGAGGAGCCCCCGAAGACTGAAAAGACCACGCCGCTCATTATAAAAAAGAAGGCCTTCGACATTAAACCGATGGGCATTGAAGAGGCCGCGATGCAGATGGACCTACTGGACAAAATCTTTTTCGTCTTCACGAACTCCTCGTCCGGAGACATAAATGTTTTATATAAAAGAAAAGACGGGAACCTTGGGCTTATAGAGCCGGTAAAGTGAAAGCTCCGAAAGACCATGAGGTTTTTACCATCTTCCTCACGGGGCTTTCCGGCTCCGGGATAAGCATAGCGCTGAACGCCTTTGAGGACGGCGGCTATTTTTGCGTTGATAATCTGCCTACAACGCTTATAGAGTCCTTCATCGATCTGTGCAAAAAAACGCCTTCCATATCGAAGGTCGCCATCGGCGTCGATATAAGGGAAAGGAAATTTCTGACCCGCTTCGCGGACACCGTAGCG
The DNA here is from genome assembly GCA_003599275.1 of Nitrospiraceae bacterium. Taxonomy (GTDB): domain Bacteria; phylum Nitrospirota; class Thermodesulfovibrionia; order UBA6902; family UBA6902; genus SURF-23. The sequence continues at coordinate 2,388 of QZJG01000054.1, read as the reverse complement.
GCCTTAAGGAAATCACGGAAGGAAGAGATCATATTTCTTGAGGCCTCGGAAGACGTCCTTGTAAGAAGGTTCAAGGAAACGAGGAGGCCGCACCCGCTCGGGTACAAGGACTTAAAAAAAGCCCTCCGCAAAGAGGCGCAGATGCTCCAGCCCATAAGGCAGTTGGCCGACAGGATAATAGACACTTCCAACCTCAGTCCGCATCAATTGCGTAAACTCATAGCGAAGTCTTTTCTCACGAGAGAGCCCGATGGGATGACCATAGGTCTCATCTCCTTCGGCTACAAATACGGCATTCCACTTGAGGCGGACCTTCTGTTCGACGTAAGATTTCTGCCCAACCCTTTTTTCATAAAAGAGCTTAAGGACTTGCCCGGGACCTCGGCAAAGGTCAGGAAGTTCGTCCTCGCTCAGCCGCCGACAAAGGAATTCCTCGGAAAAATAAATCCCCTTCTGGAATACCTGGTCCCTCTCTACAGACAGGAAGGCAAAAGCTACCTGACCATAGGCGTCGGCTGCACAGGCGGAAGACACAGGTCGCCCGTCCTGGTGGAGGAGATCAGAAAAAATCTCGTCAAAAATAACCTCAAGGTATCGACAGTCCACAGGGACCTGCAGAATGCAACGTGAGCCACACGATGGTCTATCTTGATAACAACGCAACAACCCCTTTAGCTCCCGACATCATACGCGCAATGGAGAAGTGCCTGAGGGAAAACTTCGGCAATCCTTCAAGCAGTCACCCCTTCGGCGCGAAAGCAAAAAAAGCCGTTGAGCATGCCAGACAACAGGTGGCTGATTTAATCGGGGCATCTCCCGATGAGATCATCTTTACATCGGGCGGCACAGAGGCAAATAACATGGCGATCCTGGGGACCGCAAAAAGACACAAATCAGGTCATATCGTCACATCCTGCATTGAACATCCTGCCGTATTGAAGCCATTGAAGTATCTTGAACAGCAGGGCTTCACTGTGACATATCTTCCAGTAGATAAATACGGTATTGTTAGTGCGGATTCCCTGGCACAAAGTTTAAAAAAAGACACCATCCTGATAACGATCATGCATTCAAACAATGAAACAGGGGCGCTACAGCCGATAGCGGAAATCGGCAAGATCGCAAGGGAGCGGGGGACCATCTTTCATACCGATGCGGCACAGTCTGTCGGGAAGGTCCCTGTGAATGTAAAGAAGTTAGGCGCTGATCTGCTGACAATCGTGTCCCACAAATTTTACGGGCCGAAGGGAACGGGGGCGCTTTACAAAAGAAAAGATGTCGAAATTGGCCCCATACTTTATGGAGCTTCCCATGAAAAAGGATTAAGACCCGGAACGGAGAATGTGTGCTCAATCGCCGGGGTTGGGAAGGCATCCGAGCTTGCGGGAAAGGAGTTGAGAGACAGAGTCCAAAACATGAAACGCCTGTCAAAGATGCTTTTAGATGAGCTCCACAAACATATCACCGGAATAAAACTCAATGGACATCCGTCCAAACGACTTCCCAATACATTAAATATTTCATTCCCGCATGTGGCAGGCTATGTCCTATTGGAAAAATTAAAAAACGAGATTGCCGCTTCAACCGGCTCCGCATGTCACGAAGGAAGACAAACCCCTTCGCCTGTATTAAAGGCAATGGGACTTGGCGATGAGCGCGCGCTTTCATCAATACGGTTCAGCCTCGGCAGGGGCAATACGGAGAATCAAATCAGAGATGCGACAAAAGCTATTATAAAGGCTTACAAAAGTCTTTGAGTATCTTTGCGGAATCGTCCGCAAAGGGCTTCTCGTCCTAATGCGAACTCCATCCTCTGGTCTCTCGCCATGTATCTGAATATCGCCCCTTAGAATTTTGGCCATTCGTTTAAATCCTCGGTTAATCCTCCTTCAGCCATCGCTTTCTCAAAAGCCGGATCCAATTTGGCACATTCTTTTGCCAAACGATTGCGCTCTAATCTTTCTATCTTTTCGTTAACTGCATATCAAATGTCTTTAATGATATCGAGCTCATCGTAAAATCTAATGTAGAAGTCAGTGCTTCGAACTACGAAGCTCCTCAAAGAGCAAATAAATGATCTGCGTTATTGAAACCGAAGATGCCCCCAAAGTGTAACCCATGTACCCAGAATAAAGTGTTACCTATGTCCCCGTTCGCTCATTTATTTCTTAAATGTAGCAAGATCAAAGAACATAAGGCGAGTGTCTTCCTCACAATCACTTTCCATAAGAAATTCAAAGCCATTATTTTTATAAAATTTCGTAATATACGGCTTATCAGGACTATTGTAAGCAGAGCTGGCCTGGAAAAACTGGACAGAGACATAAGTGGTAAAGCTGCTCTAAACTAAGAACCCCGGGGCATCAGAGGTTGGGTGACCTTGAGATC
>QZJG01000042.1 GCA_003599275.1 Nitrospiraceae bacterium | reverse complement strand
GTAGTTAGTAGTTAGTAGTTAGTAGTTAGTAGTTAGTAGTTAGTAGTTAGTAGTTAGTAGTTAGTAGTTAGTAGTTAGTAGTTAGTAGTTAGTAGTTAGGATTAAGCAGTAAATCTGCCGGCTTTGTCGGCGGAAAATCCTCTGAAAAAGGCAAAACCCGGGCAACCGGGTGGCGCAAAGCTAAAGGGTCCCATTGGGACAGCCAGTCTGCCAGAGAAAAATTTCGGAGGATAAGATGAAAAAATATCTATTAGCAATGGCCATTGTGGTTGCTACGGCTTCAATGGCATTTGCCGGTGTCCCCTACGTCCTGCCGGCAGGCGGCGGCGTGAACACCGGGCAGTACCATTCATATGACGGTCTTATCTGCACAGATTGTCATACCCTCCATAACAGTGACGGCGGCGCAGCAGTTGGTGAAGCCGGCTATTCAGGCACAGCCAACCGGGAACTTCTGAAAAGAGGAGACTGGACCGACATGTGTCTTTCCTGCCATAAGGACGGTCAGAACACTTCCGCTACAGCAGCGCTTGACGGCGTTGAGGACAGCGGATGGGTTGCTCCGATCGTTATGACTCTTGACGGTGTTGACCCTGCCGGGAAATCCTTGCCTGCAGGCGACTTCTATTATTCAAACCTTGACCCCAAGAAAGGTCATAACCCTGCTTATACCAAAGGCTCCATGACTACTGCTACTTCGTTATTCATGACAGCAGACCCTGTTCTGGGCTCAACCCCTCCGGGCGGCGCAATTACAGACGGTGAATGGTCATGCCATTCCTGCCACGGTATGCATGCCCGCTTCAGCGCCTCCTACTCTGCATGGAGACAGGTCAAGAGGAAAGTAAACGGTGTAGTTGTGACTGGAGATGTCAGCGGGTTTGGTGTTGAAACTACCGCAGGTGGTGAGACTCAGAATGCAGCTTACGAGCCGATTAAATCCAACTCCCGCGGTGACCTTCAGAATGGCGGTCTTGATTATGTGGCTGCAAGGAAAGACGCCAATCCGCTTGAAGGCGCAGACCTGTTTGCAGATGAATCCGACACAAACAAGAACGTATATCGCGGCGGTTTCTCCTCATTCTGCTCAGCCTGCCACGGCGACTTCCACGGCGGCAAAGATGAGACAAGGACCACTGATAACGGCAAGACCCGCGTCAGCGGGACCTGGCTCCGCCACCCGACCAATGTGAAGATGAACGAAGCAGGCAGCAAATACGGAATTAGCACTTACAAGGTAGTTGTAACCAACAAACAGGCGACAAATCCCAACCCTGTCGGATACGACTGGAAGTACCCCCTTGTTCAGCCTGACGACAATTTCACAGTGAAGAGAGCAGTTGCATCTTACACTGATGCTGCAACCGCTATCGGCGACGACAAAATCATGTGCCTTACATGTCACAAGGCCCATGCCTCAGAGTTTGAGAACATGACCAGATGGGACACAAACGCCCATGCCTTTATTGCAAACGGGACCACAGACCATACCGGCGGAGTTGATCAGATAGCAGGAGACAACCCGGCCTACGGCTGCGGCAAGTGCCACCAGAAGGGTGGAGCAAAGGCCTTTGTAAAGGCTTTCTAACAGGATAAACCTGTTCTGTTTCTTTTAAGATGCAGGCGGGGGTTTTTCCCCGCCTGCATTAATTTGCGTTCCAAGGGGAGATTAATGCAAAAAAGCGGCATTTCAATTCTGACAATTTTTTTTGTATTTCTTGTGTCAGTCATATTTTCAATACCGGCAGCGGAAGCCTTCATTGATTATAACGTGCACGCAGTCAACACAAAACTTTATCACTCTTATGACGGTCTGATATGCAATGATTGCCATACAATGCATAATAGCGAAGATGGAGTTTCGGCAGCCGAGGGCGGCGGCCCTTTTCCGGCCCTTTTAATGCAGCCTACCGCGACCGACATATGCCTTCAGTGTCACAGTTATCCGGCATCCAATGCATATAAAGCCCCTGCCGTCATGACGTATACAGGCGCCGCTCTTACATCTTATGCAATGCCCTCAGGAGACTTTTACTGGAGCATGACAGATTCGAAAAAGGGACATAATCCAGGCAAAAGTCATGGGGTCCAGTCTGTAACGATGCCCTCTGACTCTGTATTAAGGGCCGCGCCGGGCGGAACTTTCTCAACCGAGAACTGGGACTGTACCTCATGTCATGACCCTCACAACCGTTTCGGAGAAGACGTTACAGCATGGAGGCAGTTAAGACGCAAAATAAACGGGACCGTGCACACTGGCGAGGAAACCGTCACCTTCGGTGTTGAGAGCTATGGTGGAAACCAGGGGCCTACAGCACCGGGGTATGAGCCTATCAAATCAAATTCACGGGGCGATATAAGGGGCGGCACAAATGACTTGAATTATGTAAACACCCGCGCAGACGGCAAGCCCCTTGAGGGCGCAAAGCTCAGGTTGGGCGGCGCCGAGTCCGACACAAATAAAAACGTATATCGCGGAGGGTTCTCCTCCTTCTGTGCCGTTTGTCACGGTGATTTTCACGGCGGTAATAATGAAACAAGAAATTCGGACAACGGAGTTACAAGGGTTGCCGGCACATGGCTCAGGCATCCGACAAATGTCAAGATGAACGAGACCGGCAGCAAGTATGGAATAACAACATATACTGCTGTCATCAGCAACTCACAGGGGACGAATCCGAATCCCGTTGGTTATGACTGGAAGTATCCGCTCGTTCAGCCTGACAGTGACTTTACCGTCAAAAATAATGTGGCATCGGCAACTGACCCTGCTACAGCCGTCGGTGATACAAAAATTATGTGTCTTACATGCCATAAGGCGCACGCTACAAAGTTCGATAATATGACCCGCTGGAATACAAATGGCCATGCCTTTATAGCTAATGGAGAGGTTGACTTCACAGGACAGGCCTCAAACGGAGACAACCCTGCATATGGCTGCGGCAAGTGTCATCAGAAGGGCGGAACCAGGGCATTCGTGAAGACCTTCTGAAAGAAAATCATCAGCAGCTATGACTGAGAGGGACGGCAAGCCGTCCCTCTTTTTTGGGGAGGTTTATTCCCCTCTCACTTCCATATATAATGATCTTCAATTTTCTAAAGCAGTCTGTCGTTTCATGTATAACCTTTGCATTAATAGAGTTTCCTCCTCATCTCGCCTCATAATTAACCTCTCATACAATTTTTTCAAATAAACTGTAAAGTTTTCTGTAAAAATGCCGATATAGGATGTAAATGTATTTTACATCACACATAAAAAGGAGCAAGCCCGTGAAAATGATTTTTATGATATTTATACTTGGGGTATTGGCACTTACAGTCTCAGATATCAGTTTTGCAGGAGGGGCTACAGGCCTTTATCATTCTTATGACAATCTTCCCTGTGGAGATTGTCATTCGCTTCATGTGAGCGGAAACGGCGGCACAGAAGCCAATTATGGCCATCTGCTTCACAAAAAAGACATCACCGACCTATGTTTGTCCTGTCACATGAAAGGCAATGAGACCCCTGCAACTGCAGACCTTCCCACGGTAAAAGATGCCGGGTGGGTAGCTCCTGTAGTAATGACATTAGACGGAGTTGACCCTTCAGGAATAGCCATGCCGGCAGGGGATTTTTATTGGGCGAACACTGACCCTGAAAAGGGCCATAATCCTGCTTACACAAAGGGAGGCTCCGCAACATCCCGGTCTATGAAGGCTGACAGCGTCCTGGGCGCTAATCCCCCGGGAGGCTCGATTACAGAAGGAGGGTGGTCCTGTATCAGTTGTCACGGCATACATGATCGCTTCGGCTCTGAGATATCGGCGTGGAGACAGGTACTGAGAAAGATAAACGGAATATGCGTTACAGGGGATGTTAGCGGATATGGAGTTGAGACTGCAAACAGTGATTGCATACAGAACCAAAACTACGAGCCTGTTAAGTCCAATTCCCGTGGAGACATTCAGGGGATAGGCTATATAAATGCCCGCAAAGACGGGAATACACTTGAAGGAGCGGACCTATTTGCCGATGAATCAGACGTAAACAAAAATGTTTACAGGGGAGGCTTCTCATCCTTCTGTTCAGCATGCCACGGTGATTTTCACGGCGGTAATGCAGAGACAAGGAATTCGTCTAACAACAACACAAGGGCAGAAGACTCATGGATCAGGCATCCGGCAAATATTAAGATGAACGAAACAGGCAGTAATTATGGCATATCAACCTACACCGCCGTTGTCATAAACAAACAGGGAACAAACCCGAATCCGGCCGGGTATGACTGGAAATACCCGTTGGTGCAGCCTGATAATAGTTTTATGGTCAAAACCAGGGTATCATCAGCAGGTGATTCCTCGACAGCAATAGGCGATTCGAGAATCATGTGTCTGACATGTCACAAGGCACACGCAACAAAGTACGATAATATGACCCGCTGGAATACTGATTCCCACTCCTTCATTGCCAACGGCCAAACCGATTTTGAAGGTCAGGTATCAAATGGCGACAACCTCGCATACGGCTGCGGCAAGTGCCATCAGAAGGGCGGAACAAAGGCATACGTGAAGGCCTTCTGATTTTTTCATGTCTGCTGCAATTTTGAAGCACCTCTAACGCTAAACAGATTGCTGGAAAATCCGGTTTTTCAGTGTCATTGCGAGGAACGTTAGTGACAAAGCAATCTCAACCATTTGATTATTTAGAAGCGGATTACTTCATCTCGTTCGTAATGACATGCAAAATACTTTTTAAGCAGCCTGCTAACGAGTCACGAGTACGTAACATTTTTTTCATAACTCTACTCTCAACTCTTTAAATTCCTGCCTGCTACCGGGATATAGCACTCCATTAACGCCTGAACAACAAACCCACTGATATATAATGTTTTTTATTCATGAAAAAATTGGAACAGATTTTGCTATATTTTCACGCAACCAAAGAAATTATCTCCTGGAACAATAGATTATGAGAAAAAGCAGAGGCACAACAATACTATTTATTTTTGCACTACTTTGCCTTATTGCATGCGCGCCTGAGCAGACAATACGCCACGAAGTCCCAGCTGTGCCACAGGATACATTCCCGGCAGTCGACGAGAAGAAACCAGCCGGCATCGACAACATACAGCTTAAATTTGATGGTCCAAACGGAGGTTTCAGTCCTTCTCATTCGCCTGACGGCAGCATGATTGCCTTCCTGTCCTCAACATTACATACCCCACCTGATCTCTGGATTGTGAAAGCAGATGGTACAGACCCAAGGAGGCTTACCACCCGTGGAGTCAAAAGCTTGAGATGGTCTCCTGACGGAAAGTCCATAATGGTCATAACCAACCGGAAGGGATTTGATGAGACCTTATTTGTCGGAATTGATGATGAGGCAGGTGAAAAACGCATACCGGGTCTCATCCCCGGGGCAAGTATTCCCATTTATTCTCCTGACAGAAATCTTTTTGCATTTACGGCCCCCGGTGAGAAAAATGTCAGAGACCTCTGGATAGGCACTGCAGATGGTGAGAGGACAGAGCCTGTTACAGAAAAAATGGGCGTAAGGGATGTTTTCTGGAATCCTGACAGCACTAAAATATATTATGAAGTGGGCGCAAGCTATAGTGTCGGGATATGGGAAATGGACCTTGCAACTATGGAGAGCAGGCCCCTTCTGAGTAACTATATCGGAAGGCCTGACTATTCCGAAAAAGCAGGTCTTATAGCCTATGCCTATCCTGTGAATCCCGGCGAGTTTGAAGTGCACACAATGAAGCTTGACGGTTCGGATGTAAAAAATTATAAAGCACCAAGACTTTCAGGAAGGTGGCTTTTATGGGATGTTTCCGGAAAGGGCATCTATTACACAGGACAGGATATCACAGAGAAAGATGACGAAAAGAAAGAAGATATTGAAAAACCGGAGAAGCAGGACAGTCCCCATGAGGGATCAAAGAAAGAAAATCTCAGCCGCACAGGGGTCAATTCCCTGTGGCATCTGGATCTGGAGACCGGCATTGAGGAACGGATATCACCTCCGGAGCTTCATGTCAGTGGTTTCTCGCTTTCTCCTGACGGCAGTAAAATTCTTTTTTCAGGCGTTCTCAGGGACAGTTTCACCTCGGAGCTTTTCACTCTTGATCCAGCCACAGGTGAAATGTTCCGTCTGGTAAAAAGCAGGGCCTCTTCATGGCTGCCCCTGCCTTCGAGGGATTCTTCAAAGACAGCCTTTTTTACAAATGAGGGCGCTGGGGGGGATTCAATAAAAGTTGTAAGCGCCGAGGGGGAAGAGCTTGCCTCCTACCCTGTCATTCTGGAAGGGGACACCAGGATCTCCTGGCTTCCTGAAAGCGAGGGGCTGTTGATTTTCTCATCAAGAGGACTGCTCGCTTTTACTGAGAAGGGGCCCATTGAATTTCCAACCGGCGGCGACCACAGGGCTTTTCTATATGCCGATGTCTCAATGCAGGAGGACAAGGTCCTTCTTAATTCCATCCCGCGCTTTGGCGAAACCCCCGGCCTTTACATTCTTGAGGCAAAGGAAGGCAAGTTCGTACAGACAGACCTGCGATATCCAGCGGTCAAAGAAATCGTTCCTGAACTATATTTCCAGCCGAAGTGGTCCTTTGACGGGGGGGATATTGCATTTACCGACAGGATCGAGGTCTGGACAATGAAGTCGGATGGGACCGGTCGTAAATGGATAACGAACTACGCGGAGGGCAACCGGCAAGAGAACGGCAAACAATCATTAGCTTCACATCCTGCCTGGTCGGTGAACGGGCAGAATATATGTTATACACTCATGGTATATGAAAGTGAAACCATACTCCGGCAGATATGGGTTGTGAAAGCAGACGGCTCTGAAGCAAGGGTGCTTTTTTCTGAGAAATTCGACAGCCAGTTCCAGGTATATCTTCCTGAATATACAAATCAGCCTTTTTTTGACGCAACAGATGAACATATTGTTTTCACCGCTGTGAACAACGGAATACCGGATATTTTTTCAGTCGGTATAAACGACGGGAAAGTCCAAAGGTTAACAGAAAACGGGGCCATCTTCCCCGCATTACTTCCTGAGGAAGGGATCATAATTTATACTTCATTAGAGGGAAACAGCGAGACCCTTTGGTTCATGAATAGCGACGGTACGGACAAGCGTCAGCTTCTTATTAAAGGGAAGAATGAAAATAAACCCGGAGGGGAAGGGGCAAAATGAAGAGTTCCTTAGTTGTATTGGTACTTATACTTGCCACAGCGACTTCGGCATTTCCACTCGGCCTTGAAAAGGTCGATGTAATTGTCCCCGCCGGACTGGATGCCGGGCTGCTCGGTCCCACTGCACTTTGTTATGACGACTTAAGAAGTCTTCTGATTGTGACAAATACAGAGGGGCACCAGGTCGCCGTCCTGAATCGCCAGGGCATTGCTGCAAAAGTCCTTGGCAGGGGAGGAGACCTCAGGTTCCCGACTGCAATTGCAGTAACAAATAAAGGGACCCTCTTTGTAGCGGAGAGGGGGAAAGAAAACCTCAAGGTCCTTCCACATTATGAATCCGGCGTACTGGAGGAATACCGCAGCCTTGATCTCTCTTCATTCAGGCGCACCGTGCCGGTCCAGCCTTCCGCCCTGTTCGTGGATAAAAAAAGTAATCTGTACGTGGCTGACAGAGGCAACCGGCAGATTCTCGTTTTCGGAAGCGACGAAAAGTTTAAATTTAAAATCACTGATGTGGGGGAACCCACGGATGTGTGGGCCGATTTTGGAAAAATCTTCATTCCGGACCCGGGGTTTGGCGGGGTCCGGGTCTACAGCGATGCGGGAAGGATATTGCCTGCATTGGGAACATCACCATCGAAATTCAAGGCCCCCCTTCGCATTAGAACACTCGCAGCAGACCGCAGAGGCCGCCTCTGGGTTGTTGAGGAAGGGAACGGGATTAAAGTTATTGATTCCTTCGATAACCCTCTCCTCACAATTAAACGGGAAGTATTGGGGCTCTTCTCCTCTGTAGATATGACAATGGATGGAAACAATAACCTCTATGTGCTTGAACAGGGCGGGAACAGGATAACGGTTTTTAGTATTACTGAATAGTGCGGTAGAAGATTGTTAGCTATTGACCCGTCATTCCCGCAAGCCTGTTGAAGAAGATAAAGATGACGAACAGTAAAACCAAATATGTCCTTCCAGTGGCAAGCTTGATAATAGGATTGACTTTTTTTTCTGTTGCTAAAGGTGACCAATCTGGCAGTAAAAAGGATGCAGCCCCTGAAATAAAGAAAATCGTCACGTTTCAGGACAAGGCAGGAGAAAGGCTTTTTAGAAGTCCCCTTTCCATTGTCATGGATGAAAGTAACGGGGACCTGATTGTAACGAGTTTTGAGACTGAGGAAGTTGTCGTCCTCGATAAAAACGGCGCCCTTGTCATGAGGCTCGGCAAACAGGCAGGCATTATTTCACCGTACGGGGTTGCAATAGACAGGAAGGGGCAGATATATGTCAGCGAGATACGCACCGGGCTTTTAAAGGTTTTCAGCCCCGGTGGATCGCTGGTTGATAAAATCGATCTTTCTCATGTAATGGAAAAGATCGTATCTCCCGGAAGGATCAGCATCGACCGGGAAGGTCTGATTTATATAACCAACCTTATGGATAACGAAATCCTTGTATTTAATGACAGGGGTGATTTTGTGAGGTCGGTAGGAAAATTCGAATCTCTTCAGAAAGCAGGCATTGCCGGGGGCAGGATAATCGGTCTCAGCGCCATGGGAGATGCAGTGAACTTTTTTGATAAGGAGGGCGCACTGCTTCAGTCTTTTGGAAAACACGGAGATGAGTCCTCGAAAAACTTTTCCTTCCCCACCGGCTTCGCCGTGGATTCCAGAAACAGGCTGTGGATTGCGGACGCCTTCCAGCATAGATTAAAGGTCTTCTCACTTGAAGGGGAACACCTGTTTAACTTCGGCTATATGAAAGAAAAGAACTGGATGTTTTTCTTCCCGGTGGATTTGTGTTTTGGGAATAAGGGGGAGTTGTTTGTTCTTGAAAAGGGAGCAAACCGTATTCAGGTTTTTCAGGTGAGCGATCTGAAGGAGTAGAGGGATGAATATGAGTAAAACCATAGAGGGCGCTGAGAGGCCGAACGCTTCATAAACACAATGAATCGACAAATTATTGAAAGGGCATATACCGCCATGCAAATTAAATCTTTTCAGTTCATATTGCTGCACAGCTTCAGTAATTGCATGACTCTTTTTTATAGAAGGTGTCGGCATTTTGTTTATTCGGCATTCAGCCTCTCATTAAGAACGCTATGGACTAATTATAGAATTTCTCTGTGGCCTCTGTGGTTAATATTTTTATCGGTCATAACTGCAAACGCTGCGCATTATCACGACCTTGAAAAAAACAGGCAACCCTGCAGCGACTGCCATATTCAGCATTACAGTGAAGGCGGGGGAACACCGCCGGGCGTGGAGACAGGGGGGCCGTTTGCCGAGCTTCTTGTCCGTGCAACTACAAACAAGCTTTGTCTTTTCTGCCATGACGGCAGTGACCCGAAGGCCCCTGATGTATTGGCGCAGGTCGCAATGTATGACGGAAGCGGTGACGAGCATTCAGGCGCAGGATTTTTTAACAACAGCGGCGGCGTCAGCACTGAAAATGGACATGATCTTGGCATCACTACAGTTTCTGTACCTTTCAGTTCCATGACGAATATAACAATGACCTGTGCATCATGCCATGATCCCCACGGGACCGTCAATTACAGGAATGTAATTACCAATCCTGCCGGCGGGGCCGGCATAACTGTTGAGATGGCAAAGGATGTATTCCGGGATGCAGCTCCGGGAGATCCGCCTTCCGTGTCAGCCTCTGTTGCCGCATATAAGAAGTCAAATGAAGGTTATAAAGCCGGGAATTCCGTATGGTGCACTGAATGCCATGACCTTCTCAATCCTGCTGTTAACAACTCAGGAAACAGGGTCCATCATTTAATTGATGTGCCGATTAACAGGACAGGCTATCTCACAGATCCGGCCCACTGGACAGCAGGGACAGGCCCCGGATTCGGAGCTGCCACAGGGGACATGACAGAAGGCGTGCCAAGGCTCCGTTTCCAGGTGTCGGGGGCGACAGATTATATATCTTCAAAGGTGGTTGCTTCCAGCAATGAGGTCATATGCGCAAGCTGTCATCTGGCGCATGGCGGTAAATACAAAAAGGGTCTTGTTTGGCCTTACCTTGAACCGGCCAGTCCTGTCGATGCAAACTCAGGATGCAATCAATGTCATAACTTTTAAAAGTTCAATGAGAACAATAATCAACCACAGAGACACAGAAGCACGGAAGAGGAATAAAAGATCCGAAATCCGAATATCGAAATACGAAACAAATTCAAAATCCGAATCGTGGATCCCCCGGTCAAGCCGGGGAATGACAGATTTAAAGCGTTCTCTGTGTCTTGCAACAGTGCTGTTCATATTACTTCCAACATTCTTTGCAACGGAAGTAAAAGCAGCGGGCGTCTACAACAATACCAAACACGGCAGTCCGCAGACAGGGGTAATGCGAGACGCTGCCATACCCCGTGGTTCATGCAGGCAATGTCATTCTGAAGGCAGCGGGGCAATAAAATACCCGAAGTCCCTGTGGAGAGAAAATGATAACGAGCTCTGCTACTCCTGCCACCGGAACGAAACTCTTTCCGGCATCTATCCGGGCCAGAGAGTTTATGATACATCAATTCACAGGACAGACCCGCGCGCTGTCTGGCCGGGGCCTTCCCCTTCCGTCCGTAGAGATATGGATGCCGCCGGGAAATGTCTGAATTGCCATGACCCTCACGGCAGGAAGGACAGATCGGGTATCATTCCCGATCTCCTGATCAGCCGTGAAGAGACCCTCTGCATGAGTTGCCATGATGGAGATCCTGCAGGCGATATTAAACGGGAGCTGCGAAAACCGTATAGTCATCTCATACGTCAGGGCCCCGGTAAACACAGCAGCGACGAGGGCGGAGATCCTGCCCGGTATTCTTATGCCGGAGGAAACCGTCACGCGGAATGCAGCGACTGCCATAATGCCCATGCTATAGATCATAGTGTTTCGCTGCAGACTGCCCCCTCTGCTTCAGGAAAGAATTCCAGGGTGAGCAGGATACATGTTCTCAACGGCGGTCCAGAGACAAACCCCGGGTACCAGTATATTTCAGCCAATGACACCGGCGCACCCCTTAATGAATATGAGATCTGCTATAAATGTCATTCATCATGGACCCAGCAGCCGCCGGGGCAGCCGGATATGGCAAGGCTTTTTAACACCAATAATGCCTCATTTCATCCTGTTGAAGGACAGGGGAAAAACCCGGGGATTGATCCCAACTCCTTTACAGGGGGCTTTAATGCATTCAGCATTATCTACTGCAGTGACTGTCATGGTTCTAACGACTCGAATTTAAGGGGCCCTCATGGCTCTCAGTTTCCGAATATCCTGAGGGGCCCTTATGAGGCACAGGGCAATACGAGGGTCGTCACAAGAGACGAGCTGTGTTTCATATGCCACAATTATGAAACATATGTTAATGCGGCTTCCTCTTCATTGTTCCAGCAGGCAAGCCGTCTTAATCCGCCTGCTTCAGCCAATGGACATGTATTCCATGTCGGGCAGAAAAATATCCCCTGCTATGCCTGCCATGACTCTCACGGCTCTGCACGGCTTGGGGCATTAATTGCTATCAGAAGGGTCCCCGGACTTCAGACTTTCAGTATGAATTCAAACGGGGGCGCCTGTTTACCGACATGTCATGGGCAACAATCTTATACACTTAATTATCCGAGATAGAGTGAAGACGATGCAATATTATGACCTTCTATCAGTAATTTTAATTGCGGCCATACTGGTCCTTACAATCCCAAGGCAAGCGCCCGCAATCACAAGGTGGAATGGGAGCTTTACTCTCGAAGATACATATGCCGAGGGACCCGATGGGAGCAATAATCTCTTTCAGGGAGGGATCAACCTTGATATAAGACCGCCGACAAAAAAACAGCTCAATGCCGTTTTTAATGTCAGACTTAATTATACGGCGGCAGACGGGAAGACATTGTGGGACCTTTCTCCTCTCGGCAATCTGTCAGTCGATCTCGCGGGAGAGAATTACAACCTTAACCTCCAGCATAACCGTATTGCAACAATCACTACTGCTGCGGAATTAGTTGAAACCAGTACGTCAAGGGCGGGGGTTGCCCTTTTCCTGAGAGACTTGCCGAGTATGATTACCAGTTATTCTACAACTGAGACCGCCACAGGAGATGCGGAAACACGGACCGACTCCTTTTCTCTTTTCAGCGACTATAAATATAAATGGATGAATTTCAGGGGAGGTTATTCAAGGCAGGAGAGAGAATCAGGGGACCAGCCGCCTCTGGGTTCGGATTCGGTATCATTCGGGCTTGGTGGAAGTTACGAAATACTGCCTAAAACTTCTCTGACCGGTGATTTTGACGTTAATCGCTTCACTTCGGAGAGCACAGACGGAACAGAAACGGTAACAGTCGGCAGGGCGTTCCGTATCGGCGCTGCGACCAGACCGATGGAATGGTTCGAAGCAGGCGCTAATTTCACCAGAGACATTACCGACTTTGAATCAGAGACTGCGGCGGCAAGTACAACCTCCCGCTCCCAATACACAGACCTTACCGCCAGCCTGTATCCAATACCCGAGTTACGCCTGTCGGTAACAACAGGAAACAGGAAGTTTGACGATATAGAGCAGATACGCAGTGTGGATTTTACTACGTTGGGAGCATCGTTCTTACATAAATTACAGGAAAAGGTCCAACTTGGCTTAAACGTATCACGGACCCGCGAAACAGACCCCGATCAGGGCGATAATATAAGGGACAATTTCGGATTGAACTCGGTAATGGACCTGACGCCGAGGGTTTCGTTAAGAGTCAATATGAATATCGGCAGAAGCGAATCCCCGGCATTTGTGAGCACACGGGACTTCGACGCCTCCGGAACATTGTCAGACCGGGCGGCCTATGACGACAGACCGGCCGGCTTCACCTTTTTTGATACGTCCGGCAATGACCTGTATACCAAACTTTCTTCAGCGACAGGTGACTGGTCGGCCCCTCAACATCTTGAGCCTGTAACCGAGACCTTTTCAGTCAACGAATCAGTGCAGATGAACATGATACCATCCGACAAAACAATGCTCACGCTTTTTTATTCGGTAAATTCTTCCTCTGACGAGCTTGATCTCACAAGCATAGACAGTCAGAATCTGAACGGTTCGTTAAGTTATCAGCCAAACCGCCGGACCAGCTACAGCCTGACCGGCGCCGTCACGCTGCCCGAGACGGGAGACGAATCATATTCGGGAACAGCTACTATGGCTTACAGGTTCTATCGCGGACACCAGGCAAGCCTGAGCTACGGCAGCACTGCGGTGGCCGGGGCAACAACTGATAATACTTCAGGGAGCCTCAGGTTTATGTTAAGGAAGCGGACCACACTGGACCTGATATATTCAATATCGCAGTTGTTCGAAGATGAGCAGAGCAGTTTTATAAGGGTCAGATACAACAAATCCTTTTAATGGAGGACGGAATGAAACGCTTTAACATATTAATACTTTCTTTGCTGATGATAACTTCCACGGGTTGCAGCTCTCTTATGGACAGCCGGAGTTTTATACATTCCGATGCTGACTTCAGCTTTTATCAAAAAGCAGGCCTGTCCCCCTTTATTACCCAGGCAGACGACAGGCTTGCGGGAGAGAAAGTAACGGAGCATTTTATGACCGAGCTTCTCATACGGGGTGAACTGGAAATAATGGACCCCGGGCAGTTTAATGCCGTGGTCTCACAGGTCGCAGGCGGGTCCGCCTCCGTGAGTGAGCTGACACCGGCGCAGATAGCCCAGATTGCCGATGTAGCGGACATACAGGGAATTTTCACAGGTACTATCCACGATTACAAGATGATCCAGCTTGGCAGCGAGCAATACCCCATGATTTCAATGACGGTGAAATTCATAGACGCCCTGACCGGGAAAATCGTCTGGCAGAACAGCGTTACCGCAACCGGAGGGCCCAACCTGCCGATTGTGACCATCGGAGAAGAGTTTACCCTGGGACAATTATCTCAGAAGATATCTGAGGGTGTGGTGAAAGATTTCTACAGAAAGGCATATTCAAAATAGAAAGGAACAGCTTACTATGGGAATAAGACAGTTTTTTTATACAGGCAGCATTTCAGTATTGCTTTTGATACTGCTTGCAGGTTGCGGGACCTCGATGAAACCCTTCAGAAGCAATGAATTCAAAAGAGAAGGGAACGTCAAGATAGCGATTTTGCCTTTTGACAACCTCAGCGATACACAGGGGGCGGGGAAAATAATGGAGGACTACGTGCTGGTGGAATTATTAAAGCACTCACCGATCAATATCATCGAGCCCGGTGAAGTAGCTTCAGTGCTTTCACAGGAAAGGATCAGGCTTGCTACTTCCATCTCCAGGGAGACCGTTAATAAGATCGGAAAACGTCTCGGCGCCGGGCTTCTTATAATCGGGGTTGTGCATGAATATGATATGCAGCTTGCCACAGGGGCGGGAGGCTCCGGCCAGGTACCCGCAATTGCCGTTTCTTTAAGAATCATAGACGCTGATACGGGGAATATTGTCTGGGCCGTCAGCGCCCCAAGACGCGGGACAGATACGGAAACGGTCTTTGGCATAGGCAGGATCCAGTCTATGGATAGTCTGGCGCAAAAAACTGCGGAAGAAATCGCAAAGGCATTCGCAGCTTCTATAAAGAATTGAAAAAGGAGTTAATGATGGGAAGATATGGGAAAAAGCTTGTCATGGGATTGCTTTTCACTCTCTTTCTGGCATCCTTGATTACACTGGGAAGCCGCGAGGGACTGGCAGTAAAAAAGACCTGCTATGATTGCCATAAAGAGGCGAAGGTAAAGCACACAAAGACCTTTGTTCACGCCCCTGTGGCAAAGGAAGACTGCGAGGCCTGTCACAAACGGCATGGGTTCTCCAATAAGCTGATTTTAAAGGCCGAAGGTTCCGGGCTTTGCTATACATGCCATAACGAATTAAAAGAAAAGTTTGAAAAGAAAACCGTGCACCCTCCAACTCAAAAGGGGCAATGCACTTCATGCCATAATCCCCATGCATCAAACATAAAAGGATTAATGAAGGAAACAGAGGACAGCACCTCTGTCTGTTTTGAATGTCATAAAGGACTTAAAGAAATAGTGTCCGCTGCCGGCGTTCATCAACCTTTCAAAAAGGGTGAATGCATACTCTGTCATCCGGCGCACTCATCCGATCAGGACCGCCTGCTCACAATGACAGGCAATGAGCTTTGCTTTTCCTGCCATAAGAAAGATAGCGTGACCTCAAAGAAACCTCATGATCTTCCCTCAACACAGGCCCAGAACTGCATTGTCTGTCACAGCCCTCACGGCACCGGGAAAAAGGGTTCGCTCCTCCCTGCAATCCACGAGCCTTATGTCCAGGGAGATTGTACGGTTTGCCACGAGGGACCCCGGGGAGGGAAACTGACACAGCCGGTCAAAGAACTATGTATAATGTGCCATCCGGATGTCTCTGAAAATACTAAAAAGCAGGTTGGGCACTTCCCCGCAAAGGATGGCGAGTGTCTCACATGCCACACCCCGCATAAAAGCGAATTGCGTCCTCTGTTAAAAGCGGACTTGAAAAAAGTGTGCCTTGAATGTCACATGCTCCTTGATGATGAACTCAAGAAGCCGCAGATCCATGATCCTTTTAATCAGGGTAAATGTGCCGCGTGTCATGAGCCGCATGGCTCGGTAAACAGCAAGCTTGTAAAAAATACAGGCGTTGAACTCTGCCTGGGATGTCACGACAAGATCAAACAGGAACTTAATCGTGCCGGAACACGCCATATGGCGCTGGATATGGAGGGATGCCTGACCTGCCATACGCCGCACAGTGCCCTTAACCGGAAACTGCTAAAACAGGTTGAGATAGACCTTTGTGTAAGCTGTCATGCGGACCTTAAAGAAAGCTCGGGTTACAGATACAAACACAAGCCCCTCATAGATCAGGGATGCTCGGCATGTCATACGCCGCATCGTTCGGAAGGCAAGGCGCTTACAAAAATACAGGGCAAAGAGCTTTGCCTGAATTGCCATACAGCTCTCAAAGAAGCCCTCTCAAAAAAGCATCCGCATCCACCGGCCGCAGGGGAATGTATTAATTGTCACAGTCCGCATGGAAGCAACAACATGGCGATCCTCGCCAAAGACCAGAAAGCTCTCTGCCTTACGTGTCATGGAGACCTTGAACCGGTATTCAAAAGTAAATCGGTCCACACCCCGGCAAAAAAGGGAGAATGCTCCGGATGCCACAACCCGCACGGTTCGGATTTTGAAAAGGGTCTGAGCGCTGAAGGGACCGACCTCTGCTATTCCTGTCATAAAGAAGAAAAGAAGCGTTTCAGCGAAGGTAAGGTCCACGTCCCGGTGGAAAAAGGCAAATGCACTTCATGTCATGCCCCGCATGGTTCGGACAACCCCGGCAATCTTCTCAAACCCGTAGGCGACCTCTGTGCAGGCTGTCATAACCTGTCAAAAACCGAATTCAAGGCCGCCCACAGGAATATGGCTGATTCAAAATCCGCATGCGCCTCCTGTCATGACCCGCACTCATCTGAAAACGGCAAGCTTTTAAGGAGCAAGGCCCACAGTCCCTTTAAAGACAGGGCGTGCGACCTCTGTCATGCCGAGAGTAAAGCTGCCGGCGATACGGCATTGTTGACACCAAAAGAGCAACTTTGCTTTATTTGCCATTCGGACATGGAAAAAGTCTTAAAGGACACTGTGGTGCACAATCCGGTAAAGAGCGGGCAATGCGTTGGATGTCATAATCCCCATGCGTCCTCAGGGAACAAGCTCCTTGCAGCTCAGGGTGCAAGATTATGCTCTCGTTGTCACACCGATAAATCCGATATTAACGAGAGAATGTTCCAGCATAAGCCGCTTGCCGGAGGAGATTGCGGTGTTTGCCATTATCCCCACTCTTCGGAGAACAAGGGGCTCCTCATGATGCCGGGGAAAGACCTGTGTTTCGGCTGTCATACGGAATTGGGAGAAAGCCTCGCCGGGAAATCTCTTCATAAGCCGGTTGCCGACGGGGCCTGCAGCGCCTGTCACGACCCCCACGGCACCAATAACAGGAAATTAATTGCAGAAAAAGTCCCCGATCTTTGCTGGCGGTGTCATGACGCCTCCGGCCTTAAAACAAAACACAGGGGCATAGACATAGCTGATTCCAATTGTCTGAGCTGCCATAACCCCCACGGGAATGATAAGGGGACAAAGGCGCTCCTTGAACCGGTAAGTCACGCGCCGTATGCGGAAGGAGCGTGTACTTCCTGCCATGTCTCTGAAGGCAGCAGGAAAATTTTAAAACCAGTGCCTGAACTTTGCTGGGAATGCCATACGGACGCCAAAAAAGGCTTTGCCGGGAAGGTAGTCCATTTCCCCGTGGCTACAGGCAAACAGTGCCTGAACTGCCATTCTCCGCACGCCGCTTCTTCAAAGAAACTTTTGATTAAGCAATTTACCGGTCTTTGCCTTAACTGTCATGGAAATGAGATGGTGAGCAGGAAAGTCAAGCATCCCCCTGCAGAAGACTGTTCAACCTGCCATGTCCCTCACTCAGGCGAGCAGGCAAGACTTCTTGCGATGGACCTGAAACAACTCTGTTTGCAATGCCATGAGCAGGTACAAAAAACCCATATGCACGGCATGGGTAAAAGCCCTTATGTAGACGCCGCGACGGGGCAATATATAAACTGCGTCAGTTGTCATAATCCGCATTCATCAGATAATGACAAACTCACAAACGGCGACAGGCGTAGAGAGCTTTGCAGGCGGTGTCATAAGAAAGGACAGCATGAACTTTAAAAATTACAGACAAATGGTTGCGATCACGGGAACAGTCTTTATGCTGTTCATCTTCTCCGGGTGCAAAGGAAAAACTGATGCGCCCCCACCCTCTGCTGAAAAACCGGCGGTGCAGGCAAAACCTGTACCGCCTGAAAAGCCTGCGGGTACGTCAGAGGCTTTAAAGCCGGGGGGACCAACATCCGGAATTCACGGGGCAATGCCTTCGATAAGTCTTACCGGTTTAAAAATAACAGAAGATGACTCAAGAAATTTGACCATGTTTCATATTACCCTCTCCGGGGATTTTCTTTATAATGTTGTGCAGAAAGCCGACCCCGATCGGATTATGGTCGTGCTCCATAAGACAACAAAAGGGAAGGCCCCCGAAAAAATCGAGGTCAATAACGGCACCATCAGTCGTGTAGAGATTGCCGAGCTGAATACCGAAAGGGGCGCCGCTGTAAGAATCACTATAAGGCTTACAGGGAAGACCACTTATGATGTTCTTCCTTTGGATAAAGCTCTCTATATAAGTGTCCTCCGAAAGACGTGAGTTTTATGTTTTTCACTATCAGAGATAAAATTTTCTACAGGCTGAATACCAAGATCACCGTTGCAATCGTCATGTCACTACTTGCGGTGCTCGGCGCTTCTACATATGTCATTGAGGAGGTCCAGAGGAGAGACACACTCAGAAAAGCGGAGGAATCGGGGTTCTTCATATCTTCAACCTTATTAAGCAACCTTGAGTACCACATGATAAAAAACGACAGGGGCGAGATAACACAATTTATGGAGGACATGAACAAATCCAGGGAAATAGAAACAGCTTCCATAATAAAAGAAGACGGTCAGATAGTATACTCGACAAATCCGAATTCCATCGGGATGAAGATAAGCGCTTCGTATATATCAAATTTCCTTGAAATGGACAAAGAGCAGGTCATGAATACCGGTTTCAAATCAGGCCGGAGGGTCCTCAGTGTTGTTACAAGGTTGTCCAACAGCAAAGAGTGTTTCAGTTGTCATGACAGAAACAGACAATTTTTAGGAATCATGCTTGTCGACATCTCAATGACGCCGACCGAGAAGCTGATCATTGAAAACCGGAACAGGCTTATTTTCTCTTCTATTGTTGCAATGATCTCCGTATCTCTGATCCTGTTTTTTTTAAACAACCGCTACATATACCGGCCCGTAAAAAAGTTAAAAAAAGTGATTGACGGAGTTAAACAGGGAGACCTTACCGTAAAAGAAGATTACCCGATAAAGGATGAAATCGGACATCTTGGGGACAGCTTGAATGCTATGGTTGAATCCTTGAATAATACAAACAGGGAGTTAAGGGAAAGTTACAAGAAACATCTCTATCAGACGGAAAAACTTGTTGCAATCGGACAGCTTACCTCCGGGATCATACATGAAATCCAGAGTCCGCTTACAGGCGTATATTTTTCTTTAAAGGCGCTGAAGGATGATGAAAAAGAAGGGAGCGAGGCGGGATACATATTGGAACGTGTCCTGATACATTTAGATAAGGTCATGAACATGGCCAAGAAACAACTGAGCTTTATAAAGCCTTCCCGCTCCATGCTGGAGCACGTCAACCTGAATGATCTTGTGGAAGGCGCCTTATTCCTTGTTGTGAAGCAGGCGGAAAAGCAGAAGATCAGGATCCTGAAAAAATTCACGGATAATTTGCCCGAGGTCTATGCAGAGCCTGATAATCTGAAACTTGTTTTTCTCAATTTGCTGCTGAATGCCATCCAGTCCATGCCGTCCGGCGGCAGCCTCAGGATAATTTCGGGGGTGTCTCCTGACAACGGAAGCTGTTATGTTTCATTCTCAGACAGCGGTCCCGGGATCCCGGACCATGAAATGAGCAGGGTATTTGAACCGTTTTTTACTACAAAGGAAAACGGCACGGGCCTGGGACTGTTCATATCAAAAGGAGTTATTGAAGCCCAGGGCGGCGAAATCGTTATTGAAAGCAGGCAGGGGACGGGGACCACTTTTACCGTGAAGCTGCCGGCCGGTGCAAGAGTTACGAGTTGACCATCAAGTGCAACTGTTCTGAGGCATCCTGAAAATTCTTATAATTAAGCAGGTTATCCCAACTCTCTCATCTGCATGATTTTTTTTGAAGCACCCGCAAATTTTTTAATTAGTTAACGTATTAAATTTTAAGATATTTTTATCTAATAAAAATTGGAACATAATTTGCTACAAGACAAGTGATCCTGGACCCTATTTTAACTTGTGAGGTTTTCGATGCAAAAGTTAAAGATCATTTTAGCAGACGATGATGAGCTTATCAGGCATTCGCTGGAAAAAGAGCTCTTCAAAAGAGATTTCGAAGTTTCTACGGCGGAGAATGGAAAGGAGGCGTTAAAAAAATATTCACGTGGAAATACAGACCTCCTCTTACTGGATTATACGATGCCGGTCATGGACGGACTTGAAACCCTCTGTGAGATAAAAAAAATAGATAAAGAAGCCGTGGTAATCATGCTTACGGCCATGGACGATGCGGAGACGGCTGTCAAGGCCATGAAAGCCGGAGCGCACGATTACATAGTTAAGCCCTTTTCAATGGACAAACTGCTGGGGTCCATAAAAAACATAATAAAGCAGCCTTGCGTTGACACCGTTATACAGCATGATTGTAATGTTGTAAACGGAAATCCCGCGGGCGTTGTTTACAGGTCGGAAAAAATGGCCGGGGTCATGAGGCTTGTTTCACAGGTGATCGTGAGCATGGATATGCCCGTTGTGCTTCTTCAGGGTGAGACCGGCACAGGCAAAAATCTTGTTGCCGGCGCGATACACAACATGAGTGAAAGAAGGCAAATGCCTTTTGTGGAAATAAATTGCGGCGCCCTTCCCGACCACCTGCTTGAAAGCGAGCTCTTCGGACATGAAAAAGGCGCTTTTACGGATGCCCGGACACAAAAGAAGGGGCTTTTTGAGATCGCCGACGGCGGCACCCTCTTTCTCGATGAAATCGGCGAAATAAAGATGGACGTGCAGATTAAACTGCTCCGTCTCATAGAGGAAAAGAAATTCCGCAGGCTGGGCGGCACCACGGATATCAGTGCAGATGTAAATATAGTAGCCGCAACCAATAAGAATCTCTCAGAAGCTGTCAGGAAAAAAGAATTCAGGGAAGACCTTTATTACAGATTAAACGTCATACCTATAACTATCCCTCCTCTCAGAGACAGGAAAGAGGACATAGTCCCGCTTTCCATGCACTTCATGGGTCTTTACAACAAGAAGTTTAACAGGAGCATAAATGAGATTCCCGGAGAAGTTTTAGAAATTCTTCTTGAGCATGACTGGCCGGGCAATATACGTGAGCTCAGGAATATTATTGAAAAAGGGGTCCTTTTATCCGCAGGGCCGTCCATCCGGATTGACACCCTTCCCGTGGAGCTGAGACAGCATGTATACAAAGTTAATAACGGACCGTTTCCAGACAACATACGCTCCGGCAGATCATTGGAAGAAATGGAGCGTAATATGCTTTTACAGGCGCTTGGCCATTCAAACGGCAACCAGAGCCAGGCCGCGAGGATGCTTAATATCGGGAGGGACGCCCTGAGGCGCAGGATGAAAAAATATGACCTGTTCGACAGCAACTTCGTCTCTGCGAATTAACGGCAGAGAGCTTTTAAGGTCCTAACAGGCTGCTGAAAAAGTCTGTTGGCTGTCATTGCGAACAAGGTGAAGCAATCCGCTTCTGTATTAATCAATATGTTTGAGATTGCTTCGTCACTAACGTTCCTCGCAATGACACTGAAAACCGACTTTTTCAGCAACCTGACAGATAACCTAAAACATCTTATGGCTTTGATATAATAAATTATGTTTTCAAAATTCTTTCTTGTACTTTTTCTGCTCATTTCTTTTTCATGCACAAATAACACGCCGGACATCAACAGCGTGGAGCCGAAGAAAATCAGAGAAAACACACTTACCATAGCGATCCTGCCCGAGCAGAATGTGTTTGAGCAGAGAAAAAAGTACAGGCCCCTTGCGGAATATCTTTCAAACGCCCTTGACATGAACGTAAAAATCAAACTCCTCGACAGCTACGGCTCCATATACGACGAGATAAAGAACAAGACCATTGACGGCGCGTTTTTCGGAAGCTTCAATTATGTGCTCACAAAGGCAAGGGCGGACATAGAGCCCATTGCAAGGGCGGTCGGCACAGACGGCAAATCAACTTATCACGGGTTGATATTTACCAGGAAAGATACCGGGCTTACAGGCAATGCAAAGGCGTTAAAGGGTAAGAGTATAGCCCTCGTACATGAAGTCACCACCGCCGGATATATATTCCCGGCGTGGTATCTCAAGAAACACGGGGTCAACAATTTCGAGCAGTACTTCAGCAAAATAACCTTTACAGGGAGTCATGATGCCGCAATCCTCGCTGTCTTTAAAGGTCAGGCTGATATCGGCGCTGCGAAAGACCTTATATATGAAAAGCTCCTTTCGGACAACCCCGACATTAAGGACAAGCTTGTAGTTATAGCCAGCTCCATAGAAGTGCCTTCAAACACACTCTGCCTCAGGGGAGATCTGGACCCCGGCATTAAAATTTCCCTCAAGGAGATTTTACTGTCCATGCACACCTCGCCTGACGGCAAAAATACCCTTACCGCATTAGATGCTTTAAGTTTTAAAGAGACTGCAGACTCTGAATATGCTGAGTTAAGAAAAATGGCGAGTGAACTCGATTTGGACCCACAGATCTATCCCTTCAGACACAACCGATGAAAAAGAAACTCATAACAGGACTCGCGCTGGTACTGCTGATATTCACCATAGGTTCCATGGTTGTAATACAGAACCTGAACACCATAGTCGCAAACCAGAACCTCATAAACGAGCAGGACATGATAATCACCATGTACAATGAAATGCTTTTCCAGATGAAAGGCGCCCAGGCCGAGCTTTACAGGCATCAGGCCGGCTACACAAGGAATATTGATGACCTTATACGTTATATAGAGGAGTTTGATGCAAACCTGGAATTCCTTCCGAAAAAATACTCTTCCCACCTCCACGACGTGGCCTGCATGCAGTGCCACTCACAGATAGAAGAAAGGCTGACGTCGCTGTCCGGAATATTGTCCGGTATAGAGAAGCTTGAAAAGGACTATAAAGAAGACGTGAGCATACTTATCACAACAAACGATGCGATCCAGATAAAGCTGGTTGAGGACGCGGCGACCCAGAAGGGCATTACCATGATCGGACTTCTTGAAAAGGCGAGGCATGCGGCAGACAAGATGAGAAGCGAAATCAAAAGCAAAAGGAACATCCTCATAACCAGGTCGAGAACGTTAATATTCACTTCCATATTCGTTACAATCGTGTCTTCCCTGATAGTGCTGATGGTAATAATCAGGGGCGTCACAGGTTCGGTAAATTCATTGATAAAAGGGATCCAGACCATTGCATCGGGTGATTTCTCCAAGAGGGTCCGGGTTGATACAAAAGACGAGATCGGGTTTATGGCGGAGGCCTTTAATAACATGACGGCAAAACTGAGCGCGATGAATGAGGAAAAGGACAAACTTCTCGATGCGCTGAAAGGATTTAACGAAGAACTCGAAAAAAGGGTAAAAGAAGCGACGGACAAACTCAGGCTTACACAGGAAAGCATGGTGCGGGCGGAGACCCTCGCTGCCATCGGTACAATGGCGGCAGGAGTATCACATGAGATGAGCACGCCGCTGAATACGGTCCTTGGTTTTACACAACTGATAAATTCCCAGATTGACGGCGACGACCCTGTAAAAAAGGACCTGAAGGTCATTGAGCAGGAAATCCTCCGGTGCAAGAGAATTGTCCAGGGTCTGCTTGAGTTTGCGAGGACATCAGTGCATGAAGAAAAAATCCTGGATATCAACAGTGTTATAAATGAAACGCTGACACTGATTAATTACCAGCATTCGATGAGAAAGATAGTTGTAAAGAGAAATCTGGACAAGGACCTTGCTTCAGTAGAAGCAGACCCGGCGAACCTGAAGCAGGTGTTACTGAACCTGTTTTTGAACGCGGTCCAGGCCATGCCCGACGGCGGGGAGCTGAAGATCATCACAAAGAATACCGGAACTGGGGTCGAAATAACTATAGCTGATACAGGGACGGGAATTCCCAACGATGCGCTCCAAAAAATATTTCAGCCTTTTTACACAACCAAAAAAGACGGAACGGGCCTGGGGCTTTCCATCACATACGGTATAGTAAAAGACCACGGCGGCGATATTTATGTTGACAGTGTGCCCGGCAAGGGAACGACCTTCAGAATAATTTTTCCGTCCCGGAGCATGCTTGCCGGTAAGACTGATTCTTCGTTGCGCTCAGAATGACGGCTATCAATGCTGCATCATTCTTGAGGCATCCTTTATTCCTTTTATTCAAGCAGGGTTAGATAATTCTGAAGACATCCGGTGCCTCATTTCTTGCAAACCATCACAAATAACCTCCATTGTATCTTCCTGATTTATTATTGTTTTCCCGACAATTCCTCCTGGCATGACGTATGCTTACAGGACAAGTAAAGTGTTAACTTTCCCAAAGGAGGATATGATGAGAAAATGTATGTTGTTTCTGCTGTGCATGGCTGTGCTGTGGACTTTCAGTTATTCATACGCCGCTGAATACATCGGGTCCGATGCATGCGCCACCTGCCATGCCGGCAAATATAACGACTGGGTGGTATCCGGCCATCCAAATAAACTTAGAAAAGCTGAGGTTGCGAAATATACAGGGCTGCCTCTTCCCGAAGGCTATACATGGGATGATATATCTTATGTTATAGGCGGTTCACACAAGAAGGCCAGATTCATAGATAAAAAAGGCTACATCATTACCATGACCGGACCGAATAAGGACCAGCCCGGTAAAAATCAATATAATATCGAAACCGGTACATGGTCCGATTATGAGCCCGGTGCGAAAAAGAAATATGATTGCGCGAAGTGTCATACAACAGGCTACTCGGGGGCAGGCAGTCAGGACGGCCTTGAGGGGATAGTCGGCACATGGGTTTTTCCAGGAATACATTGCGAGCAATGTCATGGCGCAGGGAAAGAGCACGCAGTTACCGCTGACAAAACAAAGATAAATACAAACAAGTCAGCGCTGCTTTGCGGAAGCTGTCATATCAGGGGTAACAGGGAGAAGATCCCGGCAAAGGGCGGTTTCATCCAGCATCATGAGACATTCAACGAGCTTTCAGTCAGCGAAGCAGGGGCCGGAAAAATGTCCATGGATTGCGTGACCTGTCATGACCCGCACAAGAGGGTAAAATTTGCCATTAAAAAAGATTGCGCGGAATGTCATAGCAAAGAAGCATCTGCCTATAAAGGGAAACCTATGGAGGCAGTCGGGGTCAAATGCGTTGACTGTCATATGCCGAAGGCCACCAAGTCCGCAACATCGAAAGGTAAATATGAAGCTGACGTGAGGAGCCATCTATTCAAAATCAATCTTGATCCGGCAGCCGAAATGTTCTACAAAACCCCAAAACTTGATAAAGAAGGCAAACAGGTTACCGACAAGGACGGCAAACCTGTGATGGAGGAATTTGCAAGGGGCTTTACGACTGTAGAGTTTGCATGTCTGAACTGCCACAAAAACAAGGACAGGAATTGGGCGCTTACAAAAGCAAAGGGTTTTCACAAATAATAAATAAAAAAGGATGGACGGGTCCCTGGTCCGTCCATCCTTTTTTTGTCCCGGACTGATTATTCATTTTATCCGGACGAGTCGCCGCACTACACTCTTCTTCTTTTTCCCATCCAAAGCTTCGAGGTAAAGTGCTTGTTTGTCTTTCTCCTCTCCTCCTTTATACGCGTATTGACATCCCCTTGTCCATGTGATAATTGATGAGTTAAACAAGACCGTCAATCCCGAACAATCAACACGGAGGTGAGAGATGAAAATATTACTGCTTTTAATTATTGCCACCCTGTTATCGGCGTCTTTTGCAGCCGCAAAAACAGGAGGAGGCGACATAACTTTTGAGGTCAGGAGCATAGGCAATGTTATGTTCAGCCATGACAATCATATTGCAGGCGCAGGGCTTAAATGCACCGACTGCCACGATGCGCTTTTTATCACAAAGGAAAAGCGCAAGACAGCAACAATGTCCCAAATGCAGAAAGGGCAGTCATGCGGCGCCTGCCACAACGGCACAAGGGCATTTGACGTTAAGGGTAGCTGCGCCAATTGCCACAAAAAATAAAGGAGGTGGACCCAAATGTTCGAAGGCAGAGACGAATTGACGGTTATACAGGAAGACATTAAAAGGGCTTACGGAAAGCCCGGCACAAAATGGGCGATGCTGATCGACCTCAGAAGGTGCACGGCCTGCAAGGCCTGCACGGTAGGCTGCATGGTGGAGCAGAAAAGCCCGCCCGGGGTCATGTACAGGCCGATCTATCTGGAAGAGACGGGGACGTTCCCAAAGGTCAAAAGGCGTTTTACTCCGAGACCGTGCCTGCAGTGCGATGACCCGCCGTGCGTTGAGGCCTGTCCCAACAAAGGAGAAGGCAAGGCCACGTGGAAGAGCACAAAAGGCGACAGCGCAGGAATAGTGATGATTAATTACGAGCAGTGCATCGGCTGCGGCCGCTGTGTTGCAGGCTGTCCATACAAGGCAAGGACCCTCGACCGTGGGGCGTTCCATACCGGAGGCACTCCGAAGATTGAAGGATATGATGAATCTCCGTCGTGGGAATACAGCAGGAAATGGCCCCGCGAGAAGGACCAACTGCCTGTCGGGGTCGCACGTAAATGCCATTTCTGCCTGCACAGGCTCAGAAAAGGAATGGTCCCCGTGTGCGTCAACACATGCGTATGCAGGGCCAATTACTTCGGAGACCCTGAGGACAAAGAGAGCCTTATTCACAAGGTCATGATGAAAAACAAAATAAAAGTATTGTCCGGCGTCACTCCGAACGTTGACGCAAAGGTGGGGACAGGCATGTTTAAAAATAAGAGCGCTGAAGAAATAGCAAAGAAGGTCGGTTATCCGGGCATGGCGCCTGTCTTTGCGGATTCAGCCGTAACAAAACCGAGAGTGTATTACATACTGCCGGTTTAAAAGGAGGTGAAAATCATGGATGACAAAAAGAACAACGGATTCAGCAGAAGAGACTTTATGAAATGCTCCGCGGTGCTTGGAGGCGCCCTGCTTGCTTCCCAGATGGAATGGACCGCCGACCTTATGCGCAGGGCGGAGGCCGGGTTTATATCCGCGGAAGAGGAATATGAGCTCATAAGAGCTGAAAATATCCTTCATACAGTCTGTCTGCAATGCAACACGGGCTGCGGCATAAAGGTCAAGCTCTACAGAAAAAACGGCTCTGCAATAGCTCTTAAGATCGACGGCAACCCTTTCAACCCCTTTGTATCAGTGCCTCATCTGCCGTATAAGACTTCACCCTTCGATACCAATACCGTAGACATGGCAATTTGTCCCAAGGGGCACGCGGGCATACAAACAGCGTATGACCCGTACAGGATAACAAAGGTCTTAAAGAGGGCTGGGAAGCGGGGTGAAAACAAATGGATGACGGTCCCGTTCGGGCAAGCAGTCGATGAGATTGTCAACGGCGGCGTCTTATTTAAAAACGTCCCCGGCGAGGAAGAAAGAGTGGTGACCGGCTTAAAAGACCTTTATGCGCTTAGAGACCCGAAGACGACAAAGGAGATGGGCGAGGACGCAAAGGCAATCGCAAAAGCGAAAGACAAAAAAAAGGCGGTGGAAGACTTCAAGACAAAACACGCGGCAAACCTCCATTATCTCATTGACCCTGAACATCCGGACTTCGGCCCCAAAAACAACCAGTTCGTCTATATCTGGGGAAGGAAGAAGGGCGGCAGGAGCGATTTCTCCGCGAGGTTTTTCGGCGACTACTTCGGCACGGTAAATACACATGGTCACACCACTGTATGCCAGGGCTCTCTCTATTTCACCTGCAAGGCGATGAGCGAGCAGTATGAATACAACAAATTCGGCGGCGGCCAGAAGTTCTACTGGCAGGGTGATTTCGAAAACTCAAAATACATCCTCTGTGTCGGATCAAATCTCTTTGACGCCAATTACGGTCCGCCTAACAGGAATGCGCGACTTGTCCCGAGACTTGCGGACGGCGAGGCAAAGATGACGGTTGTGGACCCGAGATTCAACAAGGCCGCAGCAAAGGCTAATAAATATCTGCCGATAAATCCGGGCACGGACGCTGCGTTTTTCGCCGGGATTATCCAGTGGATGATAAAGAACAAAAAGTTCGATGCCGAATATCTCGGAAACGCGAACAAGGCCGCGGCAAAGGCAGCAGACGAGTCTACATGGACCAACGCGGTACTCCTCGTAAAAACCGACAAGGATGGAAAACCGGGGAAATTCCTGAGGGCAAATGAGACAGGTCTCGCACAGCCGGAAAAACGAACGGACAAGGACGGGAAAGAACACGACTTCGAGTATCTTGTTGTGATGAAAGACGGCAAGCCTGTTGCCGTTGACCCTAACGATGAAAAAGCGCCGGTGACGGGGGACCTTCTGGTAGACGCAGAACTCAGCGGCATCAAGGTCAAAAGCGCCCTTCAGGTCGTGGCTGACGCAGCAAATTCCAAATCCATGGCTGAATGGTCAAAGATCTGCGGCATAAGCGTAAAGGATATTGAAGAGGTCGCTCAGGAGCTCGCGAATCACGGCAAAAAGGCGGTTGTGGACGTGCACAGGGGAATTGCCCAGCATACCAACGGCTTTTACAATGTCACCTCTGCAATGACCGTCAATCTCCTGCTTGGGAACTTTGACTGGAAAGGCGGCATGATAGCGGCATCCGCTTACGGCCCTATGGGCGGGAAAGAGGGACAGCCCTTTGACCTCGGAAAGATGAAACCGGGCAAGACTTCAAAGTTCGGCATAAGCGTGATAAGGCACGACATTAAATACGAAGACTCAACGCTCTTTAACGGCTATCCCGCAAAGAGAAACTGGTGGCCCCTCTCAAGCGATATTTATGAAGAGCTGGTCCCATCGATGGGTGACGCCTATCCCTACCCGATCAAGGCCTTGTTCAGTTATATGGGGACCCCCGCGTATGCTTTACCCGCGGGACATACGAACATTGAAATACTTGCAGACGTGAATAAAATCCCGTTGTACTTCTGCTCCGACATTCTCATAGGAACAACGTCGATGTACGCGGATTATATCTTCCCCGACCTTACCTATCTTGAGCGGTGGGAGATGCAGGGCTCACATCCGAACATGCCTGTAAAGGTCCAGCCGGTCAGGCAGCCGGTCATCGCGCCGATACCCGATACTGTAACGGTTTTCGGCGAAGAGATGCCCTGCTCTTATGAGGCGCTCCAGCTTGCATTAGCTGAGAAGCTGGGCATGAAGGGTTTCGGCAAGGACGGTTTCGCGGCCGGAGAAGATTTCACAACACCTGATGATTTCTACATCAGGATGGTGGCGAATGTAGCGACCGACGGCAGCCCTGTGCCTGACGCGGATGACGCGGAGCTGAAGCTCTTTCTTGATTCAAGAAAGCATCTTCCCAAAACAGTCTTTGATCCTGAGAGATGGGAGAAGATCGCCGGGGCAAACTGGCGAAAAGTCGTATACGTCCTTAACCGCGGCGGAAGGTTCCAGGAATACAAAGACGTATACAAAGGCGAGCATGTGTCCAACCAGTACAAAAAGCTGATCAATATCTATCAGGAGAAAACAGCGGGCACGAAGAGCGCATTTACGGGAAAATCCAACCCCGGTTACGCGACCTATCTCCCTGTCTCAACCGCGCTTGGGAAGTCCCCGAAAGAAGAAGGGCTTGAAGAAGGCTATCCGCTTCACCTCCTTACACAGCGGCATGTGGCAATGACCAAGTCCAGGACCATCGCTGATTACTGGCTGCTTGCCGTCAAACCCGAGAACG
Source organism: Nitrospiraceae bacterium (assembly GCA_003599275.1). Classification (GTDB taxonomy): domain Bacteria; phylum Nitrospirota; class Thermodesulfovibrionia; order UBA6902; family UBA6902; genus SURF-23. The sequence goes on along the minus strand of QZJG01000042.1, from coordinate 46,807 downwards.
AGATATTGATCAACACGAAGGATGCAAAAAATTTCGGACTGAAAACAGGAGACAAGGTCAAAGTGGTCTCCGCGACAAACAAAGAAGGCGTCTGGGATTTGAAGAACGGAATGAAAAAACCGATGATCGGGAAGATCATGACGACCGAGACAATCATGCCGGGCGCAATTACTTTTGTGCTCGGGTTCGGTCACTGGGCAACAGGCGCAGTTGACGTCAGCATAGACGGCAAAGTCGTCAAAGGCGATCCGAGAAGGGCAACAGGAATTCACGCAAATGCCGCAATGTGGACCGACCCTCACCTGAAAAACACCTGTATGCTCGACCCTGTCGGCGGAAGCGTTTCGTTTTATGACACAAAAGTCAAGCTCATGAAGGTTTGACAAAAGAGGGGATGGCAAACACCATCCCCTTATGTTGCCGGAAGAACTGCCGCCGGTTTCAGCGCACAGGCAGAAAAGAAGGTGATTTGGGACGAAAAGAAAAAAGATCTGCTGTGAGATTACTGTTGCTAATAAAAGAGCTGCTGTGAGAAGAGTGTGTTATACTTTTGCAATGTTATCTTATTGGCGCTTTTCCTGAAGGCGTTACACGAGAAGATACCGGAGACTGTGAGGACAGGTGAATATGAGACCAAATTTTGCTTTCTTCGTGTTGATATTCCTGGCCCTGCTTTTTAAAGGGAGCATTGCATACACGCATGAGTCGTTGGTCCTGGGAATACATCCCTACCTGCCTGCGACGGAGCTTATAGACAGATTCGCCCCCCTCTCTGATTATCTGAGCAGAAAAATCGGTAAACCTGTCGTCATGGAAATTTCAAAGGATTACAAGGAGCATATCGATAAGATCGGAAAGAATAAAGTCGACATAGCATTCATGGGCCCGGTTTCATATGTTGGTTTGGTGGAGAAATACGGCAGCAAACCCATTCTTGCGCGTTTGGAAATAACGGGCAAACCTGTGTTCATGGGCGCGGTCATTACATCGAAAAACAGCAAAATAAAAACATTGGCTGATTTAAAGGGAAAAAAATTTGCCTTCGTAGACCCTGAATCCACCATGGGACATCTTGTCCCCCGGTACATGCTTCTGGAGGCGGGGGTAGACGTCAAGGACCTGGCTGAATCCAAATTTTTATACAACCATCACAACGTCGCCCTCGGAGTGCTTACCGGGGACTTTGACGCCGGGGCCGTCAAGGAAGACGTCTTTTATGAGTATGAAAAGCGTGGTCTCAAAGTGCTTGCATGGACGCCTCCCATCTCCGAACACGTGTTCGTCACAAGCTCACTCCTTCCCAAAGAGACCGTCAGGATATTGCAGGAGGCATTGCTCCGGCTCAAAGACGATAAGGAAGGGAAAGAGATACTGCTCCGGATGCAGGGGAACCTCACCGGCCTTGTGCCGGCAGTTAACGGGGATTATGACAACTTGCGAGTTATTCTGCAGAAGCTTAAAAAAATCGGCATCCAGCCATGACCCTTCCGGTATTCAGATACAGACGTGTGATGATCTCTTTCATCGCGATATTGTTAGCGTCGTTCAGCGTTGTCGTTGCCGTCATACTGGCCCATGAGCGTGAGATGCTTGATGACGCGCGCAGAGCGACGTTCGGGGACCTGGAGCTTATGGGGGCCTTTGTGCAGGATGCGGTCCTCAGACATGATTATGCCGCAGTCGAACAGTTCCTGGAGCACTGGGGAGAAGGACACGAGGACATTATAGAGCTTAAGGCGACAGCAGCCAACAATTTCATAATCTCTCATTACAGACGAGGAGCGCCTTCAAACTACTCCTTCCCTTTCAAAAATACAATTCAGTATGCCGGCCGCGATCTGGTCACACTGGAAATGGCAAGGGACTTTTCATCAATCAGAGACAGCCTTGACCGGTTCATGCTGCGACTTATTTCCGGCTCGGTTTTATTTACGGTCCTATTGGGAATAACCCTCTGGTACAGCATGAAAAAGCTCGCCCTGGTCCCCATGGAGAGAGAAATCGCCATCCGCAGGGAAGCAGAAAAAAAATTTCGCACCCTCATGGATTCCGCGCCCGATGCCATGATATACGTTGACGGAGACGGAAAGATAGCCCTTGTCAATGAACAGACAGAGAGGTTATTCGGATATCCCCGTCAAGAGCTGCAGGGGAAAGAAATAGAGATACTGATGCCGGAGCGTTTTCGCGGCATCCACAGGGAAAAACGAACAGGATATTACGCAAAACCAAAGGCGCGGGCCATGGGCGCCGGATTGGACCTTTACGGGCTTGCCAGAGACGGCAGAGAGTTTCCGGTGGATATAGGTCTGAGCCCTGTGGAGACGGAAGAAGGGACCTTTGTTCTGGCCGACATTCGCGATATCACCGACCGCAAGGCTGCGGAAAAAAAGATCGAAAGGGCCTACTACTTCCAGAGCGCCATAAGCTCCATATTGCAAATATCCCTCAGTCCCGTTTCTTTTGAAGAGCAATTGGGGCGCATGCTCGATATTGTCCTCTCTATTCCTTTTCTTCCACTGCTTTCAAAGGGCTGCATATATCTTGTGGAAGATGACCCTGAGGTCCTGGTGATGAAAGTCCACAGGGGCTATACCGGAGAGATGCAGACGGCCTGCGCAAAAGTCCGCTTCGGCGTCTGCCTTTGCGGATTGGCTGCTTCTAAACATGAAGTCATATCCTGCGAAAATATTGATGACCGCCACGAAATACAATATAAGGGCATGATGCCGCACAGTAACTATTGCATCCCTGTATTGTCCGGTGAAAACGTCCTTGGCGTAATCAGCCTTCTAATGAAAGAAGGGTATAAACGGAACAAAGAAGATGACGCCCTTATGTCGTCCATAGCCAATACAATGGCCGGGGTCATAGAAAGGAGGCACGCCGAACAGGAAAAGCAGAGACTCCAGGAACAGCTCGTCCAGGTCGAAAAACTCTCTGCGCTGGGAAGGCTTACGGCCAACGTTGCGCACGAGATACGAAATCCCCTGACCTCGATCGGTGGATACGCGAGGAGGTTGAACAAAAAAATTTCCGGGGAAGCAGATGAAAAGACATATACGGAAATAATTATTGCAGAGGCAAACAGGCTCGAAAGGATCCTGAGGAACGTCCTTGTTTATTCAAGTGAGACACGTCTGAATCTGGGAAGTCACGACATCAGGGAGATAATCAACGACTCTCTCAACACCTTTGAAGTTCTCTGTCATGAGAAATCCATAAGGGTAGAGAAATTGTTTGCAGATGCCCCACTTATAATTACAGATAAGGAACAGATAAGAGAAGTAATAAATAACATTGTGTCCAATGCAATAGATTCAATGCCTGCAGGAGGGTTACTGACTGTATCGGTCAAAAAAGAAGTCCGTAATGGAATGCAGTACCTGAATATAAAAATAACCGACACCGGCAAAGGGATACCTGAAGACAAACTAAAGAGGGTCTTTGAACCGTTCTTTACTACAAAAGTGCTGGAGCACGGCACCGGACTGGGTCTTGCAATAAGCAAAAAGATTATTGAAGACCACGGCGGTTTTATAAGGGTGGAAAGCGAAGCAGGCAAAGGCTCCACCTTCAACCTGTATTTACCTTATGAAAAGAGAAGTCATCACCGGGAGAACGGCGCGAAGAGTCTGATAAAAGAAAAATGAACAACCCGTTCACAATATCTTCAAAATAATCTGTTTAAGTATAAGGGAGAATATGAAAATATATTTTATTGCTTTAACGGCCATGTTTGTCCTTGTGACATTAGACCCTTCTTACGCTCAGCTTGATCTTGAGCAGGAAGTCATCTCTGTCCCCGACACTCACGATACGCAGCAATATATATGGAATGCCGTCATTAATCCTTCGGGATATAAATTATCCACCCGGTTCGGGGCGCCACCTGCCGGAGAGAATGCGGAATTTTCCTTCAGCATAGTCCCGCCGGAGGGAGAGACTTTCGATGAGAAAAGTGTGCACGTCTTTATCACCGACATGGATATGCAGGTATATGAACATGTCCGCCCGGAGAGGTCCGGAAGCGGAATGTATCATTTCACTTTCAGTCCTCCTCTTGCCGGCAGATACCGCGTGGAGGTAATCTTCAGGACGGAATACGGATGGGCGGACATGGTCGATGATTTCAGGACAAAAGGCGGAAAGGCACAAGACAGGATGGAAACCGGAGAATATGACGTTCAGGTGCGGATGGTCCCTGAAAAGGCTTATACAGGACATGTGGCGACCTTCCTCTATGAAATAAGAAAAAACGGCACTCCCGTTAGCGACCTCGATAAAATCGACGGCCTCGATATGCAGGTTGCCTCCTGGGACCGGCGGCTGAACGACTTTATATATGCCACGCCCAGACAGAATACGGGAGGCCCAAAGGTGGCGGTAAGTATTGTCTTCAGGAATACCGGCATGCACCGGGTCTTTGCAGAATACAGACATAACGGTAAGGTGCAAAAGTTCATTCACACGGTCGATGTCGGGGAAGAGGCAATTAAAGAACGGGGCCCGGGCAGCGGGACAGGTGAGCATTAACGCGGGAAGATATAATTTAAAACGCGCGTGATCCAAGTTCCAATAAAACACAGAGTTTCTCTGTGGTATTTCCAACAAAACAAAGGAGGCAGGAAATGAAAAAACTGATCATTATTTTAGCGGTCTTATTTGCCTGGAGCATTTCAGCGCAGGCTCAATCAGGCGATGTCGTGCAGGGTGAATCAAAAGACAAAATGGAGCATCATAACATGATGGCGGGCGAGGGACGGGAGACGCATATGTGCATGCCCATGATGCGGCAGATGACGGGTCACGGGATGATGATGAGAGATATGATGCAGATGATGAAAGACATGATGCGGATGCAAAAAAATATGATGAAGGAGCTGAAGCCTGCCGAAAGGAAAGAGATGATGATGGAAATAAACAGGATGATGGACCATATGGACCGGATGATGTCAGACATACGCGGCACGATGATGAAAGGCATGATGATGCATTGTCCTATGGAGCAGACGGAAGAAGCGCCTTCGAAAGAAGAGACGCCGAAGGCAGAGCCTCACAAGCATTAACAGGTTGCTGAAAAGTCGGTTTTCAGTGTCATTGCGAGGAACGTTAGTGACGAAGCAATCCCATACTTTTTCAGCAGCCTGTTAAAGATTAAAGAGGACAAAATATAGATGAAGCGGCAGGAAATTCTAACAATAGCCATGTTGCTGCTCCTTGCCTGTAATCTGCCCGCCTATGGTGGAACAGCCGAGTACGACCTCTTCATTGAAAAGAATATCGTAAACTTCACTGGCAAAGAAGTTAAGGCAATGACCATAAACGGCAGCATTCCCGGGCCGACGCTTTATCTGACCGAGGGTGATATTGCCAAAATTCGCGTTCACAACAGGCTCGATGAGGAGACGTCAATCCACTGGCACGGGATAATAGTCCCGAACAAAGAAGACGGCGTTTCCTATCTCACTACGCCGCCCATAAAGCCCGGCACAAGCCGGGAATTCATTTTCCCCATAAAGCAATCAGGCACATACTGGTATCATTCACATACAAGCTTGCAGGAGCAGATCGGCGTGTACGGCGCTATTGTGATATATCCGAAAGGGAAAAAGACGCGGGCTGACAGGGAATATGTCCTGGCACTTTCCGACTGGATTGACGAAGACCCTCATGAGGTGATGAGAACTCTCAAGCGGGGAAGCGACTACTATATGCTGAAAAGGGGGACTATGCAAAGTATTTATGACGCTTACAAAAAAGGGGCGTTAATCGATGTACTGAAGCGTTCTTTGGACCGGATGCCGCCTATGGACGTTTCCGATGTGGGGTATGACCTGTTTCTCCTAAACGGTAAAAAAGAGTTAACCCTTCAGGCAAAGCCGGGAGAAAAAATTCTCCTGCGCATCATCAATGCGGCTGCCGGCAGTTACTTCTATCTGCAATATGCCGGCGGCCCCATGACGGTTATTTCGGCGGACGGGCAGGATGTGGAACCTGTTGACCTGGACCGTATTCTTATTGCCATTGCGGAGACATACGACGTTATCGTTGCTTCAGATAAAGGCTCTTTTGAATTTAAAGCCACTGCCCAGGATGGAAGCGGAAGCACCTCAGCCTTCATCGGAGAGGGAGAGCGGCTATTTGCACCGGATATTCCCAAACCTGACTTATACAGGATGCATGGAGGAGGTCATGAGGGAATGAATACGAAAATGGATATGGATATGAAAGGACATGATATGCCTATGATGCATGATATGGGAAAACAGGCGGAAGCGCGCCCTTTGCCTCCTTATCAATATCTTCGTTCAGTAAAACTAACTGCACTTCCGGAATTAAATCCGGTGAGGACTATCAACCTCAGCCTTGACGGCGACATGGAGCGCTATGTATGGACCATAAACGGAAAGATACTTTCAGAGGCAGATCCGATAATGATACGAAGGGGGGAAAATGTCCGCCTTGTCTTTGAAAACAAATCCATGATGCATCACCCTATGCATCTTCACGGCCATTTCTTCCGTGTCCTGAATGATCAGGGCGAATATGCGCCTCTCAAGCATACTGTCGATATACCCCCGATGGGAAAACAGACAATAGAGTTTTATGCCGGAGAGGACAAGGACTGGCCGCTCCACTGCCATATCCTTTATCACATGAAGGCCGGGATGTTTACCGTGCTCAGTTACGAAGGTTCGGAGATAGACCCCGAGATTGCGGAGGCAAGAAAAGACCCTGCCAATAATCTGAAAAAAGACCCGTGGTATTTCTGGGGTGAGGCGTCGCTTCTTACACAGATGAGCGAAGGCAAACTTCTGTCGTCAAACACCCGGAACATTTTCTCTGCGGGGTGGGAGGCTGACTGGAATGGAAGTTACGATACAGAAATAGCATATGACCGCTACTTCAACCGGTTTTTTACAGTATTCGGCGGCGTGAATGTCACCGATGATGAAACAAGAGGGATATTCGGCGTGAGTTATCTGCTCCCTCTGAATATTGAAAGCAGAACGCAGGTTGATACCAAAGGCGATTTCCGGATGGGAATCAGCAAGAAAATACAGTTAACAGACAGGTTCAGCGTATCCGGTGACGCCGAATATGATACGGGGACGCAATGGGAAGGCATCGTCAGGGCGGAATGGACGCTGAATAAATATGCCTCGCTGATTGGGGCATATCATTCAGATTATAAAGGCGGGGTTGGAGTGACTGTAAGGTTTTAGGGAAAGATCTCATTCTGACAAGTAAGGCAAATGCTGGGGTTCAATCTCGGATACAAGATAAGCTTTAGGGAGTTATAGGGGTAAATTGCTTGACAATATTACAGGGAGTGATAACATCCCAACTATAAACAGGGAGGCATAAAATGGAATGGGTCAGGGAAAACTGGGTCTTCATCATTTTCTTTGTCATCTTTATAAGCATGCACCTTTTCGGCGGCGGATGCTGCGGCCCCGGCAGACATAAGAGACATGGTAAAGAAGAAGATGAGCATAAAGGTCATTCAGACAAAGAGGAGAAAGAGGGGCACGGATGCTGATGAACATAAGGGTCGTCAGTTGGACGACGGGAATTTTTTGTCGCTCACATATATTCTATGTGTTCTTTACGGATTAATTGTCCCGCAGAGACTGCACGGCATGTCTGTTTTTCTTGAGGCGGCGCTTCCGGCTTTCAAGTGGCTGACTTTCGGCGGATTCATTCTCGGTCTTGTGGAAAGCTTCCTTTACGGGGTGTATATCGGGGTTGTTTTCGTGCCGATATACAATTTCTTTTATAGAAAGTGATGCAAGCTTGACGAGTCATAGGGAAAAACATATTATTTTTGTGCAAAGGGCTGCAAAGAAAAATTTGACAAAACGCCAGAGAAATATGTACAAAAGTAGTCAGTCGTTAGTAGTTGGAAGTAAAGGGAAGCAGAGAATTACGTCCCCCCCCCTTAGCTACTAACTACCGTCTACTTTCAAAAAAAGGAGGCTTAGAATGAAACGCATATTTTTAATAACCGTATTGATTTCAGGATTAATGTCAGCTTCCGGCTTTGCCCAGATGGGCGGGCAGCATGGAGAAATGCACAAGGACCACATGATGGAACACAAGCATATGATGAATGATATGATGGACATGACCGACCATATGTCCGGGATGATGGAAAAGATGCACGAAATGATGAAGGACATGCCCGCGGAAAGAATGAAAGCCATGTCCGGAATGATGAAAGACATGTCAAAGCATATGTCTGAAATGTCCAAAATGATGGAAAAGGGAACAGCCTCGGAAGCCGAAATGAAAAAAATGCATGAGAGAATGGATGACATGCAGAAAAAGATGCAAGACATGGAGATGAAGAAATAGTGCAGAAATCAATTAAAGTCAGCATCGGCGGAAAAGCAAAGACAGGGCAGTCAGTTGATCCCGTATGCGGGATGACCATAGATAAGAAGAACGCAGCCGGCACGTCCGAATACAAAAGCACGACTTACTATTTCTGCGCGGTATCGTGCAAGGAAAAATTTGATAAAGACCCGGAAGCATTTATCGGAACACAGAGCACAGACACCCCTCCCCCTCACCCCCTCCCGCAAGGGGAGGGGAAATTTAAAAATATACCCTCCCCCTTGACGGGGGAGGGCAAGGGTGGGGGTGAACATCCTGGCTCAGCGGGCATGGCGAAAGACCCCGTTTGTGGGATGGTCATCCCTAAGGACCGTTCAATAAAGAGAGAGATCGGGGGCAGGACCTATTATTTCTGCGCTGAAAGCTGCGTGAAGACCTTCGAGGCCCCGGAGGCGGAGCTGAAAGACATGAAGAAGCGGGTCGCGATCGCCCTTACCGGCGTCATCGCCCTTGCGATCTTCAGAGCAGCGGTGTTTTTGGGTCTTGCAACGGGGGCAACAATCCTCACATGGGTCCCTGTACCGTGGCTCCCCTGGTTTACATGGGGCGTATGGCTTTTCATCATCACAACGCCTATCATGATCTTCGGCGGGAAGGGATTCTTCGTAGGCGCATACCATGCAATAAAAGACCGTGTGGCAAATATGGATCTTCTCATCGCCCTCGGCACATCCACCGCATACATCTACAGCGCATTCGTCGTCTTCTTCCCCGGGGTATTGCCGGTAGAGGAGAAGAATGTCTATTTCGAGGTCTCCGCAATTATCATCGCCTTCGTTCTCCTCGGCAAATACATGGAAGAGATAATCAAAAAGCGCAGCTCCGCCGCCATCCGCAAGCTTCTTGACCTTAAACCCCAAACAGCACATGTTCTCAGAGAAGTCACCCCCTCCCCAGCCCTCCCCCCTCGAGGGGGAGGGGAAGGGTTGGTGGGCTTTCAAGAAGTTGAAATACCCGCCGAATCTGTTATGGTGGATGAAATTGTAGTTGTCAGACCCGGTGAGAAAATACCGACCGACGGCATTGTTGTAGATGGTCATTCCTCAGTGGACGAAAAGATGCTAACGGGTGAAAGCGTACCGGTCGAAAAAAATACAAACGATGAAGTTATCGGCGGTACGATAAATAAGGTCGGCTCCTTCAAGTTTAAGGCAACGAGGATCGGCGCCGACACGACCTTGAGCCAGATTATCAGGATGGTGGAGGAGGCCCAGACATCGTCCTCTCAGATACAGAGGCTCGCCGACAAGGTGGCGTCCTATTTTGTTCCCATCGTCATCAGTGTTGCATTCCTGTCCGCTGTCTTGTGGATTATTGCAGGCAATTCCACAAACGCCCTTCTGTCCTTTGTGGCTGTGCTTATAATCGCCTGCCCCTGCGCCCTCGGCATTGCAACTCCCGCCGCTTTGATGGTTGGGGTCGGCAAGGGAGCTGAGCTGGGAATACTGATAAGAGGCGCTGAATATCTTGAAAGGGCTGAAAAACTCAACGCTGTTGTATTCGACAAAACAGGCACCCTCACAAAGGGTGAACCGGAAGTGACGGAGATAATTGAGGGGCAAGGAGTTAAGAGTGAAGAAATACTGCAGCTTGCTGCAATTGCTGAAAAAGGTTCGGAGCATCCGCTTGCCGAAGCAATAATAAAGAGAGCGAAAATGACGGGGGCAGCGGTCCCTGACGCTGAAAAGTTTGAGGCTATACCAGGGCACGGGATAAAGGCGTTATATCAGGGAAAAGAAATACTCGTCGGCAACAGAAAGCTTATGAGAGAAAACGGCATATCAATTGAAGAGAATGAGCCGCTCGTTTCAGGGCTTGAAGAAAAGGGTAATACCGTCATGATTGTCGCATTGGAGGGAAAACTTGCAGGGTTTATCGCAGTTGCAGACACGCTGAAAGAACATGCGGAAGAAGTGATTAAAGGACTACGGGAAGAAGGGGTAGAAGTTGTTATGCTGACCGGCGACAACGAACGCACTGCAAAGGCAATCGGATCAAAAGTGGGTATAACCAGGATAATATCCAATGTCCTTCCCGGGGACAAGGCAAAGGTCATCAGGGAACTTCAGGCTCAGGGGAAGGTTGTGGCGATGGTGGGAGACGGGATAAACGACTCACCCGCACTTGCACAGGCTGAGATAGGAATTGCCATAGGAAGCGGCTCTGATGTGGCAAAGGAGACCGGCGGCATTATCCTCGTGAGGGATGATTTGAGAGACGTCATAAAAGGCATCAGGCTCAGCAGGGCAACGATGCGCAAGATAAAACAGAACCTGTTCTGGGCATTCATTTATAACAGCATCGGCATTCCAATCGCGGCCTTTGGTTTGTTGAATCCCATTCTCGCTGCGGCGGCAATGGCTTTAAGCTCTCTCTCTGTTGTAAGCAACTCGGCCTTGCTGAAAACGACAAAAATTTAGGGAGGTCGCGGATATCAATTGCAAACAAACTTTTTCTTACTGTACTGCTTCAATCTTCTTTAATTTTAATGGTCAGACTATATTTACCGATCAGATCATACAGTGTAGGCCTGCTGACACCTAATTCTTCGGAGGCCCTTTTTATGTTTCCACGATGTTTTTCGACGGCGCTCTCAATGAGGTCTTTTTCGAGTCTGGCGCGCGCCTCTTTCAGAGTGACTCCCTCATACCGCTTTCCGTCAGGATTTTCATCGGGTATCCCTGTTATCATCTGTCCTTCCAACCCTAAATTGTGAGGTTCAATGACGTTGGTGTCCGCCGTAATTATGGCCTTCTGTATCTTGTTTTCGAGCTCCCGCACATTGCCGGGCCATGGGTATTTTTCGATCGCTTCGAGCGCCTCCCAACTGAACCCTTTGATCTTTTTCTTGAACATCACCTTGTATCTGTCGAGAAACATACCGGCTAACAGCTTTTTGTCATTGCCCCTTTCCCTTAAAGAAGGGATGTCAATCGCGATGACGCTTATCCGGAAAAAAAGGTCTTCACGAAACCGCCCCTCCTTCATCGCACTTACCAGGTCGATATTAGTTGCGGCAATTATTCTTGTATCTATGTCTATGTCCTTTCTGCCTCCAACCCTCTGAAATTTCTTTTCCTGCAAGAACCTCAAAAGCTTTGCCTGCAGCATAGTGGACAGCTCTCCTATTTCATCGAGAAACAGCGTACCCTTGTCTGCATATTCGAATTTGCCGTTTTGTTGCGCATACGCATTGGTAAAAGAGCCTTTTTCATGCCCGAACAACTCGGACTCGAGAAGGGTCTCAGGTATGGCGCCGCAGTTAATGGGCACAAAAGGCCCTTTTTTCCTTGTGCTCTTTTCGTGGATCGCACGTGCAACGAGCTCCTTGCCTGTGCCGCTTTCTCCTGTAATAAGCACTGAGGCGTCGGTAGAAGCCACTTTCTGTATCGTCTCAAATATCTTCAGCATCCCTGGACATTCTCCTATCATGCCCTCAAATCCTATTTCCCTGTCCAGGAGCAAATGTAATTTACGGTTTTCGGACTCAAGCTCGTGCAGGTGAAAGGCCCTCCGTATAATTACTTTCAGCTCATTAAGATCAACGGGCTTGAGATAGTAATCATATGCGCCCATCTGGATCGCCTTCAGCGCGTTCTCTCTTTCGTTGTTTCCCGACACTATTATCACTTTGGTTTCCGGGGCCTTTTTCAGTATCTCACGGAGACAGGATAGCCCCTCGCTCGAATCATCAGCTTCCGGCGGCAGTCCGAGATCAAGTGTCACTACGGAAGGCAGGGTCTTACTGAACGCCTTGACCGCAGAGTCCCTGTCTTTTGCCTGAACAACTTCGTATTCCTTTGACAGGCCCCATTTCATCTGCGATTGAATATCAGGGTCGTCTTCTACAATTAATATTTGTTTCATTACAAGCTCAGACTCTTCCCGTCAAAACTGTTCCCCCCGATTTTCAACAAAGACATGATCGTAGGGCCGACGTCCACTATATTTATGTCCTTTGCGGTCACTTTCCTGTTTATATAAAACACTGCATCTTCCCTTGTATGCCCTCCAGTGAGAAAACCCTTGCCCGCTACCTGGGTCTTATTTATCGAGCCCTTCAGGTCGTACCCTTCATAAGACAATACAACGATATCAGGCGCCTCGTCACGCAGAGCGCCGCTGTAAAGCTCTTCTTTGAACAGGACCGATTTTATGACCTTCTCCCCGCCTGCCTCCAATGAAAGAAGTCCTTCCCTCAATTTTTCTCTCAAGCCGTCATATTCGCCGGGACCAACACTTCCCCTGGGGTATTTCCCTTTCAGATGTATGTAAAATCTTGAGGGGTCCAGCGCAAAAACCCTGCTCTCCTCATGCATGTCCTCCAGAGACTGAGGATTGTCCTTTTTGAATTTCAGGTACCCGTTCTCCCTGAGCCATGAGTTGAGGTATATCTCCTGTTTTATGGCAGTCGAGCCGTGGTCGGACAGGATGATGAACGGTATTTCATCCCCCGCCCTTTCATACGCTTCGCCTATAAATGAATCAAGCTTCCTGTAAAAATCAAGGAAGAAATTGTGCTGCGGATGATTCTCATCCTGGAGCGCAGCCCACAGATAATGGTGCAGGCGATCGGTCTCTGTTATCACCCCGACGAAAAGGTCCCATTCGTGGTTGTCCAAAAAGTGCAGTATGGCGTTTTTCCTGATTACGAATGTCTCTTCTATGTCCCTGGCAAGCGCCTCCGCCGATTCCTGCGCCTTCCGTGTATCTACATCCATCCTGTATCCGATGCTGTTCAAATATTCATACGCGGAGTCGGGATACGTGGCCTTCTTCAGGTCGAGCGCTACAAACCCCGCCGTAAGAATGCCATTTACCGGCTTCGCAGGATATGTAGAAGGCACGTTGATCACGATGCTCTTTCTGTTGTTTCTACCGGCTATGTCCCACAGCGTATCGCTTTTAATATCGGTGGAATTCGGAAACCGCCACCGGTAACTTCCCTTCTGAAGCTCCATGAAACCGTAGATGCCGTGTCTTCCGGGATTTACGCCTGTCATGAAGGTTGTCCAGGAAGTGGAGGAGACTTCCGGGATCGATGCGCTCATGTCGGTGAGAGTCCCCTTTTTCGCAAGGTCTGCGAGGTTGGGCATCAAACCCTTTTCAATAAATCGGTTCAACAGGCTGCAGGGAACGCCGTCGATGCCGATAACAACCACTTTATCTTTCCTGTCGTTCTGCTTTAATTTCTTTTTCAGAAAACCAAGCATTACATGTACCCCAGATCTCTCAGCTTGCCCATTATCTCTTCTTTACCCTGTCCACGTCCGGCTCTTTCCGTGGTATTTTCAAGGTCCTGTTCCCATGCAGGAATGTCAGACAATTTGACTGTAGACCCTTTTGCGCCGAGCGACCTGTAGCCTTCGTTATAAAGAACGCAGAAGGGCACTTTGTATTTGAAAATAAAGTCCCATATATCGCGTTCCTTGAAATGCAAAATAGGCTGCACTCTTGTATGGGGAGGCGTGGTCCTCGGGCTGAAATACGTTTCGGCCACTCTCGCTGTCTGTTCATCCCACCTTATTGCGGTCGCTAACGCCTCAATCTTGTGGTCTTCCAGAAACGTATTCATGGCAACTGTTTTCATCAGATGGTTGCCCACGTAAGATTCAGGCTCAAACGGGAATTCATCTCCATCAAAGCCGAGCTTTGCGATCTCACTTCTGTTACGCTCATTGAGACTGCTGACCTTGACCATGTCCCCAACGTTTTTCGCCTTGTCACTGACATCCGTGTTCTTGGCAATTATTACATCAAGATTCCATTCCTTTTTAAGCTGATTGACAATGTCCCATATCTCTTCAAAAACATAGCCTTCATCTATAAACATAAGTTTTGGCATAGGCACTGAAAGCTCTCTGCATGTCTCTCTGAACAGCCATGTCATCGTCGTGCTGTCCTTCCCCCCTGTCCATGCTACGGCCAATTTTTCTGTGCCGAATTTCTCGATTGCTTCCTTCACCACCTTCTTTGACTGAACAATCTTGTCTTCAAGACTTAATGCCATCAAGCTTTCACTCTCGTTCTGTTCCATTGTCTGCCTCCTTTTATTTTTTATAAATCACTGACCCGGATGCCATTTGATCAGCCGGGGAAATGGCGGTTTATTTATACTACTATATCTGTGCTCTTTTTTATGCTATTCGGCAGGGTATTCAAGATACTTTAATTTGCAATGTATTACAGTTTTCGGCTTTTGCAGAGAATCCCTCCGGAATCAGTCCGTCATCACAGGCAGGTTCACAATAAAGTCCGTCCCCTTCCCTTCCTGACTGAAGACCCTCAACTTTCCCGAATGCGCCTCGACAATTGTCTTGCATTGATAAAGACCGATTCCAAGCCCTTTGCTTTTGGTTGTCTGAAACGGCTTAAAAAGACGCTGTTCAATAAACTCTTCCGACATCCCGTTTCCATTGTCCGATACCTTTACAAACGCCATATCGCCTTCTTTGCCGACAGACACTTTTATCCGACGATTCGACGATGTTGCATCCAATGCATTAATTATCAGGTTGACAACGACTTTCATTATCTCTTCCCTGTCAAACTTCGTCATTACCGGCCCCGAAGCCGCATCATAATGGAGCCTGTGATCCCCGTTCAGGTTCAGTTCCCCTATGGCCGCCATAACACACTCTCCCAAGTCGGAATATTGAAGGGCCAGGCTTTTCTTTAAGGGAAGATTTTTCAACTTTCCTATAATTCCCTTGATTTTCCCGGACGTATTGGATACAGCCCTCATGGCATCGCGCTGAAACTCCGGATTATCAATATGTTCCTCGGCATTCTGCGCTATGAGAGAAAGTCCCGAAGCGGCATTTTTAAGATCGTGAATAATGAAAGACGATAACCTTCCCATGGCTTCCATCTCCCTTGCCTCAGTCAACTCCTTCGACATCTGAGCGTTCATGATTGCCAGTGTCGCCTGCCTGGCAAGAGTTTTAAGCAAATCATAATCTTCATAATTATATTCATCACCTGCAAGCCCTTCTCTGAGGATTATGAAACCGACAAGCCTGTCCAGATACAAAAGAGGCACAATAAGCGACGCCCTGTTTTTGAGAATGAAATCAGAATTGAAGTCCACAACCGTTTTGCAACTGCCGTCGTGCGCATTCAGGACCCACTGTTTGTTTCTTAGAAACTCAACTATTTCCTTTCCGGGCCTGTCTTTTATCAGAAGAGTTTCGAATGCCCTGGCACATACGTACTCGCCATTACCTTCTTCCTTTAACCACACAGAGGCGCCCTTTGAACCAATGGCCTCTTTAAAACCTTCTGCTATTGCATCCAGGAGCTCTTCAAAGCTGTGCTTCATGGAAAGGCGCTGAGTAAATTGCAGCCACTGCTCCCTGTAATCGTATTTGTGGCTGAAAAAATTTTTATTTATAACAACCATCACCTTCCGGCGTAATTGCTCCGAAAGAACAATGGTAAGGACTAAAATTGCGCCCACAAACCCCAGAAAGGTCGTAATATTTTTACCGACTCTCGGTCCAAAATAACGCATCCCTTCACCCATTATGCCCAGCCCCAGCAGATAAAACCCCACGATAATTATACCGAGCGACTTATAGACCACACGTCTTGACACAGCGACTTCAACATCCAACGGTTTATGCCTCATAAGGGAAAAGCCGATCAAAAGGACCGATATAAGAATTGCGCCGCTCCTTACAGGCAAAAGGCTCATGTTGATTGAACGGTAAAGAAGGGCGTAACTGTAATAGAAGATATTTATTGCTATGATCCCTCCGGTGCCTATTAAAGTATATTTAAGCTGCCATCTGCCGGGGCCTGAAGAGCTTTTCAATGTCGTCTCAATATTTACAAGCGCCACTATGAAATAAAGCAGCAGCAGGAGATTAAATATATAACCTGCATTACCAAGAAACAGGACGCTTTCGCTTTCAAATTCCGGGGAATAAAAAAAACTTTCGATCGGCGCAACCACTGAAAGAACCACAAGGGCGGGAAACAGAAACAATAACAGTCTGGAGAAGCGGCTGACGCTGCCCCAGTAATCCGTCCTTGCAAAACTCAGGGTAAACAAGAGAAATGACGGGGCCATCGTTGCCTCGCCGATAAAGACAATTCTTTTCCAGAAAGTGAGCGATCCGGGTCTGAGCACGCACATGGAATCGCCAACTATCGCAACTATTGTGAAGATTATGCCTGTAAAAAACGCAACATTGGTCAGACGTCGATAGTCGCGGAACAAAACTGCGAGCGCGATGAGAATAGAGATTATTCCTGTTATTATCGAAAGAATTAGTGTTATCATAAAAAATTATAACTTTTTCAAAACCTTTTTGTATTCAATGTGAGGATTAATCATCGTCTTTGTCAATAGACTTTTTGCAAATAAAACCTGTTGATTTTTATCATTATTATGTTATCATTTTCTTACAAAGTTACATTACCATCGGTCTCCATCATTGTTTTCCAAAAAGGGGAACATCGTGAAAGATAGTCACCAAAATGAATTCCTGAAAAGAACAAAAATCTTCTCCTCTCTAAATGATAAAGAGATGGAGCAGATAATAAATAAACTTCTCGTTAAACAATTCAATAAGAATGAAACAATTCTTCATGAAGAAGACACAAACGAATTCATGTACCTGATTTTATTAGGTAAAGTTAAAGTCGTCCGTACTACTGAAGATGGTAAGGAAATTATTCTCGCTGTACATCAATCCGGCGAATTTTTTGGTGAGATGTCCATGATAGACGGCAAAACAACCCCTGCTTCCGTCATCACAACAGAAAATTCCCTCGTAGCTATTATCTCCAAAACGGACTTCTATTCAATATTGTTTACACAAAACAAGGTGGTCACGAACTTGCTGAAAATATTCTGTTCCAGACTTCGAAAGTGCTGGGACACGATACAATTGCTGAATTTCAACAATGCTGCGCAGAGGACAAAAATGCTTTTTTTAATGTTGGCTGACGAATATGGCCGGAAAACAGAGAATGGGGTGACATTAAATATCAAGCTTACTCATCAGGACATAGCCGATATGGCAGGATTGACCCGTGAAACGGTTACAAGGGTCATTGACAAGTTACAAAGAAATAAGGAGATAACCATCCTCGAAAATAAATATATACACCTAAGCCCTGACTTCCTGCAAAAGGACTTGAATATAAAGATCTGAACTCAAACACCATAAGAAACGGCTTTTGCAAAAATCAATTTTTGCAAAAGCCGTTTTGTTGTTTTGTTATCTAAATGCAACGATGTTAGTTAGTTTTTCCTGCGTCTGGAATAGAAAGCTGCACCAACCATTCCGGCGCCAAGAAGGATCAGAGTGCCGGGCTCAGGTACTGTATTGATAGTAACCGTTATCCCGTCATTGAAAAATTCACAGTCGGGATCAAGGCCGAAGCCGAAATTTCCATCAGCTACATACCCTGTTAAAACAGCTAATTGCTCATCCGTGAAGAAATATATTATATCTTGTGCTGGCGAGGACGGCAAATCGATTAATGTGAACAGTTCAATACCTTGCCCGTCAAAATTGTCTCCACCCTTTTCGCCATCCCAATATTTCGTTGTTCCGAATGGCGCATAAGGCAAAAGATGTATATACAGCTGGTTGGGATCGTCGTCCCCGTTTCTTATGTTATCGAAACTAAATGTTGCGCCCGTAATAAACTCAGTTGAAGGCAACGTCCAGTCAATTCCCCATGTGAAATAAGCAGAGTGAGGTAGATCAAGCATGTCTTTACGCGGTTGTGGTTGAAATGTATATGTCGTTGCGCCGGCAACCGTTGCAATACTAATCAAAATTAGCATGCTCCAAACTATAAATATTTTTCTCATTTTATTCTCCTTTTCTTAGGTTAAAATTTCAACTCTTTTTATAAGGTATGTAAAGCAATATAGATGCCAAAGTTAAGATTAATCTGTAACACATTGATTTCAAGTAATATTTATTATTTAACGCTGGATATGGTGTTTAAATTAGATAAACTTAATGTAAGGTGTTCCGACAAATAAATTAAGATTCTGAAAACATGCATTTATAACCATTTAATTTTCAATATTATTTTTACTGTACATGGAAAAGTGTAGCTTTTATCGTGTTTGTAAAATTATCCGACATTATCATCGTTACAAGCAATCCACATCTCAAATAATATAATTCTTATACACTGAAGGGCTGTCTGTCTTTCCCGCTTCTGCGGCTTTTATAATGTTATACATTTCAAACGCTGATACATAATGAAGTATGTAATTCTTCCCGTCATTATATCCTTCTTCAAGATACTTATATATTCTTTCAAGCCCTCCATTCAAAAGCATTTCACTATTTTTTTCCTGGGTCCCGTGTGTATGTATCTTAATGAAAATCCATTCCGGTTTACCCCTTACATGAATATGCTGTTTTACCCACAAGTCCACCCTCTCAAGAGTAGGTGGATTAGAATAAGAAATTTCACCGGTTTCGATTCTCGGGAAAATGCCATATTTCCTTCGATTCCAGTTAACCGCAAGCGGGCCCTGGATTATCATAAGATCTTCACCTGGTTTTTTCCCCGATGTCACATCGATTCCGGTATTATGAGATTTCGGTTTTTCAGGATCATCTTTAGCATAATATATACTGTTTATTTTACTTGTTTGTGTATCGCTCGGGGCTGAAGGCAGGGTGAAATCTGCATAACAGCCTGTTTCTTTCAAAATAATAAGTTCATTATTTACACCACACCATCTTCCGTCCCGCCTCGAATTGTCCAATGCCCAGTTACCATGTATAAAACCATACATTATCTTACCCGTCTTTTTATCTCTTCTCAAAAGCCCATGCCGTTCATAAAGCACGGTTTTGAAATTGACCAGTTTTTCCCTCAGTCCCTCGGGGGTATCATTATCATGGTGGAGATGTATCTCAACATCACCGTATCCCCGCCTGCAAAGGCCCTCAAGCATATCCAGATATTCATATTTATACTCTTCCTCCGGATAAAAAAAAGTGTATTTAGGAGATGTCCCTCTGGAATCTACATGCCTTCCTGCGATCTCAGGCAGTCTGTCCACCCATGTTTTGACACGCTTTAATGCCGTATCATGTGAGACCTTGCCCCAATAAGGTTCAAAGTGGTCAACTATAGTAAAAACTATATGAAGAGGTTTCTTAATCCGCGGGTTCCACTTAAGGGTCTTCCGGATATATGCGGGAAACCATAGATGAAGGTTTTTTTTCAGCACCTTTGATTAGAATATCAAGAAACGCAAACCCCCGATGTTTCCAGGAGTTAGCGTGCTTGAGTTATTATTGATGATACTTTGCTACTGGGTAATAATTTTCAGATTAAGAGGAGGAGACGGGGCCGGATCAGAATATTTGCAAATATCTTCCGGACATTGAGTTCCGAGATATTCCCATATATATTGAGTCAGCGTCTTGTTTGTAGTGCACCACTTCGGGGTGCTGGCGCCGGTTCTTCCGATGCTCTCCAGAGTGGCTGAATCGCACATATCTTCCTTTATCCAGTCTTCATAGGGCCAAGGCCATAATGCCTTGCTTGTCAAGACGCCGTTTTCATATCTGTTTATGATATTTGCTCCAATATCCATTCCGTTTTCACCTGCGCCTTTGTATGTCGAAGTTGACTCAATGCGCACCGGGTATTTCAACTGCGGATTGTCCGTGCGGCATCCTGTAGCGCATGAGGTGCCTGAATAATTGCCATTTGTATTATTGTATGCACCGCTGTGTGATATAGATATCCCTCCGCCGTTGTTATTGAAACCATATGCGGCATTCCCGATAACAAGAGAATTTTTTACTGAGGCATTTGTGCTGTTTACACCATTAAATAATCCGTGACTGCCAGATGATGATCCTGAACTATTGATGAATGAACACTGTTCAACAGTTGAAGTGTTGGCTTTGAGTAGATTAAAGCCCCTGTAGGTATCCACGGAAACGCAATCTTTAAAATAATGGTTGTCTATATCAGGCTGGGCATTTGTTTCAACTGAAAACCCACTTACAGGCAAATTCAATGCTATACTCCCATAAAATTTATTCTCTCTGCTTTCGGGATAACTTGTATTCCAACTGATCACGTAATACCCCTGATGCCCTGCCGTAAACCAATCAGGATGGTTAGCATGATCAAAGGTAATCGTGTTTTCCAAAATATTATTATACGCCTTATAAACCGAAAAACCCGCAATTGGTTCCGATGAATATGCTCCGTCATCCCATCTGGTTACTACCCTTCTTAAAATAACATTTGTCGCATCCGTCGCCATATGAACACTATATCTCCCCCTCCCGAAGGCCCAGACATCTTCGAGTAACATATTTGAACTATTCGATATTTTTACGGGGTTATCGTGTTTGTAATCGCCTGCCTGCCAGCATCCCATAACCCTGAAAATTACATTGTTGCTGTTTTCAATCTCGCATACATCATTACTGTAAGAACTATTGTGGACCTTCAGCCCTTTTATTTCTACATAAGATTTCCCATTTATATAAAGAAGCGCCTGCCATCCCGAAGAAGGCAGAACGCCTTGTCCGTCTATATCCACTTTGTGGTCATTCACAGCATAAATCTTGGTATAATTTCCCGGACTACCGGATGGCATACCTGTTATTTGCTGATGATACACTCCGTCAGCGATATAAAGAGTGTCCCCACCGGACATTTTTGAAAAGGCGTAACTGAAAGTTGCAAAAGGTTGAGATTCCGTCCCGGGGTTGCTGTTGCTGCCGGCAGGAGATATGTAATAAGTAGCAGCGCTTGTAATCCGGGGGATAAATATCCCCGATAAAATAATTATGACAAACAGGAATATTTGTTTAGCGATTTTTCTATCCATGACTTACCTCCTGTTTAAATGACCTCTTCTCCTTCTAACTTAAGTATAAGCCGCATTATATGAATATCCAGTGATATAAATCACAAGTTTATTAATTTACATTGTACAGCAAAAAAATTGTCCGTGCAGCATTTTTGATAACACGTAAATCGGACCGACTGCATTGATCCCGGGAGAATAAGATTACCTGAACTCCGAAACAATTTCCCCATAGAACATCTCCATCTCCCTGCTTCGCTTTTCCCATGAAAAATGTTTTTCTACAAATATCCTTGCATTAAAAGATAGTTCACTGCCTTTTTGAGCATTTTCAAGAAGGTCGATTATCATTTCTGCAAACATCTCAGGGGTATCTGCCACGATGATTTCCTTCTGATGTGAAGCTTTGATCCCGGAATTTCCCAATAATGTGGTTATGACTGGAATCCCGCATGCCATAGCCTCGAGAATTTTGTTCTGAATGCCGGAACCCGACTGCATAGGAGCTATGAACAACCTTGCCCTGTAATAATATTCCCTCACGTCTTCAACAAACCCGGTTATGAAAATATTTTTATTATCGGAAAACGTTTTTATTTTTCTATTCGGACCAGTCCCAACAATGTATACTTTCAGGTCCCTCCGGTTGAGTTTTAAAGCCGGGTAAACCTTATCAAGAAAAAATTCCACTGCCTGGGCATTTGGGAAATAACCCATATTGCCGACAAACAGGATATCGATATCTTTTTCAATATCTCCGTCTGTTGCAAAGTGGAAGCCCTCGAGATCGACGCCGTTGGGGATTACGTTCACTCTATTATATCCTTCAAGCGCCTCCTTGTCTTTTCCTGAGGTGACGAGGGAAGTAATGTCTTTGTGTTTACATTCATATTCCATCATTGCCCGCCATTCTTTTCTGAATAAACTTTTCCTTAGAAACCCTTTCTCCGTCTCACATCTTCTTTTCATATTAAGCGACAGACAATCTATATGGTCGATTACCGCCGGCAGGCCTTTCAGTTCATTAATATAAGTTGCCATCCGTATCAGATTTACGTGGACCAGATCATAACTGTCCCCTGCTATAGACCTTTTGATAAGGTTTTTCATCTTCCTCGATTTGTAATAGGCAACCTGAAACGGCTCAGTCAGAGTAATGTTGAACAGCATCTTTAAAACTGATTTCCATTTGGGGAGATAAACAACATCAACTCTTTCGCAATATTTTTTGAGCACCGGAATGTGCTCTTTTTCCACCCGTGATTCAATAAAAGAAAGGAGATGGACGGAGTGCTTTTTTGAAAGCTCTTTAATAAAGTTAAAGCTCCGCAGCTTGTCGCCTTTTACCGGCGGATAAGGGAACCTTGCAGTGATAAAAAGAATGTTCACTTTTTAAAATATTATTTTGCGGAAACAGGCCGCTGCGCAGTGACCGGCTCTTTGCCCTTGCCTTTGGATGAATCAACCAGGTCCAGCACCGACACCGCGTTATTTTGCCAGTTGTGCCGGTCCATTATCCTTGTCCTGCCGTTCTTGCCCAGCTCTCTTCTGAGGTCTGCATTATCAATCAGCCGTCTCAGACAGGAAACAAGATCATTTGCATTTTGCGGTTCAAAGAGGAACCCTTCTTTTCCATGGGTAATGCCGTCTTCAAGAGGGCCGAACTTTGGCGCAACAACAGGTTTTCCCATGGCCATATATTCAAATATCTTCATCGGCGAACCATACTCATTGGAATCAGGCATGATTGCGATATCAAAGGCAGAAATATACTTTGGTAAATCTTCATGAGAAATTGTCCCCGGGAAATAAACCCTGTCCTGCAGACCCGATTCCAGGACCTTTTTCTCAAGTGACGGCTTCATGGGGCCGTCTCCTACTAACAGCAACACTGCGTCAGCACAATCCCCCGCTAAAGATTTAAAAGAATCAATTAAAAGGTCGAGACCATGCCATGGATAAAATCCGCCGACAAAGCCTGTTACTACCCTCCCGTCCAATTCATATCTGCTTCTAATTTCTCTCCCGTCTGTCAGCGGAGAAAATTTTTCGGGGTCAGCGGCATTAGTCAATACGATGATCTTCTCTTTATCAACACCGAGCCCGATTAAATGTTTTTTGAGATATGTGGAAACAACAATGAAACCATCCGCATTTTTGAAAATCCATTTCTCAGCCAAATTTACAAAGGGTCTCATTATGCTGCTTCGCCTGCGGTAAAGCGGAGTATGATTCGTATAATTTACCTCGAGGACAAGTGGGACCCCTGCCCTCCTGGCTTCTTTTGCACCACTCCAGTTAAACAGTGCATATCTCTCATAAAGAAAGGAATACTTGTCCTTCCTGAATATCTTCCTTAATCTGCCGCCTGCGTTAAAATTGTAAGTGGCCTCAAATATCTCAAATACAATTTCCGGCACATATCTGCTTATGATTTTATAAACTTTCGCAGGAAAACCGGCTTTTTTATTGCCGCTGCTTTCATTCCAAACAGATACGGCGGGAGGTTCAACCATCTCCACCTTATGCCCCATCTTCTGCCACGCGCGCACTATCTCCCTTATATGGACCCCCTCAACGCCTTTACCCTGTGTTCTGTGGTGATAAATGATATTCATTGCAATTAATAAATGATTCTAAATATATTTACGGCGCAATACGTGAAAAATATATATCCGATCTCAATCAGTCCGATAATTTTCATATCCCGAAGAGAAAATTTCAAATCTATATCTTCAATAAGTATTATCGATGTTAAAAAAGCCAGCCATATGTAAAGAAGCTCGTGGTCTGCAGATATGAATACCGCCCCTGCAAGCAGGCCTATAACACCCGTGAAATATCCTCGATAAAGCGAGCGGTTGACAGGTTCAATATCTTCCTTTCTGATTACAATCAACATACCTTTAATAGAGGTATAGAGCAGTCCCACCCAGAAAAAAGCGCCTACAAGACCTGTTTCGCCCAATTGCTGCAAGAAAGCATTATGCGCAATAATACTGCTGTATTTTGTAAACTGTCCCTTACCGATTCCAAAGAGAGGGTTATCATACCTTACCATGTCCAATGCTTCACTCCATGCATTGATCCTCCCCCTTGTCGAATGTGTAGAGTCGTCTATCTCACTCATCCTTGACGGTGCGGCTACGGTCAAAAGGATTATTGCGAATATTAAACCCGCTATTATTCCTTTCTTATTCTTGACCCTCCCGGCAAAAAATGAAAATATTACTGCGAGCAGACTTATAAAGCCTCCCCTCGAGTTTGTCAGATAGAAACACTGGAGAATAAAATATCCCAGGATACCGGCAAAAATCCTGTACGCCGCATTCCATGGCCCTAATAAATATTCCATCAGGAAGGGAATTGCGGATATGAAGGCAAGAGCAGTAATATTGGCCCCGTCAAAGACACCTACCCATCTGACCCTATTGGCCCAGTATAGCGACTGTCCTGCCCAGTTAGTCCCGGTCTCCGACATAATTATCCCCTGATACGCAATAAAGGTGATTAGCAAAAGCAGATAGGGGACAAACCACTTGAGTTTCGGCACGGAGCTGATCGAGAGAGCTATCGCGAAAAAGATAATCGTAAATTTCAGGTATTTTATACCGTATTCGAAGGCGGCGTCCGTATTACCGTTTACAAAATTCGAAAGGAACACGGCCCCAACGAATAAAAGAATAAATTTGCTTTGCGGCATCTTCAACAATTTGATAAATTTCGGAAACAGAAACAGATTGGAGATAATTATGAAAGGAATAATTATGTTGTCCACCGGGACCCCCAAAAGAGGCCCCCACCAATCCTGAGGGCGAATGAAGAAGAAAAACATATAAATGAAAATGCACGCAAAGGCCATTACATATATCCCATCTGCTTGAGGCTTTCTATAATTTCCTTGTTTTCTTCGGACGAAAGACTATCGGGATGATGCTGGGGTCTTCCGTAGTCCTTCTTTTTTACATCCTGAAGTAACGCATGACTGCCTTCCTTAAACAACTCTTTCAATACAATACCATCAACATCCTCGGGGACGGGAACACCGAGCATATGCAAAACTGTCGGCATTATGTCCAGCAGTCCCGCTTTGATGTTTAATTTGCCCGGTTTAATATTAGGGCCGGTTGCCATAAAAATCCCTTCAATGGCCCCTTCATGATCGCCTCTGAAATAACGGCCGTCGCTCCGCCCATATTGATCTTTGTTGATAACTCCCGTAATTTCTCGTGACGGCAGTATCCCCATTCCGTAATCCTCCATTGTGATGAATACAATATCCGGAATTTCTGCAAGGTACGGGCCGTTAAAAATTTCTTCCTTTTTCCAAACATCCCTCACAATTGCTTTGCCGTTATCATCGACGAGTTTCCTCATTTTGGCGATAATGTCCTCTCTGATCTGATCGTATGCTTCACTTCCTTTATCCGCTCTGATCTCAATTCCCCAATCATTCACCAGAAAGGCCTTCGTTTTGTCCCAGTCAATATTATGAACAGACCCGTATTCCAATCTTTCAATGACATTGCCGCTTGCCGGGGACACCGTGGCGCGCTCAGCGGCGGTTGTTTCTCTTTTAAGAAATTTCCTCAGCTTTGCCTTTCTTTCTTTTGATAAAAAAACACTTGCCTTCGGAGCAATGATCTTCCTTGCCTCCCTCGATAGAATATTGCCCCTGTAATGCAAATAGCCGATCTTCTCAAGCCATGTATTCACATAAAACTTTTTCTTCTGCACGCCCTGCATGCCGTGGTCCGAAATAATTATTATGTCCCGGTTATTAAATGTAACTGAAATATCATCCAGAAGAGCATCGATCTCTTTGAAGTACCGCAAATAAGCTTCCTCATCATCCCAAAACCAGTGCCCCATAAAGTCTGTGCCCCCTACCCAGAAAAAAGAAAAATCATATTCTCTTTCTGCATTTAATTCCTTAAAGACACCGTATCTGTGCCGGGTCATATTAATCCTGATATCAACTATCTTGTCCCTGTTTTTCCTGGGGTCAACGGCCAATGCCTCGGACAGTCTGTCGTCCTCAATATGTCTGAACCCGGCAATCCTTTTTTTCAGTTCTCTCGGGAATACATAATCACTCTCCTCCGAAGGGGCGGGATTGCCGGAAATCATCACTCCGTTTAATTCTTCCACCGGATACAGCATCCTGACATTTACTATGCAGGACGTCTTCCCGTTCATGCTGAGTATGCTCCACAATTTGTAGTCCTTCATGGTCCGCAGTGAAACAGGAGTGCCATCCGGATATGTAAAACCGAACACCCCGGTTTTCCCCTGACTTTTACCTGTAAACAAAGTCGGCAATGCAGGACAGGTATAAGTTGGTATGGTGCTTCTCAGCGGGCCCCTGGCCGAATTATCATAAATTTTTTTGAATGCCGGCAGATGTCCCTTGTCCATCCATTTATGCAATATCGACCAGGGGGTGCCGTCCAGTCCTATTAATAATACGCCCATATCAGATTCCTCCTGTTAAGTTTTTAGTTCGCTTATTCTGCTGAAAATGTATCCTGATTTCAGCCCCTCCCGAATAATCCATTCGAGCAGCACTTCAGCGTGCATTGAATCATCATGAAGCAAAATTATGTCTCCACCACTGATCGGACCGGATTTCAGGGTTTCAATTATTACGTCAACCGATATCGGGTCCAAATCCCGGCTGTCGACAGACCAGTGTACTATGCGCCAGTTATTTCTCCACGCATAACAGAAACTTTTCAGATCGGAACGGCCGTAAGGAAATCTCAAAAGACGCGGATAGTCGTAAAGGGGCGCGATATCTTTCACAACTTTCTCCCAGGTGGAGACCTCCATGTCCAACTCTTCATAGGAACGGCCGGATACAGACCTGTGATTATAAAAATGATTGCCTATCTCATGTCCTTCATCGATAATTTTCCTGAACAAGTCTTTATTGCTTTCTATTGCCGAGCCGATCATAAAGAAGGTGGCTTTTATGTCATGCCTTCTCAATATATCGAGTATGTTATCAGTCTTCTCCGGAAAAGGGCCGTCATCGAAAGTGAGCGCGATCTTCTTACTTTCCTTATTGCCTTTCTGAAGGAGCAGGCTTTGCGGAATGCTGTTTTTAAGAATGTTTTTTAGCAGCCGGGAAAGCTTCATCAATATACATCCTGTGCCACATTTCAAACACAAGCAGTGAGAATATCCTCCTGCTCAGGTCCTGTCCGCCCTGTTTATGTTTCAGAAGAATTTTTCTCAGATAGTCTTTGCTGAAATAGCCCCTGTTTATGGTCACGGGGTCAAGCAATATGTCCGAAGCGCCCTTGTGCAGGTCTCCGGAAAACCACCGGCTCATGGGGACCGGGAACCCCTTTTTCTGTCTGTAGATGATGTCGTGCGGCAGCAGGTCTTCCACAGCCTTTTTAAATATCAGTTTTCCCTGTACGTTGTTCACCTTGAAATCATCCGGCAGGCTGAACGCGAACTCTACAAATTCGTGGTCGAGAAACGGGACCCGCAGTTCTACTGATGTAGCCATCGTCATTTTGTCAGCCTTCAGAAGGAGATCGTCAGGCAGCCAGTACTTTGTATCAATATAAAGCATCTTCTGCAGCATGCTCATTCCGTCAAGCCTTCTGTAAGCATCCTCAAAGAAAGCCGCAAGCCTGCTGTCCGCGGCCTTTCTGAAATCATCCGTATACATTTTCCCCGTCATCGAAGGGACAACATCGCACGGGACGGTCTTGTATCTTGATGCAAAAGGAACGGATATCCAGTAGAGATATTTCTGGTATTTTTCGGGGAGCATGTTGAAAAAGGGGATGGTCTTGTGCGCGGGAACAAACCTGAAAAAATCATGAAGCCGTTCGAGATTTTTCATCTTCCAGTACAGCGGATATCCGCCGAAGAGCTCGTCGGCGCCCTCCCCGGACAAAAGCACCGTAACGTGAGACCTTGCCACTTTCGACAACTGATAAAGCGCTATGGCAGCGCTCTCAACAACCGGTTCCTCTGAATAGTGAAGAAACGTGTTTATGGAACCGAAAAAATCACCCGGCTCGAGAATAAATTCATGGTGCTCCGTCTTAAATATCCCGGCAACCTTCCTTGCATATTCAAGCTCGCTGAATTCACCGGCATTTTTGTAGCCGACTGAAAAAGTCTTTACCGGGGTTTTCGTATTTCTGCTCATAACGCCAACTACGGCGCTTGAATCAAGGCCGCCGCTAAGAAAAACACCCAGGGGCACATCGCTCATCAGATGGCTCTCCACGCATTCCGAAAACATTTTCTTGAAC
This sequence comes from Nitrospiraceae bacterium, assembly GCA_003599275.1. GTDB lineage: Bacteria > Nitrospirota > Thermodesulfovibrionia > UBA6902 > UBA6902 > SURF-23. The sequence goes on along the minus strand of QZJG01000042.1, from coordinate 18,298 downwards.
TTTATGGAAGCATCATTGAAAGATATCCCTGTGTCTTTCGGCTCAAGTCTCCAGTATTCGCTCTTGTTAGCGCTCTTTTCATCTACGCTCATGCAGTGACCGGGTTCAAGTTTGAAAATGTTTTTGAAACCGGTCTCCGGCGCAGGTACATAACCGAGGCTCATGTAGAAATCGACCGCATTATGGTTGACTTCGGCAGATACAAGTCCGGTCCTTAAAATAGGTTTGATCTCCGACGCAAAGATAAAAGCGTCAGCGTCCTCATAGAAATACAACGGTTTAATTCCCAACCGGTCCCGTGCAAGAAAGAGTCTTTTCCGCTTTCCGTCATAGACCGCAAAGGCAAACATGCCCCTTAGCCTGCTGACGGATTCCCTGCCCCACTCTTCATATGCGTGCACAATCACCTCGGTATCGCAGTTAGTACGGAACACATGCCCTTTCTGCTGAAGCTCTGCGCGGACCGCCCCGAAATTATAGATTTCACCGTTGAAAACAACACACACATCGCCTTTTTCGTTAAACACAGGCTGAGGTCCCGCGGAGAGGTCGATAATATTTAATCTGCGGTGCCCGAGCCCGATGTTGCCGTCAGTGAACACCCCCTGATCGTCCGGCCCCCTGTGACTCATCGTATCGATTACATCACTCACCCAATTTTTCTTTACCACCCTGCTTTTTTCCCTGAACAAAATACCGAATATGCCGCACATAATTATCTTCCCCTGAGGACCTCTTCAAAAATTCTCAAATATGATTTCGCTGTTTTTCCCCATGAAAACTGTTCCATCCCGGATGAAATGTCCTCCCTGTTCCAATCCTTCCGGAATGCTGTCTCCAATGCATTTGCAAGTTCCGGGGCATTCTGTGCTTCCACAAGTATTCCGTTATTGTCATTTACAACTTCAGGGATACCGCCGGTCCTGCTCGCTACTACCGGGAGCCCGCATGAAAGGCCTTCCAAAACAACATTGGGCATGCCTTCCCTTTTGCTCGGCAGACACAAGACGTCGCAGGCATTCATCCAGAGAGGGATTTCTTCATTCGGCTTATTGCCTTTGAGATAAACGCGTCCGGCAAGTCCTTTTTCTTTTATTGAATGTTCAATCTCCATCCTCTGCGGGCCGCTGCCGATGAGAATGGTTTCAAAAAACAGCTTCTTCCTGTTGCTGAGTATGTGCAATGCCTCGATGAGGTAATGAACGCCCTTGACTTCATGAAGCTGTCCTATAAAGAGAAGGTATTTCTTCCCCCTCTCAAGCCCGATATTATCTTTTATCTTTTCACTTTCGCTGATGTAGTTGAACCTGGCCCTGTCAACACCGTTTAAAATGACCGCGACCTTCTTCTCGCTTATCCGGAAATCCCTGCATATCCGCTCTGCAAGGGCGTTGCTCACTGCTGTTATCTTTTCGGCATTTTGCAGCGCCCATTCAATCTGCGGTTTTCTGAACCTGTATCCGCCGTAAAGATTGATGTCGCAGCCGCGCGCCGTAATGACCGTAGGGATCCCTTTCTTTTTTCCTATTTTCACAGCGGAAACACAATCGGGATATATCCAGTGACCGCTGATCACATCTATCTTTTTCTCTTCTATCAGCCTGTTGACCACCCCGGAAACGCTTAATGCAATAAGCGACGGCTGAATCGCCCTTGAAACCACGGGTATGAAAGGATATTTAGGGTAATACACATCCAGACCGTTCCACCTGCTGAAATCAGGCACGCGGGAAAACTGACCCCACTCCTTATTCAGTCTTATTGGCCCGGTCCCTCTGCCGTTCAGCCCAGGGAACCACGGAAGCGGAGAGACAACAGAGGTAACGGCAAGCCTGCTTACTTCCTGCACCATATTGGCGACAAAGTTCCCTCTCAGCGGCTGTTCAGGATTCGGGAAAAGATTTGTAAATATCAGGATATTCATTTGAAGGCATTAATTCCCAAAGTGCATCTGCCAATAAACTGCCTTATAGTCTTCCATCATTTTCCGGACGCTGAACTTATCAATGACCATTTCTCTTGCTTTCTTTCCCATCTCTGTCGCATGACCCGGTCCCTTCATCAGGCACATGATCTTGTCCGCAAGTTCAGTGGGGGTATTTGAGGGCACAAGATAGCCTGTAATTCCGTCTGAAACAACTTCCCTGTTGCCGCCGACACCCGTAGCTACAGCCGGGAGGCCGGTTGACATTGCCTCGATCAGGCTCATGTTGTGTCCTTCGCTCACAGACGGCAACACAAATACATCCATTGCGTTAAGCAGCTCCGGTATGTCCTGCCTCTCTCCTGAAAATATGACCTGGCCCTCAAGTCCCATCTCGCGGGTCCTGTTCAACAGATCGCCCTTTAATTCCCCGTCACCCACGATCAACAGCACTGCGCCACTGATGCTCCTTCTGATAATAGAAAACGCATTAAGAAGGGACGCGTGATTCTTAACCGGGTGCAGTCTCGCTACAATCCCTGCTACCGGAACATCGCCTCCTATTCCAAGCTGCTTTCTGCATAAACTCCTCTTCTCAGGCGAGGGGGAAAATCTGTCAGTATCGACTCCATTGTAAATTACTGCAAGTCTCTTTTCAGAGATACCCTGCCTCTCGATCATTGACCTCTTAACATCACCGGAGACGCAGACAATCCTGTCAGTGAAAAAACCGAGCGTCTTCTCAGCCCACGCCCTTCTGCTTTTTGAGACATTGGAATGCTCCGTATGAATATGTCGCAATCTGTCAAGTCCCGTTGAAGCCAGGACGCCGTAAAGCCATGCGGAATAATTATGGGTGTGGAGGATCCTTATATCATTTTCCCTGAACAGCCTTCTCAATTTATATATCAATGCAATGTCTATTCCTTCTTTCTTCTCAAGGTCAAAGACCTGTATGCCTTCCGATACAAGTCCCTTTTCAAGACTGCCCCCCCCTTTGAACACGCATGCGGAAGGCAGGTATCCGTCCCCGTTAAGCCTGGAAATAAATTCCCGGATGAGCGTTTCTATGCCCCCCACCTCCATTGAGTAATTGAGATATAAGATCGGAATGGATGTCATTCTGTCAGTCCTCACCAGTCAACCGTCGTTGTCAGCCAGACCCACCCCCGGTTCAGCACCAGTCTGGCATATTCAAACCTTCCAGGCTCAGCTCCGGCTTGAGGGGCTTCGCGATGCTGAATTGAGCGGGAAAGCTCGTCTCTTCCCGGCCTCAGGTTATCGGCGTTTTTATATAAAGCCGCGTTCCCATGAGCCGGGATATCTCCAACAATTATCTCTCCATCTTCATCCGGCTTCAATTGGTTCCCGTTTTCATCATAATACCGGAAATCAGGTTCCGCTATCAGCGTTACGCCGGGAACTGCCGAGTCGTTGAAATTCGACACCACTACTGCTGAGGCTGTTTCAGAAAGCACGACGTTTTTCATCAAAAGCAGTCTGTCCAGCAGTTCCGAGACAGGCACAAACCAGCCGTCTTTACGTTGTGAAAGTTTTGCAAGCTGCGTTTTCGAGGCTGGATCCACAACATAGCTGCCGTCGGCAGATCTCCTTGAAAAACCGGAGGCAAAATGGGTATAGACTATTGACGCGCCTCTTTCTTTACATAACTTTTCTATGTTTTTGTCGTTTAAGAGTTTGTTGAACATTTTTCTCGTATGTCCCTCTGAAAACGAAAACCAGTAATTCACATACGGTTTTTGTGGGTCATGGTACGGCATTGAAGGGTTGATCTTCAAGGTATTTATATCATGGGTCCCCCACATCCTGACATATTTTGTCTTTTCTTTTAATATATCGCCCCAGAAATACGGGCTGCCCTGCTCTTCTCCCTGAAAAGGAAATTTCGCTTTCGGGTAAATAGCGCCAATCACATTCTCCGTGACCCACCTGATCACTCCCGGGCCGAAGACCTTGTGTCCCCAGTATGCATTTTCAAGATTATTGGAATGCATGATGTTCATGCCTGGATATTCGCCGAATATATCCCTGTATTCCTCATAGGCTTTAATTGTTTCATCCCGCAAATCGTTTCCGGCGGAAGCGGTATGTATTGCAATCTCGAACCCCCTCCTTTTGAGCTCCCTGATATAATCCAGATAATCCTGCTGCTGAAGGGTATCGCCTTTAAGACTGAGACTGTCGTTTATAAATTCAATCCTTTCTTCCCGGCTTAAAGAGCCCAGTTCGAAATCGGGGATCCCGTTATTCCGGGCCGGTTCTCTTACATAGACTGCGATTGTCGTTTTTAACCCCAATTCATAAAGCAGGTCATATACCGGTTTTATTTTCTCCACCGTCTGGTCATGTGCGTCATCGGTAATTGTAAATACAAAATTTTTCCCCTCCGGATATGGAGAAATATACGGCTCGCGTTTATTACCGGGTATGATCAGCGCAAAAAAGATCAACACTGACAGGCTGACAAGGAGAAATGAAAAAAGCAGAATACGTTTTTTGATGATCATATCGCAGGCAAAAAGTTCCAGAATTTATGATGAGAGTAAAGGATGCAGCACTTGCTGCAAAACGGCAGGAGCTTTTTATTTTTGAGCTTGTTTCTGAAACTCACAAATTGGTCGCCATTTATGATGTCCCCGATCGCATGCTCTCTTATATTGCCCATATTTACCGAAAGAGAGCACGGATAGACATTCCCGTAAGGGTCTATTCTGCATGAATACCACGGCGCAAAACATTTATTTACTACGCTGTAGGCCGGGTCTGAAAAAAATTTCCTTCTTGTCTTTTTGCGGGCCAAAGATACGTATACCTGATGATCCAGTTTATTGGCGTTATCGGAGACCGCCTCCAATTCTTTTTCCAGCAGATCTATGTCCACCTTCCCTATTTCATCCGGCATTAAAAAACTTTCCTGTTTTGCAAACCCTCCCTGCAATATCTCTTTTGAATCTTTAACAATGTCGTCGGACGTAAAGATTATGGGGTCTATTGTAAGAGGAACATTTTTCCCTTTCGCAATTTCCACGAGGTCACCGAGGTGGTTCTGATTCAGAGCGGACACGGTGCAGAGGAAATTAATTTCAGGCTTTTGCCTGTTCTGCCTTCTTTTTTCCTCATTTATCCAGTCAACAGCCTCCATGATTCTGCCGAAGACCCTGGCCTTCCTGATGTCCTCATGTATCTCTTTCGGCCCGTCAAGAGAGATAATGATGCTGTTTACCCCGAGTTCAACAACTCTTTTTGCGATCTCTCTTGTCAGCAGCCCGCCGTTTGATGTAAAAGAGACTTCAAGTCCCGCCTCCCTTGCAAGGCAGGTAATATCAAGCATATCCTTTCTGAGGAACGCCTCGCCTCCCGTGAAATGGACCGACCGCGTGCCGAGATCCCGCAGTCCTTTGAACAGCCCCCTGAATTCTTCAACGGTCAATTCCTCCTTCTCCTTCATGGACCGGACGAGGGCTTCACCGCCTCCGGTGTGTATTCCGTAGAGCGGACACATCTGGCACCTGCAATTGCATCTGAACGTGACTTCTATGCTTACGCTTCTGAGTTTGTTTATCCTTCCATTGCCGAACAGGTACTCGGGATAATATGAATTTACGGCACTGGAAAGCCCTGTAAGGTTTTTCAGAACGACTGCCGGAATAATCTTCTTGGCCAGTTTCCTGGCAGAACTTCCAATAACCATTTTACCTCCTCGTAAACCTCATGGCTGCAAGCACCGCGGATATTTTTTCTGTTTCATATCCGGTATAAAATTTAAACATAAAAAGGAGCACCGGGAAGGACAATATCAGTCCTGTCTTTATGAGAAACCTCCCGCCTGTGTCTGTCCCCGGGGCAAATGTCGCCACTAAATAGACTGATAAAGCCGCAACGAAGATCTTCACGATCCTCGCGTACTCATAATTTACCTTGTACATTTTCTGGGAGAACTTGAATGTCAGCGCTGTTTCGACGACAGAGGTAATTACAAGCGCAATGCCTGCGCCGTAAATGCCGAAGAAGCGAATAAAAATATAAAGCGCCAGGACATTGGCTACGGCGGTTACCCCGGAAATATACGGGAAGTAGCGGGTCCTTTTTTCAACAAGCAGCCCGGTTTGAGTTATATATGTAATGCCCTGAATAACAGTGGAAAGCACGATAAGCGGAACGACTTTATATGCGCTCCTGTAAGACTCCGACGACATCGCCTCGATAATCTCCCTGGAAAAGACAGACAATATGAGGGCGGTAAAGGAGACCGCAAGGAAAAAATATGTCATGAGTCTGGAGTATACGACCTGAGCGTCGTCCCTGTTCATTATCTTGAACCTGAAGGGGCCGAACCCCAGCTGAAACGGCTCCAATATAAAATTCCTCAATGCCAACCCGAACCTGAATGCCAGAGCATAGAGGCCGACGGCTTCGAGACTTGTGAACCAGCCCAGGAAAAGCCTGTCTGCATTGCGGACCGCCACTCCCGGAACAGCGGCAATAACAAGAGGATAGCAATACTTCCAGAGGTCTTTCAATTTCGGGATATCAAAATGAATTCCGGAATATCTCAAAATAAAAATAACCAGTCCGAGCCACACCAGGGCTGCGCTTATCATATTGCCCGTCAGGATCCCATTCAATCCGCCGTTCATGTATTTAATGATATAAACATTTAAGGATACCCTCAATATCAGCTGCGACAAGGAGCTGACTACATAAAGCACCGACTGCTCTCTGGCCCTCAGAAAGGCAAAAGGTATCTCGCTGATTACCTCGAAAAACATAACTGAGAACCCGAGAATGAATAACGTATAATTGGCTTCGGAGCCGCTGACAATCCTGGAAATATAACTGGAGACAATTATAAGGGCGACAACAAGAAGCAAACTCCACAATGCCGTGGCAAGAAGAGATGTGCTGATAAGTTTCTTTCTCTCATTTTCCTCGTCATACTCAAAATAAAATCTTACGGTCGCGTGCCCTATCCTCATGGCAACAAGTGCCCTGACAAAGGCGACGGTCACCAGTACCAGCTCCAGAGTCCCGAAATCCGCAGGAGTCAAATAGTTGGTATAAAGAGGGAGCAGAACAAATACACCGAGCCTGTTCAGTGCATTACCTATGAAATATACTAACGATTGATTCAGAAATTTCTTTATCACTTCGATTTTCCCAGTCGAACAGAGAAGCTGAAAATATCAGCCGTCAATCTTAAGCTATAAGCTTTACCTTGCAGTTTCAGGAAACATTCCCCTCTTAATATAAAGTGAGTTTGCAAGTCTCAGGGGGGTCATGACGTTATTTTCAATCCACTCAGGGTGTATTTTTGTCAGGGAGCAGCGGACCCGTTTGGTTATATGGTGGAGCCAGTAAAAAACGGACAACGGGGCAAGAAGCTCCGGGTCCGCAGATAAAGCATCCCTGTATCTGCATATAGCCTGCCTCTCCACGGCGTCAAAATCAAGAGGGATAACAATATCGATAATGATATCTTCGAGCTTTCTACTCTCAAGGACCCTCCGTCTGGAAGTCAGGAGGTGGATAATGTCGAGAAAGGGAAGTCCCTCTTCCTCGGATAAATCCCAGTCTATAATGTTTTTAACCGAAAAGCCGTTCGGGTCGATGAGGACATTCTCAAGTTTAAAATCTCCGTGCTGTATCACCAGGGGCAACTCTCTACCTGTCAATCCACCTTTCAGACAGCATTCAAGGGCTTCAAGCTGTTCGCTGCATGCGCCGCTCAGTATATCCTTCAGAGGCTCGAAGTAAGCAGTCAGCAATTTCTCCATCAAAAAGTCCCCGACTTTAAGCCGCCTGTTGATCTTCCCGTGAAAGTCAATAATAAAATCCAGAACATGCGGGAAGGCCCTGTCAAAGATCTCTCCCTGCTCATCTACTGCAACGCCGGGGACCTTCTTCTCAATAAATAAATGCTGGCTTTCAAAAGAGCCTTTTTTCAGCGGTCCGGGGACCATGTCGGAGACGGGATGTTGAAGACCTCTCAGATGGGCCAGCATGCCGAAATTATGGTCGCAATAGCCGACGGCCCTTTGTGTAAGAGGTAATTTTATGACATCGCCGGAGGACCCGGGGGGACCGTCTCCGCCGAGAACTATAACCTGCCGGCCGCTTATGATATATCTGGACGGCTTATATTGCCTTTTGTTGAAATCATAAAATCTTTCAATAAAATCTTTTTTGTCGACCCCGTCAGCCATGAAAATAAATGCCGGCGCAAACCTGTCTCTTCCTCTTAAACTGTCTTTAAAATTACGCACTACATTAAGTTTCCCCGAAGTATCCATGTATGAAATTTCCCTGAAATCATGGAGAGACGGATATGCTGCGTAAGTCTTAATGTTCTTAAATTCCAGAGCCTTCAGCATCCTCTTTACCTGATTAAAAGAAAAGGCACCGGGTGCCGATCTTACGAGTCCTCCTTTACCCTGCGATACTCTTCGCAACATCCGTGACAAGCCTGTATTACTCTCGAATGACAGAAATAGTGTACCTGAGCCCTTGAGGTTCCTTTTTACTTCCACGAGAAGTCCTTTCAGGCTCCAGTGCCCGAGACTTTCGCATGATACATTGTGCAGGATGACAAGATCAAAAAAGCCGTCCCGAAACGGCAGGAGACCGGCCCTGTCGAATGCATTAAATTTCACATTACCGATGTTGTTCTCTTTTAGTCTGGAAATCATGCAACTGACTATCCGGTTGTCATGGTGCATCGCATGCACAGTCTTACAGTGATGGGAAAGGGTCTCTGTCACTGTGCCGAAAGTCGTATCGTAAACAAGGACGTTTTCCAGTCCATGCAGGTCGAGGAGAAATTTCCACCCCGCCTGTCTGGTCCTGAGGATGCGCGAAAAAGGATGAAACCTGTAGAACGGGATGGTCCCGGCAAACTTGTTAAGCCCTGCATGCCACCCCCCGGATTTAACCGCATTATATAAACAGTCTGTTTCTTCAGAAGACAGGATACCCGGCCGTTCATGCATTATGGAAGACAAACCTCTGATACCAGCGGTGACGGGAGCCATGTCAGTCAATATATCCCAGGCCTTTCAACTGTTCCTTGATTATCATGTCCTCATCGGAGCTTCTGTAACGGTGAGATACCGTATCGTCCCCGTCCTTGCAGACAGATGTCTTTTCGACCGGTTTCTCTTTGAAGGAATTGTGGATCATGTCCTCAATGACCCTGCCGTCAGCATCAGAAGGCACCGGGAGCCCCATGATATGCAGTATTGTCGGAAAAATGTCCACCATTTCTATCGGCAGATCTGCTTTGATTTTTTCAAACGCCTCACCGTGTCCTATAAAAATCCCTTCCATTTCATGACTTCCCTTGCGCTCATCGGTCGTATGCATAAATATTTCAGGCGATTCAAGTTTAACGGAAAATGCGTCATAAGGATTATTGCCGTAATCGATTATCAGGTCCGGGGCCAGATCAACATACGGCCCCTTGTATATCTCTTCGGCGGCATATATATTTTTTACAGGGCAAATCCCGCTTTCATGGTCTTTTAATGCCATCATCTTCCCCTTCAATTCAGAAACGAGGCCCCGGTATTCATCCCCGGAGTTGATTATCCCCTCAGGCTCCCTGCCCTTGAGGTTTATCCGAAGACCGTAAGGCTGCAAAAAAACCGCTTTCGTTTTTTCCCAATCGATGATCCCTATGTCCCTGCTGAAAGAACTTATCTTATGCATCGTCGTATGTTTGTCAAGTTTCAGGGACTTAAAGAGCGATCTTATCTTCTCCCTGTTTACTCCGAGGGAATGCAGGAGAGGAATGATGCTGTCCAGATATTTTTTCCTGTTTTTCTTGATGCAAAGGTAGTTGTTTTCGATAAGCCATCTGTTCCACTCAACACTTTTCGAGCAGGGTTTGAAGCCGTGATCGGACATGATAATTAACGACGTGTCGCTGTCCAGCCGGCCCCTTATTTCACCTATTACCTCATCCATGAACCTGTAATAGTTCAATATCTTTTTCTCAATCTCTCCGTCTGTATTCCCACTAATTATGTTTTCAATCTGTTTCCACAAGAAATGCTGGACCCGGTCCATACTGATAAATACCGACATGAAGAAATCCCATTCAAAACGCTCCATAAGATGAAGGGTCGCCTCAAGTCTTTTCTTTGTGCAATAAATCAGATCGTCAAGAAATTCCGCCTTGCTCTTGTCGTTATAATGCCTCCATTTTATCTCTACCCTGTAATCTCCTATCTTTGAAAGCAGCTCTTTATACAGTCCCTCGGGATATGAACAGTTTTCTTCAAAAGGCGTATCCATGCCGGAAATCATGAACCCGTTGACCTCGAGAGGCGGATAGGTAATAGGGACATTTATTACACCTACTTTCTTGCCGTGACTTCCGAGATATCCCCATAAGGTATCGTTATAGAAATTTCTTATGTCAATAGGATTGCACTCATATTCACCTCTTATCTGCTGAAGCCAGCCGTAAACGCCGTGCTTGCCCGGATTTTTCCCCGTCATAAATGACACCCATGCGGCTGGAGTTATCGGCGGCATAGAAGAACGGAGGACCGCTCTTGCCCCCTGTTCGGTTATACTTCCGAGATTAGGCATCATCCCGTTTCTTACAAGGGGATCCAGCACACGAAAGCTCGCCCCGTCCAACCCGAGAACAAAGACCTTACCATTTTTCATTAGACACTCCTTTTACTCTTATGTCTCGTATTTTTTGAGAGAATCAACTTGGCCCTGAATATATTGAAATCGTCATAATGATCGACGGGCAGCCTTTTCAACGTATAAAAATCGCTATTTATGTCGTTAGCGCCAAGTTCATATCCACAGGCAATTTCAAAACCGGCGTCCTTGACATACTGCACGCATTCTCCATTGTACTGTCCGCTTGGATATGCAAAGGCTTTTACAGAGCCTGATGTTTCCTGTTCGATCCTCTGTTTTGAGGAGACTATTTCCTTCTTCACAACAGCGGGATGCAAATTTATCATTATAGGATGGGTCTCGGTATGCGCCCCGATTTCAATCCCGTTTTTCTGCATTTCCCTCACGTCATCCCATAAAAGGCTCAGGTCTTTTGTTATGTATTCATCAATTGTAACACCCGACTTGTTTTCGAGCTGTTCCAATATATCTTCTCTCTCTTCATTCCCATACCTCTTAAGCATGGCGTTTATCGTCTTGAGGGCCTTCAGCCTCTTTTCGCTTGATGATAAATCATGTTCATAAACGCTCCCGTTGGAAATGAAGCTGATCTTTCTTAAGGAGGTCTTCTTGATGATATAGGCAAGCTTGTCCCACCACAAGAGCCTGCCTTCACCTATGAAATCGGTAATGAGGAAGATTGTGGCGGGAATTCCGTATTTTTTCAGGATAGGATATGCATTGGTAAAGTTGTCCTTGTAGCCGTCGTCGAATGTAACAACAACGGCATTCCTGGGCAGCTTGCCGGATCTATAGCATCCTGACAGAGCTGAGAGACTCATCACGTTAAAATGCCTGGATAAAAACTTCATCTGCCTCTCGAAGTCCCTGACGGATGCGTCAATCACTCCGTGCATCAGCGGGTATCCATAAATATCATCGACATCTATGACCCGATGGTAGCATAAAATAATTGCTTCTCTCTTGCCGACAAGCTTCTTTAAAAACAAAAAAAGATACAAAAGTCCGGTGTAGTGCAATATGTTGATAAAAATCTTTTTCTTCATAATAGACGTTTCATGCCGCTATATGTCATCCCCATCGAGGAGGTGCCAGTTTTCTTTATTAAGAAGGGCCGGAGCATATTGGGAGCCATCGTCCGCAAACGTCATTATGCTCCGCCCGGACTCTCTCCTGACAAAACCCCACTCCTCGATTTTTCCGCTCACGGCGCTGCTGCCGAAATAAGAAAGAGAGATGGCAAACACCTTCTCACGTCTCATGGTGGCAATAAACTCCGCAAGCAGTGTATCGATACTGTTCAGAAAAAGAAGGTCATCAATATGGCAAAGCCTGTCCCTGATGCTGTAAACAATGTAACCCTGAAGATTTTCTCCGGAACTGTCGGAGAGACAGAATATTCTGCAGCTCCCCTTCAGAAACCTCCCGTATCTCCAATTTAAAAATGCGGTGCTTCTTTCCCCGATTATACTGAATTGCTTTTGGACCTTCTCCCATAACACGTCAAACCTTTCGTCAAAAGCATTGTTGACTTCCGTCCTTACGTCTTTAGGTCTTCCGCGCAGCCTTTCCCGGAGAGTTTTAGTGACGACAATGTCAACTATCGGAGAAACTATCCTGGATATCGTCTCCGATTTAAGGACGTCTTTGAGCTTATAATGAGACCGGAGCACCTTGACCCATCGCGTCATCATTCCGATTGACTTATACCCGGCCCTTTTAATAACGCTCCAAGCCTGTTGGTTGGGATAGGCATAAATGAAATCGAGACCTCCCTCTTTGAGGCAGGTTGTGACCTGTCTCTGTAATTTCAAAGCGGGGCCGAAGCCCCTGTGCTCTTTGAGGACGGCAAAGTCAATCGCAACTCCTGCAGAGGCGGTCCCGCCATTAACAACAAACTTTCTCCGGCAGAGTCCGGTTGTGCCGATTACCTCGCCCTTGTCTGTTGAAGCCAGCCACGCCCAGGACAGGCCATAAGTATTGTCACTGTATATCGCCCTGTATCTTTCAGCGCTGCAATCAGGCAGGTTCCCTTTCCACAGGGACAAGACCGTCGATTCATCTTTTACCGGCGCAGTCTGTTTTATGGAGTAATCCAACTTAAATATCCTTGACCCTTACTATCCTGTCTTCTCTTAAGTTCCCGATACCCATGTCGTGACAACCTGACAAAAATTTCCTGAAGGGGGAATCGTCCGGTTCAGGGTCATTTTCCAGCCTCAAAGATGAACTCTTTGAATTTTTGACGGTTGCCGGCATCAGTATGTCCTTTGCAGCTGCATAGTCCAGAGCCACCGGATCTGCAGACGCAAGAACAGCTCGTGTATGCTCTCTGAGATTCGTATCGGTCCTTGAGCCATATCCTGTCCATTCGGCGGTTATTATGTTCAGATCAGCCATCCGGACATTCTTCATAAAATACCCGACCGCCCCGCCGATAGCCGTCAAATATTCCTTCCACCCGAATTTTCCGAGGACTTCTTTTATCCTCCAGTGCAGATTACTTTCGCCTATGAAATGGAGATTATAAAAGCCCTCCGGCTGTCTGCCCCTGTGTCCGCAGGTCATATCGCAGATGCCGAGATAATTTTTGATACTCGCCGTCACGCCGGTACTGGAGTGATGGTTGAGTCCCGCAAAATTTACAAACTTCAATTTCCTGTCAAGGTACATCCCGTTTTTCCATGGTCCTTTACAGAAGTCTATCGTTATTCCGCTATATTCGGACGTAAAGACAGGATAAGACATCATTGCCTTTTTCCCGCCCGGCGCCGTGAACACAAGATCGTCTCTCCAGACATATCCGTCTCCATTTCCGGGACCTTTTACAAGTCCGCCTTTCTCAGCGCCCCCCCACATACCGGGGACGGACCCCCCCCCGTCATGCCAGTGATACTTAGTCACATTCGGGCGGCCTGATTTCTGAAAATGCTCAACAAGTTCGTTAAGATTGTGGTCGCCGTTTCGTTTGTCTGTAGTCCAGCCCCGTGAATTGTCTTCCGGGAAATGATGGTTTTCCGCAATTATAATTTCCCCCTTGAAATTGGGGCTTGCAAGGACCATCTCAATAAACGCCTTCATCGCATTGGTATTAGTTGTCCCCTGGTTCCACCACTGCGCATTGGGCTTCAACAGGACAATATCATCTGCGCCGACAAATTTATTAATTCCCCCCATCATCTCAACGACCTTGCGCATGTTATCTTCAGAAGATGCTCCTTTTGCCAGATAAACGTAAGACTTGCCGTCATGAGACGCTCCGGGGTTGTGTGCTTTAACTCCTGTGTTCACCCGTTCTGCTGCGAAGAGGTCTTTGGGGTATCTCTTAAAATACAATGCGAGCGCCGCCATTGCTGAAAATGCCAGAAACATCCTCCTTGTGAGATTACTCAGCATTCAGCTTATGCTTTGCAATCTCGACAAGCCGGGGGGACTGGTCGCTGTAGATCTTTTCATACCCCTCTGCCCTGTCCATCACGCCTTCCCTCACCATATTGGCAATCTCCCAGACATAGGGATGAAAACCATATCGTTTCACATGTATGTCATTGGCAAAAGCGTTCAGAAGGCAATTGGTAGAGTTGCTGTCGGTATCATGGGGGGCTGTCCATCCGAACTTACCGATCTCTTCCATGATCATGCCTTCATTGTAAAATTCCCATGCCATCGGATGTACGTTGACCGGGAACCTTCCGGGCGTTGAATAATGCTTCTCCCTCAAAAAGTACGTTTCGATCCCGCTTCCGGCAATTTCTCTCATGGGATTCAATATCGCCTGTTGGGCCATTCTTATAAGCGAAGGATTATTTTTCATTATCGAAGATTGGACGGGCGCCTGCCCCGGAGACCAGCCGAAGCCGACCATCGGTATATCCTGTTCTATGGCCATCTTCAGGCAAAGAGATTTTACCAGACCAATACAGGAAGTGCATATGGTGCTGGCCCTTTCGAGTGTCTTCTTTGCATACAGTTCACGTTCGGCTGCGGCCAAAAATATTTTTTTGAGTATTTCCCATCCAGGCTTGAAGAAAACATGATCAATACCGAGCCTGTCTGTCACTCTTTTGATATTATTGATTGACGTTTCGGATATAAACCCATTGTCGAAGCTCACTGCCACTATCCTTAATTTATACTTGTTCTTCAGCAGCCCCATTGTGTATGTTGAATCTTTGCCCCCGCTATACGCCATCAGGATATCGTAGGAATTGGCCCTCTGAAGACCTCCGGTTGAATTAATCCCAAGACTTTTCAGAAGGTCAAGAAATTTTTCTTCATATTTCTTCTTGTCCTGACCGAGCTTTGTACTTTTCCCCTCAAACTGCCGGCAATGCGAGCATACTCCCTGAGCGTTGAAAGTTATGCCCGGAAAGGTTTCCGGTAAAATGCAGCGGGCACATATTTTTGGTTGACTGGTTTTCTCCATTTCCCTTTCTCTCTCATTGAACATATCTTATTTGCAAATATAAAATCGGGCCGTTCAACGGCCGACTTCGTTGCCTGTTTTCACGGCGCCTATCACCCGGATTATTTCATCGTGCCTGAAATATTCAATATCTTCATAACCTTTATTTTTCTCAAACAGTCTTGCAACCAGCTTCTCCTGTCTTTCCCCGATTTCAAAGACCAATATTCCTTTCGGCCTCAAGACCTCAAGTGAACCCGATATGAGTCTGCGGAACAAATCAATACCGTATGGGCCTCCGTCAAGTGCGATCCTGGGTTCGTGATCAATAATCTCCGGAGGGAGCTTATCAAGAGAGCCCGTGGGAATATATGGGGGATTGCAGACAACCATGTCTATTTTGCCGGTCATGGAATGAAAGGGCGCGAAGAGATCTCCTGAAAACAGGGATATTCTGTCCTGGAGGCAATAATGACTTACATTCTTCTTGGCGATCTCAATTGCTGCGGGACTTATATCAGATGCCAATATCCTCGTGTCCTTTGAATTCATTGCCAGTGAGACCGCTATATTCCCACACCCTGTCCCGACCTCGACGACCGTAAAAATATTTTCGCGTTCCTGTCTTTTCCTGATAAGGTCCGCGGCCGTTTTTACAAGAAGATCACTCTCCTCTGTCGGAATCAGCGTGTCAGGAGTGCAAAAAAACATATTACCCATAAAAGTCGCTCTTCCGATTATATATTCCATGGGGAGACCTTCTTTCCTCATTTGTACAAATTGCGACAGCCCGACATGCTCCTGTCTTAACAGTGAAAGGTCCGTTGCCCTTAACAATCCGCAAGACAAAAGGTCAAACAGCCGCAATGTTTCAAGCAGAGGATTTTCAACCCCGTTTTCTCTAAACGTATTATAGCTATGCAGGAAGTCTTCCATCATAGTTTATTTGTCCGAAGTGCCCTATTGCCGGCCGTCACATTGAAGCAGGTGTTTCAGTCAACAATTTCCTGCTTATTTTACCTGTTGCCGTCTTGGGAAGGGATTCCCTTATCTCGACAAATTTAGGGACCATAAAGTTCTCCAGATGCTGAGAACAGTAGCGCAGGATATCCTTTTCAGTCAGTGTTGAATCGTGTTCCAATGCAACATATGCCTTGACCGCTTGCCCCAATATTTCATCATGAATGCCTGTAACAGCGGCCTCCAGTATGCCTGCGAGACTATACAAAACGTTTTCGACCTCTTTCGGACTCACCTTCTCTCCCCTGCATTTAATGATGTCATCTTTTCTTGCCACAAAATAGAGATACCCCTCATCGTCCATTTTGAAGAGGTCGCCGGTGTATAAAACTCTTTCGCCAGGATATTTGCCCTGTCTCAGACACTGAGCATTCGCTTCAGGCAGATTCCAGTAACCGAGCATAACATTTGCGCCCCTTACAACGAGTTCACCGACTTCACCGGGGCCGACCCTTTCATCCTTTTCATTTACAATATAAACTTCCACGTTCGGCATGCCTTTACCTACGGACGTGGGTCTCCTGTCAAGCTCATCCGGGGGCAGATAAGAAACCCTTTTGCATTCTGTCAGCCCATACATTGAGTAAAGTCTGACGTTCGGGCATAATTCCTTCAACCTTTTGATATGGCTTGTGGGTAAAGCGGCCGCCGTGTTGGTTATATATCGCAACGAGCTGAGATCACATTTATCCAGGTTTTTCAATTGCAATAAAAGCGCAAAAATAGTCGGCACTCCCGGAAAACCCGTCACCTTTTCCTTTATCATCGTATCAACGACCTGAAACGGGTAGGTGAAGGACTTTTCAAGAATGACGGTGCCGCCTGCCATAAATCCCATTAAAATCTGATAGAGCCCATAGTCGAAAGAGAGAGGCAGCGCGTTCAGAATAATGTCATTCTCAGTATTTTCAAGGTAAGTAATTATTGAATGCGCCGCAGATATCATATTGAGATGCGAGAGCATAACGCCTTTTGGGTGTCCGGTGGACCCGGATGTATATATGATTGAAGCCAGGTCGAGGTCGATGCACGGTGACGCTACCTTTTCATCTCTGCCGGAAATCATAATGTCTTCAAATGAAATACATGATGTCCCATTTTTGTTACTGCCTGTCATTATCACTTTTTTCAGATTTGGGCAATCAATCACGGACAGGACGCCGGCGATGCCGTCCTGGGTCAGCATAGCGACAGCCCCGCTGTTATTCATTATATATTCCAGTTTTTCAGCTTTAGTGGTATGGTTGATCATCATAAAGACGGCGCCCGCCTTTAATACCGCAAAGATCGACACTACAGCCTCGATGGAATTATCCATAAAAACAGCGACCCGGTCCCCCCTTTTAATCCCATTTTCCATCAGGGCTGCTGCAAGCTTGTTGACCATTTCATCAATTGCAGAATAGGTAAGCCTTTTTCCCTTATGGACGATCGCGACCTTTTCAGGAAATCTTTCAGCGCTCCCTTCCAGGAGATTATTGACTAACGCAGGCCTGAACATTATTTTTTCCCATTGCCGGCTCTCCGGTCAATAAAAGCCGAAAGCTTATTTACAGAGTCAAGATTGTCCGGTATCATCTCTTCATCGTCAACAGAAATCCCATACTTCTCCTCGATAAAGGAAACCAGTTCGAGGACGCCGGTTGAATCGATAATGCCTTTTTCCAGGAAAGAGATATCATCGGAAAGGCTGTTATCGTCCTGGCCGTAAAGAAAGTTCTCAAGAATGAAAGCTTTGACATCAAGCTTTGTCTGCATAATTTCTTTCCTCCATAACCCCGTCGGTAATTTTCTTGCTCTTTTGAATAAAATTTTCAATAAACAAATCATGTACAAGCAGCGTGGAAATGATACTCACTATGGCCATGTTATCTTTAAAACCAAGGACCGGACTCTGCTTGCATTTCTTTATCAACTGAAAAACCGCCTTTGGATTAAAGTATCCGCTGTCATGCAGATATCGCTCAGAAAGCAGTTCTTCGATATATTCAGGTGCTTCTCCCCTGAAAAAACTTTTTGCGTCCGGGGCCATATAGGGCTGCTTCGTCCTTTTGGTAATTGACGGAGGCAATATATCTTTCATGCTTTCCTTCAGAATGTACTTCTCCGTCAGGGTCCTCATTCTCAAACCGGGCGGAAGCTTGCAGCAAAATTCTATCACCCTGTGATCAAGGAACGGGAACCTCCCTTCGATCGAGTTTGCCGCTGCGACCCTGTCGCCCTGGGAAGACAGCAGATACCCGGAAAGCAGGGTCTTTATCTCGATATAC
>QZJG01000057.1 GCA_003599275.1 Nitrospiraceae bacterium | reverse complement strand
GTGAACCGGAGCCTGTTGAGTGCCACGCTTATATCCGCTGTATTGGTTTTTCCCGCCTCGACAAATATCACCTCCGAGGCGCCCTGCCTGATGGCCTCGATGCCGACAGCGCCGGTGCCCGCATACAGGTCGAGAAAAACGGCGTCTTTCATCCCGCCGCGAAGGATATTGAAGAGGGCCTCTCTCACCTTCCCGGTAGTCGGCCTCAGGGCTTTTGGATTTCTGCCGGTTTTCATTCTATAAAAGTATAAAACAGTTCACCGGGAAATGGTGAAAATTGATTCACTGTCTTGACAGGCCGGATAATTTTTGATAAATGGGAAACACAGGGACTGAGAGCAATGGAAAGAGGTCAATCAAAGCGTGCCCCTGTTAAAATTCCCCAAAAGGAGGTATCACCATGGCAGCAGAAAAAGTAAAGAAAGAAAGAGGAGAACTTGAGCCGTATCGCCCCTTTGGATGGGTCTCTCCTTTCGAGAGGATGGATGAGTTTATCGATGAGTTTTTTCGCCGGCCTTTCGGGCGGACACTGTGGCCGCGTCCCATGATTGAGGAGATGGCCCCGTCTCCCTCGGTCGATATATTCGAAGAAGGGGACGACATTATCTTAAAGACGGAGCTTCCCGGCATGACAAAGGACGATATCGAGATCAATCTCACCGATGACACCATCACTCTTTCGGGCGAGAAGAAGAAAGAGGAAAAGATAGAGCGCAAAAATTATTATCGCCTCGAGCGGTCCTTTGGCTCATTCTCGCGTTCGTTCACACTCCCGGCGGAGGTGCAGTCAGACAAGGCAAAGGCCTCATTTAAAAGCGGGGTGCTGGAGGTGAGGGTCCCGAAGTCGGAAGAGGCCAGGAAGAAGGAAGTAAAGATAAAAATAGAAGAGAAGTGACCCGTTATGGGGGGCATACAAAACAATCTGAAAAGGACCGTCTATTTTCTCTCCGGGGAAGTCGGTCCGAGATCGCACCGCCGGACAGACGCCCTGAACAAGGCTGCCGATTATATTAAATCCGAATTCCGCAGTATCACGGGCCAGGTGATGTCCCTGAGATCCTCGATTATGAGTGTATGGCAAAGGTAGTTCTCGGACTCAGGTCTTCAATAGAGGGACTTGCAGGAGGGCAGGCCCGTCCTTGACATTTATTTTTGTCAATAAGTTATAATTTCGGTACATTTTGTTCAGGCGCCCGATATGGGCTTAAAGGGGAATCCCGTGCAAAACGGGAGCGGACCCGCCGCTGTAATCCCGATTTCCACTTTTCGGAATTCACAGTCTCTACTCATTGAACGCCACTTGTAAATATTACAGGGAAGGCGGGTAGAGATCGGGAGAGCCAGAAGACCGGCCTGAGCAAAGCCTCACAGGACGCCTTCGTGGTACGAGGTTGTGAGGGTAAAGGTCTCGGCTTTTATCCCCCGGCTTTCAGAACGAAGGCCGGGGTTTTTATTTTGCAACGGGTAATGATGCAGACATTGTTCAAAAAATTGTTTGACTCGATAAATTTCTATTTGCATTGTGCAAACAGCTTCACATTAAAAATACATACTCTTTCTCATTTGAAATTACGTGACGGTATCGAAAAACAATTTATTTCACAACACCTGCCTCATTGCAAATGCATTTTAGAACAATCATGAAAATAACTTTTGTCATAGGCGGCGCGAGAAGCGGGAAGAGCTCTTTTGCGCTGAGAGAGGCTGAGAAAATCTCAGGGCCGAAGGCGTATATCGCAACCGCGCAGGCGCTTGATGATGAGATGAAGGAACGCATCAGGAAACACAAAGACGAGCGCGGCGCTGGTTGGGACACGCTTGAAGAGTATTTGAATGTTGCGGATTTGATCTCAGAGGTTAGCAGTAAATACGGGGTCATTGTTCTCGATTGCCTGACGTTATGGTTGTCGAATCTATTATGCAACAATCCGGATGTCAAAAAGGAAATTGAGAATTTGACGGAAGCATTGAAAAGCTTGTCACTTGGGACTTGTCACTTGTCACAGGTATTTATCGTCTCCAACGAGGTCGGCATGGGGATTGTGCCGGAAAACAAATTAGCGCGGCAATTCAGAGACCTTGCCGGGATGCTGAATCAAAAAGTTGCAGAGGTAGCAGATGAAGTTTATCTGGTGACAGCCGGGATACCGGTGAAGATAAAAGGGTAAATATTAAAATCAAACTGGAGGAACAATGCAATTAAACACAATCCTTTCAACCATCACCAGCGTCAACGGCAAATTCGCCGAGCAGGCACAAAGCCGCCTGGACAATCTCACAAAGCCGCAGGGCAGCCTCGGCAGGCTTGAGGAGTTTGCAAGGCAGCTTGTGGCAATTACGGAAAATCCAATGCCGGCACTCGATAAAAAAGTCGTATTCACATTTGCAGGAGACCATGGGGTTGCGGATGAGGGGGTATCTGCATTTCCAAAAGCGGTAACGCCTCAGATGGTTTTGAATTTTCTGGGCGGCGGCGCCGGGATTAACGTGCTTGCAAGACATTCCGGGGCTGACATCGTTGTAGTGGACATGGGAGTTGATTATGATTTTAATGACCCCTCTGTATCCTCCCTTACCAAGGGGGGAATTACAGGAGGTTCTTTTGTATCCCATAAAGTTGTTTCCGGCACAAAGAACATGCGGAAGGGGCCGGCCATGACCCGTGATGAGGCGCTGAAATGCATCAATATCGGGATCGAGCTGGCAAATGAATACGCAAAAAAGGGCTACAGGATTTTCGGCACAGGCGATATGGGCATTGCAAATACAACTCCATCAAGCGCCATTGTTTCCGTGCTTACCGGAAAGACCGTTGAGGAAATCACCGGAAGAGGCACCGGTATAAATGATGATACATTGACCCACAAAGTGCAGGTCATCAAGGATGCAATCGCAGTAAATAAGCCGGACCCATCCGACGCAGTTGATGTGCTCGCAAAGGTCGGCGGCGCAGAGATCGGCGGCATTGCGGGATTAATTATCGGCGCAGCGGCAAACAGGATTCCGGTTGTTGTTGACGGGTTCATATCAACTGCCGGGGCGCTTATTGCATATTCACTTGAGCCAAAGACAAAGGACTACATGTTCTCGGCGCACATGTCACAGGAAGTGGGACATAAGGCGATGCTTGCAAAGATCGGATTGAGACCGATCCTCGATCTTGATTTGAGGCTTGGCGAAGGAACAGGGGCCGCGCTTGCAATGCTCGTCATTGAAGCCGGGCTCAAGATTTATAAGGAGATGGCAACGTTTGGTGAAGCAGGAGTGTCGGAGAAAGAGTAGGGGCGAGGCGGTGCCTCGCCCGCATGAGTTAAGAGTCAGGAGTTATGAATGTTTGCATAATAGTGTGGACACCAAATTAATCTGTCACTCCGGCTTGTCCAGAGTCTTTATGAAGAAGGATTCCCGACAAGCGGGAATGACACACCGGCTGTGTCAATACTATTATGCACATCTTAATAAGAGTTAAAAGATGAAAAAACTGTTACTCGCTTTCCATTTTCTGACGATCATTCCCATAAAGGAAATGGGGGCCGTCTCAGAGAAAGACATGGGCAGCGCGTCCGCCTTGTTCCCTGTTGTCGGGGCTGTGCAGGGCGGGTTGCTTGCATTATCTGCGATGGCATTGATGAAGGTCTTTCCAGCAGAGCTGACAAACGGATTGCTCGTGCTTTTTATGGTGATCATGACAGGCGGATTGCACCTTGACGGATTGGCGGATATGTTTGACGCAATTGCATCCAGAGGGAACAAGGAAAAGAAACTGGCGATTATGAAAGACAGCACGGTCGGGCCATTTGGCGTCATAGCGATAGTCCTTGTCATTTTGCTGAAATATCTTTCATTGAATGCCTTGCTTCTTCATTCGGCACAAATCACTTACTACTCAGCGCTGTTCCTGATGCCTGTTTTTTCAAGATGGGCGATGGTCCCCGCAATCTTTCATTGCAAATCAGCGAGACAGGACGGGCTCGGGAAAATATTTATCGAACATACAGGGACAAAGGAGTTACTGATTGCCACGCTGCTGACTATTTTACCGCTTCTTCTTTTGTTTCCCCTTGTCCCTTACCTCTTGCTCCTTGCTCCTTTTTTATTGACTCTGCCGGTGCTGTATATTTTCTGCATTATCGCTGTTTGGTTTTCAAATAAAAACTTCGGCGGCATGACAGGTGATACATTCGGCGCGGTTGCCGAGATATCGGAACTATTATTTTTAATGACAGTGGTCCTATGTTCACAAAAATATATTTAATCCGTCACGGAGAAACAGAGGGCGCGGAAGTCAGACGCTACAAGGGACATATTGACGTGCCGCTGTCGGTGAATGGAATCGGGCAGATGAAACGGCTTGCAGAATACCTTGTAGGGGCAACCCTATGTGGTTGCCCAGGGCAGGCACACAGTTCTGCCCCTGCCGGTAAGGAGAAATTGTTGAACGCCGTCTACTGCTCCGACCTCAGTCGCGCTGTGAAAAGCGCGGAGATCATCGCTGGACCGCATGGAATAAAACCCGTCATAATGCCTGAACTGAGAGAGCGGAATTTCGGCATTTGGGAAGGCATGACGTTTGATGAAATAAAAGAAAAGCATCCGGATGAATTCAATGCGTGGGCTTCAAATCCATTGCAGCACAGTCCAATGAGCGGAGAGAGTACGGTTGAATTAAGGGACAGGGCAGTGAAGGCTTTGGAAAAGATAATGGAAGATGAAAGAAGCAAGATGGGAGATAAAACCATTGCCATAGTAGCTCATGGTGGGATTAATAGAATCATACTTTGTGAATTGTTAGGCATCCCGCTTGAGAATATTTTCAGGGTCGAACAGGATTACGGTTGTTTGAATATTATAGAGATGTGGGACAATTATCCCGTTGTAAAATTGATTAACGGAGGAACAGCTTTTAAATACGGTAGTCCGTAGGTAGTAGATAGTAGATAGGGGAGAGACCTAACTACTGACTACTGACTACTGACTACCGACTACTGTTTTATGGCAAAGGCATTGATGATACAGGGAACAGGCTCCGGCGCGGGCAAGAGCGTGATCGTCGCGGGTCTGTGCAGGATATTTAAAAACATGGGCATTCGTGTTGCGCCGTTTAAGGCGCAGAACATGGCGCTGAATTCCTTTATCACAAAAGAGGGCGGCGAGATAGGAAGGGCGCAGGCTTTTCAGGCAGAGGCTGCGGGGGTTGAGCCATCCAATGACATGAACCCGGTGCTTCTCAAGGCTACCGGCGAGGCTGGATGCCAGGTGGTTCTTAACGGCAAGGCACATGCAACTATGAAGGCGCAGGAATACTACGATATCAAGGATAAAGTCTGGGATGTGATCACAGCGGCATATGACAGGCTTTCAAAACAATACGACCTCATCGTAATCGAAGGCGCAGGAAGTCCGGCAGAGATCAATCTGATGAAAGAAGATGTAGTGAATATGCGAATGGCTCGTTATGCAAATGCCCCCGTTATTCTTGTTGGAGACATTGACAGAGGCGGGGTGTTCGCGTCTTTCTACGGGACAGTGGAATTGTTGAAAACCCCTTTTGTCAGAGCAGAAAACACACCCCTGGCCCCTCTTCATAGAGGGGAATTAACTGACGCGGACTATATCAAGGCCTTTATCGTAAACAAATTTCGTGGGGATATAAACATCCTTCGTCCCGGATTGAGAATGATAGAAAATAAGACGGGTAAGCCGGTTATCGGCGTTCTGAATTATCAGAAAGATATGGACCTTGATGAGGAAGACGGTCTCTCTTTAGAAAGAATTCGTAGGGGCGTATCGCGATACGCCCTTGCACATAATAACATCAAAATTGTCGTCTTGAGATTAAAGTATATTTCCAACTTCACCGACTTTGCCCCGTTTCACCACGAGCCGGATGTCGAGCTGAAATATTCCATGTGGGAAGATGATATCATGAGCGCCGACATGATCATTATTCCCGGCTCAAAGAACACCGTGAGCGACCTTCTTTTATTGAGGGAAAGCGGGATGGAAGAGTGCGTGAAAGCCGCCGCCAGAAAAGGGACTCCGCTTGCCGGGATATGCGGCGGGTATCAGATGCTTGGCAAAAAGATATTCGACCCTCATGGCGTGGAGAGTGATTTAGAAGAAGTTGACGGCATGGGATTGCTTGATACTGTTACCACACTTAATAAAACAAAGATAACGTGCCAGGTGGAAGCTGAGTTAGTCAAGAGTTTAGAGTCAGGAGTTAAGAGTTATGGAAATAAGTTTCTTAGAGGTTATGAAATTCATGTAGGAGAAACTTCGGGAGATACCGGGTTGTTTAAACTGAAAAGGTTTTTTTCAAACTCTCAACTCTCAACCCTTGACTCTGAACTCGTATTGGACGGCTCTTCTAAAGGCAATGTCTGGGGAACGTATATACACGGTGTATTTGACAATGATGATTTCAGGACCGCCTTGCTGAATTCATTCAGGAAGGGAAAAAGCCTGCCGGCCCAGCAGGCAGGATTCAATTATCAGGCGGCCAGAGATGAGGCGATAAACAAGTGGGCTGATATTCTGAAGAGCAGCGTGGACGTATGTTTCACGCTGAGACAGGTTGGGATGGAGCATTGTGTAAAGGAAGTAAGAAGTAAGAAGTCGGAAATGGGAAGTTGAAAAGGACATGACGGAAGCAATTATATTTACATCAGCATACATATTGGATTTAGCCATCGGCGACCCGCGCTGGCTTCCGCATCCGGTGCGGTTCATCGGGCTGGCGATTGAAAGGATCGAGAAGGTATTGAGAAAGTCAGAAGGGAAAAACCTGACGGAAAAGTTAGCAGGTATTCTCCTGGTGCTTATCATTGTCGGCTCGACTTATGGATTGTTTTATTTTTTGAACTCATTTCTTTTGGACCCGAATCTGTCGAAACCGTTTTCATATCTTGCGTTTTTATTTGTTGTGTATCTTGCGTCAACAACAATCGCTACCCGCGATCTCATTAAATCCGGACGCGCAGTGATAGATTCCCTGAATACCGGAGATGGAGAAGAAGCGAAAAACAAACTCAGCATGATCGTGGGCAGGGACACAAAGCAATTGGACGATAAAGGGATATTGAAGGCAACTATTGAAACCCTTGCGGAGAACGCCTCGGACGGGATAATAGCGCCTATGTTTTATTTTGCGATTGGGGGCTTGCCTCTGGCAATGACGTACAAGGCAATTAACACTCTCGATTCAATGGTCGGTTACAGGAATGAGAGGTACATGAATTTCGGATGGGCGTCGGCAAAGCTTGACGACATTGTCAATTATATCCCTGCAAGGATTACCGGAGTATTGATTGTTATTTCATCATTTATTTTTAACTTGTCACTTTTCACTTGCCACTTGTCACTGAAAACAATGCTGCGCGACGGCAGAAAACATTTAAGCCCAAACAGTGGAATTCCAGAGGCGGCAATGGCAGGCGCATTGGGAATAAGACTCGGCGGCCCTTCAATGTACAGCGGCGTTATTGTTGAGAAACCGTACATTGGGGAAGAAGCAAAGGGCAAAGGGCAAAGGGCAAAGGGTGAAGGTACGGTATACTTAGAAGCTTCGCTGAAGAGCATTGCTGTGACAAAGACAGCGTCCTTTCTCGGATTCATATTTATGCTTGGACTGTTGTACATGAGGATGCGGTCATGGAACTGATTAAAGCAAAGGGCAAGTCGATACGATCGGAGATTCGTGCCGAACTCGATTCCGAGGGGCAAAGAGCAGAAAATAAAGATGAAGAGACCCTGCACCCTATGCCCAATGCCCTATACGCTGAGCACGGCGGTAACATCTATCAAATAGCCGAAGAGATGGGATTGTCTGCAAACACGTTGATTGACTTCAGCGCATCAATCAACCCTCTCGGTGTTTCAAAAAGGGTGAAGGATGTAATCAATAGAGAGCTGAATGCGTTAATCAACTATCCCGATCCTGATGCCAAAACATTAAGGATGAAATTGGCAGAGTATCATGGCATTGCTCCCGAGACCATTATCTGCGGCAACGGCAGCACCGAGCTTATCTATCTTATCCCGCGCTCCTTGAAGCCGGAGACGGCGCTCATCCCCGCTCCAACTTTTTCGGAATACGAGAGGGCGTGTAAGACAAGTAACAAGTTGAAAGTTACAAGTTACAAGTTAAAAAAAGAAAATAACTTCAGGACAGTACCTGAAGAATTTATATCAGCGATAAAAGAAAATGTAAATTCAAAATTCAAAATTCAAAATTCAAATCAAAATCCGTCACTTGTCACTTGTCACTTGTCACTTGTCACTGGCCGTCACATGGCCTTCCTCTGCAATCCGAACAATCCGACAGGGCACCTTTTAAAGAAAGGCGATGTGTTGGGGATTGCTGAAGCTGCCAGAGACATGCAATGCGTGCTTGTTGTTGATGAGGCGTTTATTGATTTCCGCCCTGAGGAATCGGTGATCGATCATGTTCAGGACAATCCATATTTAATCGTGCTGCGCTCGATGACAAAGTTTTATGCGCTTACGGGATTGAGGATAGGATACGGGGTTTTTCATCCTGATCTGATTTCCCGGATAATATATTTTAAAGAACCGTGGACTGTAAACAATCTGGCGCAGAAGGCGGCAATCACCGCGCTTGAAGACAATGAGTATGCAAGGCAAACGTTTGAATTGATGGCAAAGGAAAAGGAATTTATGGAGAGAGGCTTCAGGAAGATGGGGGTCCGGTTCTATCCATCGGCTGCGAATTATTACTTGTTAAAAATCCCCCCCTCCCCCATGGTAAGGGAAGGCGAGGGGGGGGTAGTCCCAATGTTTAGAGAAAAAGGTATTCTTGTTCGTGACTGCTCAAACTTCGCGGGGCTTGGTGCCTCGTATGTCAGGGTCGCGGTTAAATCCAGAAAGCACAATAAGATGTTGTTGAAAGAATTAAATGAATTGAAAGATGCTTGGCGTGTCATTCCCGCGAAGGCGGGAATTCAGGAAAAAGGAACTGGATTCCGGCTTGAAGACTGCCGGAATGACGGAAAAATATAATGAAAGGCATAATCATCGCAGGCACACACAGCGGATGCGGCAAGACAACTGTCACGCTCGGCATTCTCGCAGCATTGAAGAAAAAGGGGCTGATTGTTCAGTCATTCAAGACCGGCCCTGATTTTATTGACGCGGGACTGCATAGACTGATTACCGGAAGACCGTCAAGGAACCTCGACCTCTGGATGTGCGGAGAAGATTACATCAGGGAATGTTTTGAAAAATATTCGGCAGATGCCGACATATCAGTTGTGGAAGGTGTGATGGGATTGTATGACGGAAAGCTCAGCACAGCATCACTGGCAAATGCACTTGATCTTCCAGTCATACTTGTTGTGGATGCGTATGGAATGGCGGAAAGCGCAGGAGCGGTAGTAAGAGGGTTTAGGGGTCAGGGGTCAGGGGTCAGTGTAAAGCCGACTCCCTACACCCTATTCCCTACACCCTGTTTTGCCGGTGTTATCTTCAACCGCGTGGCATCTGAAAATCATTTTAACCGTCTGAAAGACAGTGTGCACGATATGCCTGTCCTCGGATATCTGCCGCGCGACCTGGATTTTGAAATTCCGCACAGACATCTTGGATTGACAACAGCAGAAGAGCGTCCCATCAGCGAAGAAGCGATACAGAAACTGGCAGATGTGGTTCTGAAATATATCGATGTGGAAGGGATACTTCAGAACATAGAACAAGGAGCAAAGAGCAAAGACAAGCAAGTTCTTGGTTCTTGGTTCTCGGTTCTCGGTTCTAAAGTTAAAATCGCCGTTGCCCATGACAAGGCATTCTGCTTTTATTATGAAGACAACCTTGATTTGTTGCGAGAGGCCGGAGCAGAGGTCATTACTTTCAGCCCGTTGTCTGACAAAATGATTCCTGATGATATTGACGCCTTGTACATCGGCGGAGGTTATCCTGAACTGTATGCAAAAGAATTGTCGGCAAATAAGGCGATGCTGGATTCAATCAGGAATTTTGCAGACAACAACATGCCTGTTTATGCCGAATGCGGCGGATTCATGTATCTGACAAATGGGATATGGAAGAGAGAAGCCGGAAAATGGGAAATGTGGGAGATGGCCGGCATCTTTCCCTTTGAGACGCAGATGAAGGACAAGCTCTCAAGACTTGGCTACAGGGAAGTTCACTTGAAAGAGGATGGCATCTTCGGCAAGAAAGACTCTGTGATCAGGGGGCACGAGTTTCATTATTCGGAGATAAAAGACAGTAGCAAGTTGCAAGCAACAAGTAACAAGTTAATAAACTTTAACCTGTTGCAGATCTATTCTGTTAAAGACAGTTATGGCAACAACCTTCGAAATGAAGGTTACAAAATCAAGAACACATTCGGCAGTTATATTCATGCTCACTTTGGAAGTGATAAGGCGATGGCAGAGAATTTTGTAAATTATTGTAAAGGAGCATCATGGAAATAATTCTGCTTGCAGGACACGGCAGTCCCAAGAAGGACGCGAACAATCTTGAACATGTGGCAAAGCTGCTGCACAACACGATTCATCCGGGGTGCGGCAATTCATGCGTGCGCGCTGCATATCTGCAATTCGCCAGGCCTGACATACTGGAAGCTATTAAAAACTGCGCTAATGACGGCGCAAAAAAGATTGTCATTCATCCGTACTTCCTGAGCAGCGGGATGCATGTCACGACAGATATTCCGGCTATCGTGAAGGAGGCGGAAGGGCTGTTTCCTCATGTGGAGTTCATCTACACTGAGCCGCTGGGCATTCACAGCAAGATGGCGCAGGTGGTGCTTGAAAGAATTCATGCGGCATCCGGCCTGAAGCCCGCGGAGATTGAAAAGAGGAGCTTTGAGATAATCTCCGAAGAGTTGGATCTGAGCGATGTCCCAACAGAGAGGCTGCCGATTATAAAACGCGTGATACATTCAACCGCTGACTTTGAATTTAAAAACAGCCTCGTATTTCATCCCGACGCAATCGAGGCCGGGCTTGCAGCGATAAAGGCCGGCAAAGACATTCTCACAGACATTGAAATGGTCCGGGCAGGGATAAATAAAAAGCTTCTTGAGAAATGGGGCGGGAAAGTGGTTTGTAATATAGAGGGACAAGGGGCAAGGGGCAAGGGGCAAGGGGTAAGCAACAAAACAAGAACAGAAACAGGAATTGAAGCCGCTCTGAAAGAGAATAATAATATCGGCATTATCGCAATAGGTAACGCGCCGACTGCATTGCTGAAGGTGATTGATATTTTCTCAACTCTGAACTCCAAACTCCAAACTCCAAACTCTTTTCCCCTTGTCGTCGGCGTTCCTGTCGGCTTTGTAAAAGCGTTGGAATCAAAGGCGTTGCTTGCCGAGCAGACATTTCCATTCATAACAAACCTTAGCAGAAAAGGCGGCACGCCGGTTGCCGTGGCGATAGTTAATGCGCTTTTAAAAATGGCGGAGGGGGAATGAAGTCAGAAGTCAGAAGTCAGAAGTCAGAAGTAAAAAAACTCGTCACTCGTTACTCGTTACTCATTACTTTAATGCTTGTCACTTGTCACTTGTCACTTGTCACTGATGCTTTCGCCATGCACATCTCCGAAGGCATTCTCCCTTTGAGCTGGGCCGCTTTGTGGTTTGCCGTTGCCATTCCTTTCGTCTGGTATGGCATGAAGAGGCTCAGAGAGCTTTCAAAAATTGACCTCTCATACAAACCGCTTGTCGGGCTCATGGCTGCCATTGTCTTTGTCATATCGCTAATGCCGATCCCAGTGCCGACTGCGGGCACATGCTCTCATCCGGGCGGCACGGCTATCCCGGCAATACTCCTCGGCCCTGCTGTAACTGTTCTGATAACCGGGGTTGCGCTTTTGATTCAGGCGCTGTTCTTTGCGCACGGAGGGCTCACAACATGGGGCGCGGATGTTGTATCAATGGGAATAATGGGCGCCTTTGCAGGTGTCGGGATATTCAGGCTAATGAGAAAGTTCAACGTCGGCCTTGCAGTGTCCGCATTCTTTGCTGGAATGATTTCCGACTGGGCAATCTACGCCACAACATCTGTTGAGCTTGCTGCGGGCATCAGGGGAGATGAGCCTTTCTGGCCGCTGTTTACAAAGATACTCATTGCGTTTGTGCCCACGCAGTTGCCGCTTGGCATAGTCGAGGGCGCAATGACAGCGGGCATGGTCAAACTGCTCTTCAAGAGACGCGCTGACTTGCTGGTAAAATTCGGCGTGATCAAAGCAGAGGAGGCAATATGAATGAAAAGTTGAGAGTTAGGAGTTTAGAGTTAAGAGTTGAAAAGACTGAAAACTGGTTAAGCCGTTTATTGTTCACTACTTACTGTTTACTATTCGCTGTCTTATTACTCGTCACTTGTCACTCGTCACTTGTCACTGCCGCTGAATGGAGCGGCGTTGACGAGTCTGTTGTGGAGAAGTACGCAAAGGACCACGGCAGGGAGGCAAAGGAGCCGCTGATAAACACGGACCAGGGAGACCTGCTTTTGTTTATGTTCCTGATCGGCGGCGTCATAGGCGGTTTTGCAGCAGGTTATTACTGGAGAACGCTGACTGAAGACAGAGCAAAGAACTAAGAACAAAGAGCAAAGAACCAAGACAGAAAAAGGGTGCTACCATGCATAATTTCAGAAATTTGAAGATATATCAGAGAGCAATTGAGTTCTCTGTGAAAATATATAACCTGACGAAGTCCTTTCCTAAAGAAGAGTTGTTTGGGTTAACAAATCAGATCAGAAGGGCTGTAACTTCAATTTCTCTGAATGTTGCAGAAGGAAGCGGGAATTCTTCAAATAAGGAGTTTAAGAGGTTCCTGGAAATCTCGTTGCGATCAAACTATGAGGTGATTGCGTGTCTTGAGATTGCTCAAAGACTAACATATTGCAAAAAGGAGGATACTGATAACTTAATCACAGAGGCAAATGAAATTGCATCAATGATAGTTGGCTTTAGAAAGCAGCTTTAGTCTGTGCTCTGTGTTCTTTGTTCTTGGTTCTAAATCTCATGGCTCAGTGTGAATGCTTTTCCGAACATTTCAGCAAGAGGCACTTCCTTTCAGGCATAGACGCAAGGGTCAAGCTGCTTGTGACGCTGGCACTTCTGTTGATGGTGCTCAGCTATCAGGGAATCTTATTCCCAATCCTTGTGTCCTGCGGGGCCTTTATGCTCTGCGCAAAAATGCGTATACCTGTAAAGATGCTGTTTATGCGGATGGCGCAGCCTTTGTTTCTGGCAGTTGTTGTTTTGGTATTGAAGTGTTTTTTCACAGGGGAAGATATGTTGTTTGTCTTCTCACTTCCCACTTCGCACTTCCCACTTCTCACTTTAGCCGGACATTCGGACGGCCTTTTGGAGGGCCTAAGAATAACATCGAGAATCATGGGCGGGGTCTCCCTTGTAATCGCGCTTGGGTTTGCAACACCGTTTATCGAGTTTGTTGCAGCGCTTTCATGGCTGCGCGTGCCGCGGCCTTTTATTGAGATCATGATGTTTGCCTACAGGTATTTGTTTGTCTTTCTTGAGGACGCCTCTACCATCTACAGCGCCCAGAAGAACCGGCTTGGATACGCCGGGCTCCGAAGGGGCCTGAATTCATTCGGAGTACTGACGGGCTCACTGGTCTTGCGCGGCTTTGAGCAGAGCCAGAAAACAGCAGATGCGATGATCCAGAGGGGCTACACAGGTGATATGCCTCTGTTAAAGAGCCGGCCCTTAAAGGCCGCAGAGCTTGCCGTTGCCTTTATAGTAGTAGTTATCGGAGGAGCGGTATGGATGATTTAAGAAGAACACAGAACAAAGAGCACAGAGCACAGACGGAAACGAATGATCTGATGTATTCGGTCATAAATGTGTCCTACAAATATCCGGATGGAACGCATGCGCTTTCAGATATAAATCTTGAGGTGAAAAAGGGTACGTTTGTCGGACTGCTGGGGGCCAATGGCTCCGGCAAGACAACCCTGCTTCGGGCCATGGACAAGCTGCTAAGGGGGGTTGAAGGCAATATCCATTTAAGCGGGATTGATATCAGCACCCTGTCGCCAAAGGAGATATATAAAAAGGTCGGGCTTGTATTTCAAAGTCCGGATGATCAGCTCTTTGCGCCTACGCTCTTTGAAGACGTGGCATTCGGCCCGATGAATATGGGCTTTAATGCAAAGGAAGTTGAGAGGCGTGTGCTGAATGCATTGGAGGAGGTTGAGCTTTCAGGGCTTGAGAAAAAGTCCGTGCACAACCTGAGCTTCGGGCAGAAAAAGCGCGCGTGCATCGCCGGGCTTTTGGCAATGGGGCATGAAACGCTCCTTCTTGATGAGCCCACTGCCGGGCTCGATCCCATGGGCGAATACAGGATGATGAAACTGCTTCGGAAATTGAACAAGGAAAGCGGCGTGACTGTTATAATGGCAACTCACAGCGTGGACCTTGTGCCGGTGTTTCTTGACAGTCTTTATATCCTGAGCAAGGGTAGAATCACGAGAGGCGGCACGCCGGAAGAGGTCTTTGATGCGCCGGAAGACATGGCGAATATAAAGCTCAGGCTGCCGCATATAGCGGAGCTGCTTTACAAATTAAAGCACGAGGACAAGATAAATTTTGACCGCATTCCACTCACCATCGGTGAGGCAAGAAGAGAGATACTGAAGGCGATGGAGAACAAAGAACACAGAGCACAGAATACAGACTAATGAAAAAGTATTTTTGCCGTCTTTGCGAGCGAAGCAAAGCAATCTCACTTTTCAATAAATTACAGATTGCTTCGTCGCTGAAACCGCTCCTCGCAATGACAATTACAAACTTTTTGAGCAACCGCTAAGGACAGAAAGGAGGTGAGGAGTAATGAACAAGGCAAAGAAGGCTGAGAAGAAGACAAAGGCCGCAATTTCATTTCATATGAAATGCGCCAAGACAGCAAACGGCCTTACGCACTTCGTAATGTACGGCGACGTGCCGAAGAAGAAGATGCCATTGTAACAGAAAATAAGCAAACCACAGAGGCACAGAGGCACAGAGGAAAAATAAAACCCCGGCGTCTCAGTGCCTCAGTGGTCATTCACTGTCGTGTCCGTCATTTAATTTCGAGGTAGTATTCATATTGTTATTGTCATTCCAGCTTGCCTGGAATCTTTCTTTAAGAAGGATTGCGGACAAGCCGCAATGACGGCTGTATTTACGTAACAGATATAACCATGAAAAAGGAGAGCAACACAAAATGAACAACACACGCGGAATTTCGTTTTCAAACATTGATACAGAATGGAAGTTGGCGCTGGATCCGGAGAATGTCTTCTGGGGCCTGCTGCCTCGTAACAACGGGGAATTCATGCTTCCCGATGATCTGATCAAGCTCTACAACAAAGAGCGCGAACACCTCGACACGGAGATGAAAAACTTCAGGTTCAATGAGCCGCTGAACTGCGTCTACATTGACCCCACAGACAGGTGCAATGCAAACTGCCCTTACTGCTACATCCCGGCAAAGATCAGAAGGCACGGCACACAGATGACATGGGAGCAGTTGGACATGACACTGTCTAAAATCGCGGAGCATTTCAACGGCATGAAGAAAAAACCGGTCATCGTATTTCACGCTGCCGAGCCGCTTCTTGCAAAAGACATTATCTTTGAAGGGATAAAGAAATATCACAATAAAATGCTCTTCGGCATCCAGACCAATGCGCTTCTGCTTGAGAAAAAGGACGCGGCCTTTATGATGAAATACAGGGTCGGCGTCGGCATTTCCCTTGACGCGGCTACTGCTGCTGTCAACAACCGCTCGCGCGTGTCTGTAAAGGGCGAAGGCAATTTCAAAAAGGCCGTGCAGGCGCTTGACTGGTTCAAGGGCTATGAGGGACTGAATGTTATCGCAACGGTCACGAAATACAATGTAAATAAACTCTCGGAGCTTGTGAAATTCCTGCACAAAAAGAAAGTCCCCTGCATGCTTTTAAACCCGGTGCGTCTCACACAGAAACGCTCCTGGAGCCTGAAGCCGGACGACATGGTATTTGCCAAAAACATGATGAAGGCGGTTGAGACTGCAATGGAGCTTTCACAAAAGACAAAGCACCAGATCGTCATCGGCAATTTCGCAAACGTCATTCTGGCTATTATTGCGCCCACTGCAAGACGCATGATGTGCGATATCTCCCCATGCGGCGGCGGAAGGACCTTCCTCACTGTCACGGCAGACGGGGAGATGGTCCCGTGCGGGGAGTTCATCGGATTCAAGGAATTCTCGGGAGGCAATATCTTCAAGACGTCGATTGACACAGCGATGAAGTCAAAACCGTTCAAACAGATCCGCGAGAGGATGGTTGAGAAGATCGAGGAATGCGATACCTGCGACTTCAGACACATCTGCGGCTCGCCGTGCCCGGCTGAAATGCACGCAAGAGGCAACATGTACCAAAAGGCGGCGTTCTGCGAATTCTATAAAGAGATTATCAAACAGGCATTCAGGATGATCGCCGAGGACAAGGTCCAGTACCTCCTTCGCAAAGACTCCCTTAGCCAGATGGCGATGGAGTATCAGTATTAAGGGGTTGGGGACATGCCTTTTATTCGTCATTGCTGAAATTCGAGAAGTTCGTCACTCCCGAGGTAGTAATCGGGAATCCACTTCCATGTTATGACATGGATACCCGCCTTCGCGGGTATGACGACTTGGCATTGCAACAGACTTTTTCAGCAGCCTGTTAGCCTCTTTAATGGCAGCTTTTACATTTGGAAGAGGTGCACGAAGAGCACCCTGAGCCGCCTGCCGAGGTGACCGGCTTTTCAACGCCGCTCATGCCGAACAGGGAAAACTTCTTCGTGATATTTTTCGAGCTGCATTTCGGGCATGAAACGTCCGGGTTTGCCCCGGAGACAAGCTTTTCAAAGTTCTCGTTGCAGTCATTGCACTTATATTCGTAAACAGGCATTTGTTGACCTCCAATTGTCATGCAAACCGTCATTGCGAGCGCCCGAAGGGTGCGTGGCAATCTCGGCCCGGTTATATCCAGTGAGATTGCTTCGTCGCTAATGCTCCTCGCAATGACATCACACAATCTTAATTTACTTCGGTACCTTTTCCCAGTCCTTTAGAAACTTTTCAATTCCGATGTCCGTAAGCGGATGTCTTGAAAGCTGTTCAATGACCGAAAAGGGGATGGTCGCGACATGGGCGCCTATCCTTGCTGCATCAAGCACATGAAGCGGGTTGCGGATACTCGCTACGATGACCTCCGTGTTAAACGAGTAGTTGTCATAGATTTCAAGTATCTGGCTTACAAGCTCCATGCCGTAATGGGTTATGTCGTCGAGCCTCCCCACAAACGGGCTTACATAAGTCGCGCCCGCCTTGGCGGCAAGCAATGCCTGGTTCGGTGAAAACATCAGTGTGACGTTTGTTTTTATCTTGAGCCCTGAGAGTGTCTTTGTCGCCTTGAGCCCGTCTTTGGTCATCGGGACCTTAATTACGATGTTCTTGTGAATTTTTGCCAGCTTCTTTGCTTCTTTCACCATCCCTTCAGCCTCGAGGCTGATTACCTCCGCGCTTACCGGGCCGTCAACTATCGCGCAAATCTCCTTAAGCAGCTTCATCGGCTCTTTGCCCTCTTTTGCCATTAGAGAGGGATTAGTAGTCACGCCGTCTATGACTCCCAGTGAATACGCCTCTTTGATTTCCTTTGTGTTTGCCGTGTCAATAAAAAATTTCATTAGGTTCTCTCTCCTTTGTATTAATCCGCGGATACCGCGTTTATTTTACCCCAGCGCCCATAGCTTCATCAATTATCTCAACGATATGCCTGACATCAACTTTTGCGTCAGTCTCTATTTTCAGACTCTCCAGCTGCATGATGCATCCGGGGCATGAAGTGACTACCGTACCGGCTTTTGAGTTGATTATGCTGTCCATCTTTTTTCTTCCGAGACTTTTTGATATGCCTTTAAAATACAGGCTGAAGAAACCCGCAAACCCGCAGCATTCGTCCGCGTTCTGCATCTCCACAAATTCAACGCCCCGGATGCCTTTGAGGATCTGACGGGGTTCTTTCCTGGTCCCAAGTCCGTAGTTGAGATGGCAGGGATCGTGGTAGGTAACGACCTCCGGGCCCGTTTCAAGACCTTCCGCGATGCCGTATTTGACGATGAATTCATTTACGTCCAGGAAATTAGGGATCGTGTCTCCGGTCAGAAGCGGATATTGCCCGCGTATTACCGAGGTGCACGTAGGGCACATGCTGATTATCGCCTCGGCCCGCACCTTCCTGAAGTGCTCTGTATTTTTTTTTGCGAGAGATAATGCCTCCTGTTCAAGTCCCGCAGACCTCAATGGCGCACCGCAGCAGGACTCACCTTTAAACACGACGACTTCGTATCCCTTTTTGAGCAATATGTTCGACAGGGCTTTCCCCAGATACGGATAAAAATAATTCACGCTGCATCCGGCAAAGATCGCCATCCTGCCGATCTTTTTTATATTTTTATAAACCTGGCTGCTGTTGTTAAAAGGCCGCGCGGCTATCTCCGGAATGTAAGGCAGAAGGCCCGCGTTGAAGAGCGGCCCGTAAAATACCGACTGCAATCCACGTAATATGGAAAAAGCCGGGTCCATCCTCGATGCCGAGTATTTCAGGGCGGTCCGCAGCAGGAGGCCGCGCCCGAAGGATTTTTTCAGCCTGGCCCTTCCCTGATATATGACCTCCTGGATATCGATCCCGGTAGGGCAGAGGTTCTTGCAGGCCCCGCAGAGCATGCAACTGAATATCTTTTCGGCAAGCCCCTTTGTAGGCGAAAGGCGGTCCTCTTCGAGCTCACCCAGCATGGCCACCCTGCCCCTGGCCCCCATCGTTTCATTCAGTGTCGTTAAATACGTCGGGCATAATGATTTGCATGCGCCGCACCGGACGCATTTTGAAAGTTCTTTATGATATGTGGTTTCGTTCATTCAAGCTTCCACTCCTGAAGCCCTGAAGGTCCAGGGTGACGTATTTATAACCGAGGGATTTCAGAAATTCTACAATTTTATTTCTTGCATCATCGTTGGTCAATATGGAGAAATCTTCGGGACGGACCTCAATTCGCGCCATCTCCGCATGGTCCCTGACCCGCAGTTCTCTTGTCCCGAATTTTTTTATAAAACTCTCTGCGCGGCTTACCCTCGCAAGGGCCTCTGCCGTGATCCTCTGCCCATAAGGGAAGCGTGAAGAAAGGCAGGGGGTCGCAGGCTTGTCCCAGGTAGGCAAACCGAGGGTCCGCGAAAGCTCCCTGATCTCATTTTTACTCAGGCCGGCGTCTAACAGGGGACTGTGGACCCCTTCTTCAGCGGCTGCGCGTCTGCCGGGCCGCCACTCCTTTGCGTCATCCGCATTGGTGCCGTCGAGGATGAACGGAATTTTCTCCGCATCTGCTATTTTCCTGAGCCTCCCGAAGAGGTCTTTCTTGCAGAAATAGCACCTGTCGGGAGGATTGTTCGCATAATTTTCATCTGCAAGCTCTTCCGTTATTATTGTCCTGTGTTTTACATCGAGCGACAATGCGATGTCCTTCGCAGAAGACAGTTCCTCCTGCGGGAGGCTTCCGGATATTCCCGTTACCGCGAGGACCTCGCCGAGTCCGGACAAGGAGGCAGCCTTCAGAAGAAAGGCGCTGTCAACGCCGCCCGAATATGCGATGATCACCCTGTCCATCGCCTTCAGTGTCTCTTTAAGGGTGGTGAATTTGTCGTTGAGTGTCATATCGTAAAGTGGGAAGTAAGAAATTCTTTTTTTGTCATTCCGGCAATCTTTAAGCCGGAATGACGAATCAGCAATTTATAAATAATTCACTACTCTCACTTCCTACAGCGTCGCAACTTCGTAGAATTCCTGATGGAAGGTGTTGTCGGCTTTAAGTATTATCTTGAACCCGTTTTCCTTTTCAAGAGACTCCAGCCCCTCCCGTTCGTCTTCGAATATAAGGTCTGCCACATAAGGATGCGTCGTGACCATTATCTTGCAGTTTTTCTTCTTTAAGGCAATCCTTCTCAGCTCCATAAATATTTCATAGCACACCGTCGTGGGAGACTTTACAAACCCCTTCCCGTCACAGTAATGGCATGGTTCACACAATACCTGCTCGAGGCTTTCCCTCACCCGTTTTCTCGTCATCTGTATGAGGCCGAGCTCCGAGACCTCCAGGATTGTGCACTTCGCCCTGTCTTTGCTCATCGCCTCCTGGAAGACGGAAAAAAGCTTTTGTCTGTTTTCCTCTTTTTCCATGTCTATAAAATCGATAATAATAATGCCGCCGAGATTTCTGAGCCTGATCTGGTAGGCGATCTCCTTGACGGCCTCAATGTTTGTCTTAAAGATAGTGTCTTCAAGCGAGGCTTTGCCCACGAATTTTCCTGTATTGACATCTATCGATGTCAATGCCTCTGTCTGGTCTATTACGATGTAGCCGCCAGACTTGAGCCATACCCTCTTCCCCAATGCCTTCGGTATTTCAAGCTCGATGCCATAGGCGTCGAAGATCGGCTCCGTCCCCTCATACAGCTTTATTTTGGATATTAATTTCGGGAAATAGGTGTTCACAAAATCCGTCAGTTTCTTATGCTCTTCCTTTGAATCGATGAGTACCTCGTCGATTTCATGACTGAGGAGGTCACGCACGCTCCTCAACGCAAGGTTCAGATCGCTGTAAAGGAGCTGTGGCGGATTTACCTTTTCCTTTTTCTTCCGGATGTTCTCCCAAAGCAGCATAAGGTAATCTACATCTTTTTTCAGCTCCTCCTCCGTGCATCCCTCGCTTGCCGTTCTGATGATAAAGCCGACGTTTTTGGGTTTAAGCTCGGTAATGAGGTTTTTCAGCCTCGTCCTTTCTCCTTCGTCAACTATCTTTCTGGAAATTCCGATATGGTCAACCCCAGGCATGAAAACGAGGTATCTGCCGGGAAGGGTTATATAAGATGTGATCCTTGCGCCTTTGGAGCCTATGGAATCCTTCGAAACCTGGACAAAGACCTCCTCTCCCTCCCTGAGCAGGTCTTCAATCGGCAGATGCAGAGGCACCGTGTCCTCTATGTCTTCGCCAAAAATGGAATAGTCAAAGCCGGACACTACGTCGGCTGCATGCAAAAAGGCCGCCTTTTCGAGCCCTATATCCACAAAAGCGGACTGCATGCCGGGAAGTATCTTGACCACCTTCCCCTTATAAACATTGCCCACAAGGCTGAGGTCTTTTTTCCTCTCGATGTAAAGCTCTGAAAGCTGCGTACTGTTTTCAAGCAGTGCTACGCGCGTCTGCTCCGGAGTTGTGTTGATTATTATCTTTCCAGCCATTATGTACTTTTCTTTATTTAACCACAGAGAACACAGAGTAAAAAGAAGTGAAAAATAAAAAGCTTGATGATTCCCGACTTCTCACTCCCTGTTCTTTTCTCTCTGTGACCTCTGTGGTAATGCGTTCTATTTTTCAATCGGTTCAGTCCATGCACCTCTATTATAACCATAAAGGCCGACCCTTTTTATCATGCACTCCTGTATTTCTTCAACGGGCTTCTGAAGCATCCCCTTCAATATCTCATACAATCTCACCTTTACCTTGTCCGTATCGACAAGCTGAAGGTGCAGGACGTTGTTTCTGATAACGGCCTTTTCCACCATCGGCCGAATGTCCACTGCAGCCTCGTCTCTCTGTACAAGGCAATTCTCCTGCTTCATAAATGAATCTATCGGGCCGCCGGATTCCCCGTCAATATTTATCTCATATTCATAGCGCGAAACAAGGTCATTTAAAGACCGCTCCTTAGGGGAAATTAAGACGGCATTCAGCGCCGTTATCCCTTCAGGCAGTTTGAAATTTAACCTTTCCAGGAAATCCGTTGAATCCATCAGGACGGTCATCTCAATATCAAAATATTCGCTCAGGCCCTCAATGCCCGCGGCAAGGGCAGGGCCGAATGAGATTTTGGGGTGAGGGTGGAATCCCTCTGAGTAGGCAAGGGGGGCCCCTGCCCGTCTCAATGCCCGTAAAATGGCTGTCATCAGCTCCTGATGAGAAAGGTAGCGCATCCCGCCCGTCTTTGAAAACCTGACCCTCATGCTGGAGGGGACATTGATTTTGTGAAAAAATCCCCCTTCATCCCCTTTTTTCAAAGGGGGAGACACATCCCTGGCCCCTTCTGCCCTCTGCCCTCTGCCCTCTGCCCTATCTCTGCATTCCAGTCCGCAGCCGTGACAGACATTGTGGCAGTCAGATGTGATCTTCTGATCTAACGCCCTTTGATATTCCAGTTTCAAAAAGTCTCTTGTTATGCCCGTGTCTATAAAATCCCACGGCAGGTCTTCTTCAAGGGAAAAACTTCGGGATGCATATTCATAAAGATCGATGCCGGTTTTTTCCGCAGCGGCAAGCCATTTCCCGAAATCAAACATCTCGGACCACCCGTCAAAAATACACCCTGTCCTCCATGCCTCCTCTAACAGCCGCGAGCATTCCATGCCTGCCCTCGAAAATACCGCCTCAAGGAGGCTGTGCTCGACGTGCTGCCCCTTGAAATTGATCCTTCTTTTTTTGAAGGCCTTCTTAAGGTAATCCTGCTTTTCCCGCAGTTCTTCCGTCCGGCACTGTCCGGTCCACTGAAAAGGGGTATGCGGTTTCGGCACAAAGG
Source organism: Nitrospiraceae bacterium (assembly GCA_003599275.1). GTDB lineage: Bacteria > Nitrospirota > Thermodesulfovibrionia > UBA6902 > UBA6902 > SURF-23. Next base: position 61,343 of record QZJG01000057.1, on the reverse strand, counting down.
CCGAGATCCCTACATTGACGTTCACGACCCGTCCGGTGATTTCCCTGCCTCTTCTTGACGCCCTTACAGCCATATCGATGATTCCGTCAAGGTCTGCCAGGGTCTCCGATGGAAGCCCGATCATAAAGTAGAGTTTTATATTCCTCCACCCTGCGGTAAAAAGCTTTTTCAAGGTCTCTTCGTACTCTCCGTCCGTAAAATCTTTGTTTATTACGGAGCGGAGCCTTTCCGTCCCTGCCTCCGGCGCAATGGTGAAACCGGTCTTCCTGACGCTTTTTATTTCTTTCAGCACATCCGAGTTTATCGAGCCTACGCGTAACGAAGGAAGAGAAACAGAAATGCGGGAGCCCGAGCACATCCGGTTGAAATCCCTGATTAGAGGCAAAAGACCGCTGTAATCACCTGTGCTCAGAGATGTAAAAGAGACTTCTTCATAGCCGGTATTTGAGATGGACCTCCCGGCCAATGACAGGACATTTTGGAGGGACCTCTCTCGCCGGGGTCTGTAGATCATTCCGGCCTGGCAAAAACGGCATCCCCTCGTGCATCCTCTCGCTATCTCAATCGCCGCGCGGTCATGCACGATTGAGGCAAAGGGGACAACCGGCGCGTCCGGATATGGGGCCTTGTCGAGGTCTTCAACAATTCTTCTTTTTATTTTCTGCCTGCCGGCGCCGTGGACTAAGGGGACATAAACGCCTTCAATTTTTGAAAGACCCTGTAACAGGTCCTCCCTTTTCCCGATCGCCGACCGTTCAGCGCCGACCGCTTCAATAATCTCTAACATGACTTCTTCTCCGTCGCCTATAACAAACGCGTCGATAAAAGGCTCGAGGGCAAGCGGGTTTACCGAGCAGGGGCCTCCCGCTATAACAAGGGGATGAGTGTCTCCACGGTCCCGGGCCTTTAAGGGAATGCCGCCCATATCAAGCATATTAAGGATATTGGTATACGATAGTTCGTACTGAAGTGTGAAACCGACGATATCGAAGTCCTTTAACGGCCTCTTATTTTCAAGAGATGTAAGCGGCAAGTTATTTTTCCTGAGATAAGCTTCAAGGTCCGCCCATGGCGCATAGACACGCTCGGCAGAGGCCTGAGGGACGCTGTTTATAATTGAATAAAGTATCTTAAGCCCCAGGTGTGACATCCCGATCTCATACGCGTCGGGAAAACAAAGGGCCACTTTAATTCCTGAAGAAGCGTCTTCTTTTCTGACTATATTGATTTCATTGCCTGCATATCTGGCGGGTTTCTTAAAACGAGCAAGGTTTAAAGACATTTTCAATTATCCCACAGAAAATTGTTCAAATGCAATTTTGGCGTTCTCCTGTTTCATTTCTTTACCGCAACTTGGTATACTATTTTGGTATTCGGCTGGAGGACATTAAAACGGGACACGAAAAAATGACCTCTGAGAAAACGATATTTACATTCCGGCAATTCGCTAAAAGAAAGATTACCTTTGCTGCATCCTCTCGTGTCCGGTCACGACACATTAATAGGCTCTTGGTTTGACGCCATAGTTGAGAAATTATGACCACAGTAATCAACTTTAATTTTTTAAATTTCTTCAAACTGAGCAACAGCCATACAGCGTATAATATTCGGTCATACGCCCAATATTCCGACAACGGAAGACCGGATTATGCCCAAAAACAGGAAGAGATCATTGATGTGACCCCATACAGCAGGGCCTTGTCTGAAAATAAACGCCCGTCATTTCAGCTTCCGGATCTTCGCAAGGAGACCTATCTTCCTGCTCCGTCCGGAGTGGAAAAAACATATGACCATAAAGGGGAGATAGTCCAGTACACCCTTGAAAAGGGATCTCACGTAAATTCCTACGCCTGATACGAAACAGAGTTTAGTGGCGGAGGGGGTAGGATTCGAACCCACGGGACTTTCATCCTGCGGTTTTCAAGACCGCCGCCATCGACCACTCGGCCACCCCTCCAAATTTAAGTTTTACGAATTAACTGTTTACTCGCAACCACAATAACTCTTTAAACTCATAAAACTATCTTATCTGTTCCGACAAAATGCCTTAAGGCATCGGGTATTATAACAGAACCGTCTTCCTGTTGAAAATTCTCAAGTATCGCGGCAAACGTGCGGCCGACCGCCAGTCCTGAGCCATTCAATGTATGTACAAATTCGGTGCCCTTGCCCCCTTTTCTTTTAAACCGTATAGATGCGCGCCTTGCCTGAAAATCCTCAAAATTGGAGCACGATGAAATCTCCCTGTATTTTCCCTGCGCAGGGAACCATACCTCGAGGTCATATGTCTTTGCAGAGGAAAATCCCATATCTCCCGTGCAGAGAGAGACGACTCGATAGGGCAGACCGAGTCTCTTTAATACTTCTTCAGCATTTCCTGTCAGGGCTTCAAGCTCATTGTATGAGTCTTCGGGTTTTACGAATTTCACAAGTTCCACCTTGTTAAACTGATGTTGTCTTATCAGTCCCCTTGTATCTTTGCCGTATGAGCCTGCCTCCCTCCTGAAACAAGGGGTATAGGCTGTATAAAAAATCGGCAGGGCATCTTCATCCAATATTTCTTCCCTGTGAATGTTCGTGACCGGCACCTCGGCGGTCGGAATTAAATAAAATCCCCTCTCATCCGCAAGCTTGAACAGGTCTTCCTCAAACTTCGGAAGCTGCCCCGTTCCCGTCATCGACTGCCTGTTTACGAGGATTGGGGGAAATATTTCCGTATACCCGTGGTCTTTAGTATGAAGGTTGAGCATGAAATTTATCAGTGCTCTTTCGAGCTTTGCGCCGGCGCCTTTTAAGATAGCAAACCTGGCGCCTGCTATCTTTCCCGCCCTTTCAAAATCGAGTATGCCTAACGACTCGCCTATGTCCCAGTGATTGCGGGGCTCAAATGTAAATTGGGGCTTCTCACCCCAAGTCCTTACTTCAACGTTTCCGGTTTCATCCTTCCCATGAGGGACGGACTCATGCGGAATATTAGGGATCAGCAAAAGCTCCTGCAAAGCCCCGGTCTCCAGCTCCCTCAATGTTTCCTCTTTGGTTGTGATCTGATCGGATACAGACTTCGCCTCAGACATTATCGCAGAGGCATCACCGCCCTGCTTCTTCAACCGCCCGATATCTTGTGACAGGCTGTTCCGTTGCTGTCTCAGCTCCTCGACAAATTTCAGCAGTTCTCTCCTTTTATTTTCAATTTCGAGGAATTTATCGAGGATATCCGTCTTCTGCGCCCTTTTGCCGAGGGCGTCAAATATCTTGTCTGTATGTTCTCTTACAAATCTGATGTCAAGCATAAAAACTACCTTTTAGTTACCCGGTCACGGTTCACAATAATATGATGTCTTTGGACCATGTCTGCTCCGATTAAATAATCCGGTGTAGCCGGAATTTATTCCGTATATAAGAGTAAGCCAAATGAAATGAAAAATCAATGGAGTCTTTGCGTTGTCGTCTTGCATTGCTAAGCGAATTCTTGACACATACGCAGTAATGATGTTAAATTTTGAGTCCGTTAACAGAATCTCTCTTTTCAATGATACAATTTAGAACGATCCGGAGGCTCAAGGAATTATCGATATCGTTAAAAAATAATAATGGTATAATTAAATTTCTTCTTTTGGATAAAAATAAAATGGCAACCGATTACAAGACAACTTTAAATCTCCCTGATACCGCTTTCCCCATGAAGGCAAATCTGGCACAAAAAGAGCTGGAGCTTCTTGCCTTTTGGGATAAAAATGAAATTTATCCCAAGATGCAAAATATAAATAAAACAAAGAGTTACATCCTTCATGACGGGCCGCCATATGCTAACGGCAATATCCACCTGGGACATGCGCTAAATAAAATTCTCAAGGACATGATCATCAAATATAAAGCGATGAAAGGGTCCTATTCGCCATTTGTACCCGGTTGGGATTGCCACGGGTTGCCGATAGAGCATCAGGTCGATAAAAACCTCGGCTCAAAGAAAGAGACAACATCCACAATCGAGAAGAGAAAGTTATGCAGGGAATATGCTGCAAAATTTGTGGATATTCAGCGCGAGGAATTTAAGCGCCTCGGGGTCTTTGGCGACTGGGACAATCCTTATATTACAATGGCTTTTCCGTATGAGGCATCTATCGTCAGGGAATTCAACAATTTTGTAAGGAAAGGCTATGTTTATAAAGGTAAAAAGCCCGTGCATTGGTGTCCAAGCTGTATTACGGCCCTTGCTGAGGCAGAGGTCGAATATGCCGATAAAGAATCTCCTTCGATTTATGTGAAATTCAGGGTCAAAGATCCGAGAGGGAAATTTACGCTTAATGCCGTTTCGGGCACGTACTTCGTCATCTGGACAACAACTCCCTGGACGCTACCTGCCAATATGGCATTAGCATTACATCCGCAATATATTTACAGGCTTGTTCAGACACCGGTTGGAGATTTGGTTCTTGCACAGGATTTAATTAAGGCCTGTATGGAAAAAATGGGTTATAACGAAGGCGATTATAAAATTACCGAAAACGCATGGTCAGGCTCTGAGCTTGAAGGCATTATCTGCGTCCATCCATGGATCGATCGCGAATCCAGGACCATTCTTGGCGAACACGTAACATTAGAGCAGGGAACCGGAATAGTTCATACTGCGCCGGGGCATGGCGAAGAAGATTATGAAATTGGCTTGAAATATGGGATCGAGGTCTATGCGCCTGTTGATAAACGGGGCATTTTTACGGAAGATGTCGCGGGATTTGCAGGACAATATGTATTTAAGGCAAACATAGAAATAATCAATAAACTCAAAGGGTTAAACGCTCTACTCGGCTCTCCTGAAAATATTACCCATTCCTATCCTCACTGTTGGAGATGCAAAAAACCAGTGATCTTCAGGGCCACGGAACAATGGTTTATCTCGATGGAAAAAAATGATCTCAGACGCAATGCTCTGGAAGAGATCAAAAAAACAGTATGGGTCCCTAAATGGGGGCTGGACAGGATTTACGGCATGGTCGAGAACAGGCCTGACTGGTGTATTTCGAGACAGCGTTCCTGGGGTGTGCCCATAGCGTTGTTTAAATGCACGAAGTGTAATGACTTTGTAACTGATAAGGCTGCAATGGAGAAGATAGAATATGAGGTTGCTACATCCGGTGCCGATGTCTGGTTTGAGAAAACGGTGGCAGAACTGCTCCCGGAAAATTTTAAATGTCCCAAGTGCGGTTCTAATGAGTTTGAAAAAGAAATTGACATATTAGACGTATGGTTTGATTCCGGGGTAAGTTTTGCGGCGGTTTTAGAGGCAGATCAAAGGTTATCAAGTCCTGCAGACCTTTATCTTGAAGGCAGCGATCAACACAGAGGGTGGTTTCAGAGCTCTCTCCTTGCTTCAGTTGGGACCAGAGACAGGGCACCGTACAAAGCTGTCCTTACTCATGGCTTTGTTGTTGACGGCCAGGGCAAAAAAATGTCCAAATCCCTGGGAAATGTCATATCTCCCCAGGAAATAACGAAAAAACATGGAGCTGAAATCCTGAGGTTATGGTCCTCATCTGCTGACTACAGGGAGGATATGCGAATTTCCGGTGAAATCATGGATCGTCTTGTTGAGGCATATCGCAAGATACGAAACACATGCAGATTTATGCTTGGCAATATAAATGATTTTGATCCCGGAATTGAAAGATCCGGCAAGTTAAGGCATGAAGACCTTCTCGAGATAGACCGATATGCCCTCAGCATATTGCAAGGGCTGATTGAAAGGGTCAGCATTGCATATGAAACATTTGCATTTCATGATGTCTTCCATTCCGTATATAGATTTTGCGTGACAGATATGAGCGCCTTTTATCTTGACATTCTCAAGGACCGGCTTTATACATTTAAGCCCGATTCAAAAGAAAGAAGGGCCGCACAGCTTGTTTTACATAATATTTTGATATCATTGACGAAAATGGTAGCGCCTATCCTTTCTTTTACTGCGGAAGAGATATGGAGGCATATCCCCGGCAAGTCAGAGGAAAGCATATTCCTGTCCAGCTTTCCGGAGGCCAATTCAGATTTAATTGATAAGGACCTGGAAAAAAGATGGGGAGATTTGGCAAAGATTCGCGAAGAGGTGAACAGGGCACTGGAGATAAAACGCCGGGAAAAATTTATCGGAAATGCACTTGAGTCCAAAGTGACCATTTTCACTGGCGGTGAAACCTATAATCTGCTTGAAAAATATATTGATTTTTTATCGACACTATTGATAGTTTCTTCCGCAAATATCTCAAAAAGTCCGGATGTCCCCGAATCCGCATTTAGAAGTGCGGAGCTTGAAGGAGTTGCGATTTTTGTAGAGAAGGCAGAGGGCAGCAAATGTCAGAGATGCTGGAATTGGGATGTCAGTGTTGGAAGATTTGAACAGTTCCCTGAGTTGTGCAAAAAATGTTGCAGCGTGCTAACCGATTGAAAAAAAACATAATCACACCTTTTATCTCTTTGGCAGTAGTGTTCTTCGATTACATTACAAAGAGGCTTATTGTCAGTAACGTAACGCCCTTTGAACACATTGATGTATTGCCTTTTTTGAGAATCGTGCATGTTGAGAATAAAGGCGCGGCCTTTGGTATTATGTCTAATCTTGACAACAGATTTTTCATAGCGATCTCAATTATCGCTATAACGACTATTCTGATTTATGCATACAAAGCTGCAAAAGGAACCGAGATTTATGCGTTATCACTTATTTTGGGCGGGGCAACCGGAAATCTGATAGACAGGTTCATTTCAGGTAAGGTTATAGATTTTATAGATTTTTATATAGGCAAGTGGCATTGGCCTTCTTTCAACGTTGCTGATTCCGCCTTGACAGTCGGGATAGCAATATTCATTTGGTCTAATTTTAATATCCGCAAAGCCTAAAGAAAAATAGGCAATGTTCCGATTAATAACTAATGAATAAATTTATTTTTAAGGATAAGAAATGAAAAGCGCACATAACACAGTCACTGACCAACAACAAACAGAGGGGACGTCAAAGCTTAAATGCTTTTTTAAGAAACATGCTAACAAATTGAGAGAAAAACAATTAATATGTCCTTTATGCAGGGAAGTCTTTCGGGGGGTGGCTAAACTCAGTTCCCATTTTAAAAAGCATTGCACGTGATAGTTACGAGATCAGCCGTGGGCTGACCCACCAAGTGGCATATATGCTTGCGGATTTAAAGTGAAATCTGCCATGTCCCCATTTATGAAGTGAACATAACCCGCTGCCGCTATCATAGCTGCATTATCGGTGCACAAGTTCAGCGATGGCAAATAAACCTCGATTCCTTCGTCCAAAGCCTTCTGTTTTACATAACTTCTCAAGCTGCTGTTTGCAGACACACCGCCTGAGAGAACTATCCTTTTTATCCCCTCCGCTTTGGCAACTTCCATCAACCTTTTTGACAGAATTTCAACCACTGCAGATTGAAAGCTTGCCGCAACATCTTCTTTTTTTGAATGAGGATATTTTTTAAGGTGAGTCAATACCGATGTTTTTAATCCGCTAAAACTGAAATCGAAACTCCCCTGTATAACCTTTCTTGGGAAAGCGATAGCACCCGGATTACCATCCGCTGCCAAGGCATCAATGACAGGACCTCCCGGATACCCAAAACCGAGGAGCTTCGCAACTTTATCATATGCTTCTCCTGCTGCGTCATCTCTCGTCCTGCCTATCTCAACGTATTCCCGAAATCCGTCTATTCTATAAATACTTGTATGCCCGCCGGATACAACAAGTGCAAGAAAGGGGAATTCCGGCCCTGACTCAAGAAATATGGAAAATATATGGCCTTCGATGTGGTTGACTGACACAAGCGGGATTCTATGTATAAAAGACAAGGCCTTGGCAAAACAGACCCCGACGAGGAGAGAGCCTATAAGTCCCGGACCGCGAGTCACTGCAATGGCTGAAATATCACCAAGCTGCATCCCTGTCCTCGCAAGTGCTTCATCAACTACAGGCAATATCATCTCAAGATGTCTCCTTGAAGCCAGTTCTGGGACTATCCCCCCGTGTTTCTTGTGGATTTCATTTTGGCTTGAGACCACATTCGAAATTATTCGGCTTCCATCCTCAACAACGGAGGCAGCAGTATCATCACAAGACGTATCTATTCCTAAAATCAGCATCTTATCCTCAATGAGAAACTTAATAAAGACAGTTGTAGTATAACAAGACAGATATAGTCAATCAATACCCGTGAATTTTCTCACTTATCTCAATGGTGGCATTGAGATAAGTGTTCCCCGTGGAACATCGCGAGGGACGCACTTAGCGAGCCTGTTAACCAATATACCTAAAAACGGCAATTCATTTACCACAGAGACACGGAGAAAACAAGGGGGTACTGGAAAGTGCTGTGTCACCCCCCCGTGGCGAAGGATAAGTTTTGGTCTTTTACTATTTTCAACTCGGCGCCTCAGCATCTCCGTGGTTAACTGTTTTTTTTAGGTTAATAAATCTGTAATAATCTGCGCAATCTGTGGACAAGTACTTTGTTCAGGTTGATTAACAAGGGACAGCGGGAGCCCACTTCCCCACGTAGGCGGCAACGAGAAAAGATATCCACAGGTGTTAATAATGTCTTAATAATGTCAACGAGAATTTGTCAATCATTGGCACGCGCAGGCATTGTTTATTTCCAGTGACCAATCCAATAAATGTTCCACGAGGAACGTTATATGAATTTACCGCATGTGTAACTTATTGATTTAATGTATTTTTACTGAAAAGCACGTTCATTTACCGCAGAGCCACAGAGAAAACAAAGGGATTCCGGGAAAATGTTGTGTCACCCATGTTGGTGAAGGATAAGTTTTGGTCTTTTGCTTCTATTTTTCAACTCGGTGCCTCCGTGTCTCCGGTGGTTAACTGCTTTTTTAAGGTTGGAGGAGATAGCTCATTCTGAATACATAACTGACTTAACTGCTCTATTGATCACATCCATTGAAAATCCCCGTCGCCGGAGTATTCCCCATAGTCTGCGTTTGGCAATGTCCTCAGGACAGTTTCTCAGGCTTTTCGCTTTCTTTTCCAGCAATATCCTGGCGGATTCTTCTTCCATATCTTTTGTGTGGGTTGACAGCGTCCTGCCGATAAGCTCCTTATCAATGCCGCGTCTGGCAAGAAACGCCTCAATACCTTTTTTCCCAAGAGGCTTTCTTTCTGTTGAATATCTTAAGAGTTCAGATGCGAGGCTTTCGTCACTGATTAAGCCGGATTTCTCAAGAAAACGGATGGTATCGTTTATCTGCTCGCTGCTGAAGCCTTTTCTCTTCAGGCGCTCGAGCATTTCCTTTTTGCTTCTGGAGCGGTAACCGAGAAGCTTCAGGGCGCAGGTTTTGGCGTCAGCGCGAGAACCTCTCAATGTCAGGTCCTTTTTTCGGCTTAGTTTTAGGCGCCGCTTCGCCCGCGTCCCACACGTCCTTTGTGGTCATGATGCCTTTGACCTTGAGTGCAAAGTCATCACGGTTGGTGGCCCTGCTTGCTGCGTCATCATAAGTTATAATCCCGCGCTGGTAAAGAATCATAAGGGCCTGATCGAATGTCTGCATGCCGTACTGGCTGAAACCTTCCGCTATATAATCGGAGATGAGCCTGGTCTTGTCAGGGTCTTCTATGCAACCCTTTATAGTGGTAGTAGCCACAAGCACCTCGATAGCCGGCACCCTCCCTTTTTCATCGGCCCTCGGAACAAGTCTCATCGAAATGATTGCCTTGAGAACAGATGCGAGCTGCCTCCTCACTTGTTTATGCTGATATGGCGGGAAAACCGAGATGATCCGGTTTATCGTCTCAGCGGCGTCGGTGGTATGCAGGGTGCTCAAAACCAAATGCCCGGTTTCCGCAGCAACCAACGCCGTCTGGATGGTTTCAAAATCGCGCATCTCGCCGACAAGGATGACATCGGGATCCTGTCTTAACGCGGCCCTTAACGCCTTGCTGAACGACTCTGTATCATTGCCGATTTCCCTCTGGCTTATGATGCTCTTCTTGTCTCTGTATGCAAATTCAATCGGATCTTCGATTGTTATAATATTAAGTGTCTTGTTGATATTAATATGTTCGATCATGGATGCCAGCGCAGTCGATTTCCCGCTTCCCGTGGTCCCTGTGACAAGGACAAGACCTCTTGGTTCGAGAGCGATCTTCTTCAAGACAACCGGCAGCATCAGTTCTTCTATATCCAGAATATCCATGGATACAATCCTGAATACAATACCCACTGTGCCTCTCTGCACAAAACAGTTGCATCTGAACCTTGCCAGTCCGGGGACTCCATAACCTATGTCTATGTCACAGGTCTTTTCAAACTGTTCTCTCTGGACTTCACTCATAATCGAGCGTGCTAAATGTGCGGTATCTTCCGCCGTCAGTCTTTTTTCATCCTGTAAGGGTAAAATCTTTCCGTCCACGCGCACAATCGGCTGGTTGCCTGCCTTTATATGCAAGTCGGAGGCCTTCATCTGGACGGCCCTCTTGAGAAGAACGTTAATATCTATCGACATAGCCTGTCTCTAAGCTGCCTGTAATACCGATTCAAGATTTATCATATGCAGTATTATTCGGTTTTCTCTTCTTATTTCTTGAAATTATAAACCTCTAATATCTTAGATTCAATCTCCTGGGCCACTTGCGGATTAGACAGAAGATATTGCCTGGAGTTCTCCCTGCCCTGTCCTATGCGACTGCCGCCGTAGGAATACCATGCACCTGATTTCTCGATAATGTTTTTATCTACGCCGAGATCTATGATCTCGCCGGTCCTCGAAATCCCTTCATTAAAATATATGTCGAATTCCGCCTGTTTGAAAGGCGGGGCGACCTTGTTTTTCACCACCTTCACCCTCACCCTGCTGCCGACTGATTCCTGCGCGTCCTTGAGGTTTTCTATCTTCCTGATATCGAGTCTGACGGACGCATAAAACTTGAGCGCATTACCGCCTGTAGTGGTCTCGGGGTTCCCGAACATGACGCCGATCTTCATCCTTATCTGGTTTATGAATACGACGGTCGCCTGGCCTTTTGCTATCGCCGCAGTCAGCTTCCTCAACGCCTGGCTCATGAGCCTCGCCTGAAGCCCCGGAAGACTGTCCCCCATCTCGCCTTCAATCTCCGCGCGTGGAACGAGTGCAGCGACAGAGTCGATTACAATTATATCGAGAGCGCCGCTGCGCACAAGTGTTTCCGTAACTTCAAGCGCCTGCTCGCCCGTGTCAGGCTGGCTTATAAGGAGGTCGTCAATATTGACCCCGAGTTTTTGAGCATACGCGACATCCAGCGCATGTTCGGCGTCGATAAACGCGGCATTGCCGCCAGCCTTTTGGGCCTGCGCCACTGCATTTAGCGCGAGGGTCGTTTTGCCCGATGATTCAGGGCCGTAAATCTCGATGACCCGCCCCCTCGGATATCCGCCTACACCGAGCGCCGCGTCCAAACCTATTGACCCTGAGGGGATGACCTGTATTTCCGTAATCCCGTCGGAGCCGAGACGCATTATCGCTCCCTTGCCGAACTGTTTTTCTATCTGCGATATGGCTACCTCAAGCGCCTTTGAGCGGTCCTTGTCTGACATGATAAATCCTCCTTGTAATTTAACGTTATTGGTTTTTAGAAAATATTTGGGCTGACGTCATTGCAAGGAGCTTCAGCAACGAAGCAATCTCGTCTCTGGCTGAAAGCTTACGGCTCTTATTAATAGCTAAAAAAAGATTGCTTCGGTCGTATCGACCTCGCACTGACATCCCTTTCATCCTCCCAGCGCAACCTCGGCCACCCTCGTATACTTTGCCCCTGCCGGGCTTAATTCACTTTTCATTAAAGATATTGACTTAACTTCCATTAAGCCGAAGCTGTTGTCTTTGTATGATTCGATTTCTTCCATCAAGGCGTCTTTTTCCCGTAATGACCTGAATCTGCCAAGTGTAAGATGAGGGGAGAATTTTCTTTCTTCTTTTTCGAACCCGAGAAAAGCCATGCCGTCTTCAATTTCACCCTGCAATTTTATTAAAGCTTCGTTACCATGAACGCCGACCCACAGAACACGGGGGGATTTTTTATTTGGAAAAGCACCTGCCTCTCCGACTTCGACATCAAAAGCTGAATACTTCCTGCATGCCCCCTCAATTATTTTTACTATCCCGTCAACGTCGTTTTCCTTAATATCGCCAAGGAATTTTAATGTCAGGTGGATACTGTCGGGCCTTACCCATCTTACATCCGCTCCGCACTTCTTAAGTCCCTGCTGGAATTCCAACAGTGCGGATTTAACTGTTTCAGGCAGCTCTATTGCAATAAAACTTCTCAAGGTTCTAAAGATGTTCCCCTCTGCGCAACTTAGCTTACCATATGATAATAAAAATGTGCAGCGGTCCTGATTACAGGGAATATCTCCATAACTGCAAACAAACGTTTGTATAAACCCCGGCCAATACGTCATCCAGCATGACCCCCGCGCCACCCGGAACAGCCCTTTCCACATTTCTGACCGGCGGCGGCTTTAGGATATCGAAAATCCTGAACAGGACAAATGCCGCGATGAAGTAACCGGCGGACCTGGGAATAAATATAACAGATATCAGATATCCGCATAATTCGTCTATGACAATATGACCGCTGTCTTTGCCAAGAAGTTTTTCAGCCTGATGCGAGGTCAACAATCCAATAAAAAACGTAGCTGCAGAAAAGATAAGAAGCTGTGCGTCATCGGGTTTGATTGATATTACGAATAAAAGACCGGCCGCCGAGCCAAACGTGCCCGGTGCATATGGAATAAATCCTATGAAGCCGAGGGTTGCTATGTATTTAGATAGAAGGAGCCAGGGGCCAGGATTCCGGATTTTGTTTTCACCTTGACCCTTGACCCTTGACCCTATTTTTTTCATTCCTGAACAATCTTATACGAGTGCGTTATCTTTGCCGCCTTGCCCAGGGTTGCGCCGACCGAGCAGTATTTTTCAAGCGAGAGATCAATCGCCCGCTTCACTGCGTCCTCAGGGATGTCCTTCCCCGTGACTACATATTCTATATGCATCGACGTATACATATGCGGATGCTCTTTGGCCATCTCGCCTTTTACGTTCATTTCAAATCTGGTCACAGCCAGCTTCTTCTTTCTCAAGATTGAAATCACGTCCATCCCTGAGCAACCTCCAAATGCCATCAGCAGCAGCTCCGATGGCTTTGAACCGGTATTATTGCCGCCAACTGAAGACGGTCCATCCATGACCACTGCATGTCCTGAATCCGCAGTGCCGATAAATTGCATCCCCTCGACGAAAACAACCTTAGCGTCCGGCATAGTCTCTCCTTATACTTGATTTGTAGAGTTATACAGATGATGGCTTATCATCCTCATCAAATGTACGTAATTGCCCTTTTTTTGTCAACGGCAACCGGTTTGCGTAATTGTCGGGTTCTTCAAAAGTCAAAACCGCAAATTTTGTATTTGCGCTTGTTCGCGTCCGGCATTATGGTTATAATGAAATAATATTTTAAAAATCTCCCTGCTTACAGTTACAATGCTTCGCGGCAACAGGAGCATCTTGTTGCCGGATAGGTGCAGAATGGGGGGGGCCGTATAAACTTATACAAAGGAGGCGCTGTTATGGCAGACAGGGTAATTATCTTTGGAAAGGCAGGCTGACCCTTTACGGAAAAGGCCAGGTCGGCTTATGGCTGGGGTGCGGAATATTATGATGTCAAGGCAGACAGAATAAAACTGGATGAGATGCTAAGGCTTTCCGGGGGACAGAGAAAGGTACCTGTAATTGTCAGAGACGGTGAGGTCACAATAGGCTACGAAGGCTCCTGAGGGGTGTAATTGCCGGCAGGCTGCCGGCCGCACTTTCATTCAGGGACAATTTTCAGAAACCTTCTCTTCCCGGCTTTGAGGAGATATTCTCCCTGCGGGAGTTTTTTGTCCGGGTCGCTCCACTTCTCATTATTAACGGTGACGCCGCCCTGTTTAATGAGCCTTATCCCTTCGCCGGTGCTCTTCACAATTCCTGAGAGCTTCATCACTTTCGGGAGCCAGATTTCAGATTCGTCATGCGGGGTTTTAAAAACAGGGACATCTTCCGGCAATCCTTTGTCCTTAAATACATGCTCGAATTCTTCCTTCGCGTTTACCGAAGCGTCTTTTCCCCGGTATCTTTCGACAAGCTCAAGCGCAAGACCTTCCTTGGCCTTCTTCGGATGGACGCTGCCATCCTTTGTCCCCGTTTTTATCGCGGTCAATTCATCGATCGAAACATGACTGAGAAGCTCATAATATCTGAGCATTAATTCATCGCTGATCGACATTATTTTCCCGAACATGTCTTTGGGCTCTTCGGTTATGCCGATATAATTCCCGAGGCTCTTACTCATTTTATTTACCCCGTCGGTCCCCTCAAGCAAGGGCATTGTAAGAACGACCTGTTCCTCGACACCCATTCTCTTTTGCAGGGTGCGTCCCATAAGCAGATTGAACTTCTGGTCGGTCCCCCCAAGCTCCACGTCTGCCTTCAGGAAAACAGAATCATATGCCTGAAGCAGGGGGTAATAAAATTCGAGTATGCTGATGTCATGCCGGCTCTCGAATCTCTTTTTAAAGTCTTCCCGTTCAAGCATGCGCGCAACAGTCTGCATGGAGCCGAGCCTTGCAAATTCGATGGTATTCATTGTGCCCAGCCATTCACTATTGAAGCTTATCCGGGTCTTTCCGGGATCAAGGATTTTGAAGGCCTGCTCCTTGTAGCTCTCGGCATTTTTCAGCACTTCGTCCCGTGTCAGAGGCTTTCTGATTTCAGACCTTCCTGTGGGGTCGCCTATCATCCCGGTGAAATCACCGATGATAAAAATGACCTCATGCCCCAGGTCCTGAAACTGCCGCATCTTTTCGAGAAGCACGGTGTGTCCGAGGTGAATATCGGGCGCAGTAGGGTCAAACCCGGCCTTTACCTTCAGGGACACGCCGGTCTGAAAGGAACGTTCAAGCTTTCCGATCAGTTCCTTCTCGATCAGAATCTCGACCGCTCCCCTTTTGATTACTTTGAGCTGTTCTTCAGGTCTTAACATGTTCGCGAACAAAAGGCAGAAAAGAATATTCAGGAAAGAATACAGGATTCCCCGATAAGATTCAAGGTCATGTATTGTTCAAAATCACTCTACCGGCGTTACAATTGCCAGGACCACGAGCCTTTCACCTTTGTCGGCTTTAAAGCCATGAGGCACCATAGGGTCGCACGGGATGCATGTCTTCTCATCGGCCTCGATGGACTCGTCACCCACAGTAATAGTCCCTTTGCCCTCCACAACATACATAAGCAGCCTGAGCGGGGCTTTGTGCGGGTCCAGTTTCTGTCCCGGCTCAAGGCACATGAGGGCAATCCTCATTTCGGGCTTGTCGGAAATCATTTCCCTGGATATTTTGTCCGGATAATATTTAATCAGCTTCTTCAGGTCCAGTATCTCCATAATTCCTCCTGTTGTTTATAAAATATTTACCGTCTTCTCATTGAAGTCTATATCGTTATGACCTAGGAAGCCATGACTTATGTCATAAGCCCGGCCCCTTACCGAAACAGGTAGGCAAAATGTTAAAATTGTCAGCATGGAAGAAAAGAGCGGGAGGATAAAAGAGGAGATCGCCGGCATCCTGACCATTGTCGCCGGTCTCATTGTCATCATCAGTCTTTTAAGTCACAACCCCTGGGACCAGTCTGTTTTCACGCATAACTCTTTCGAATTGAAAAACTGGCTCGGCCGCTTCGGGGCAAATCTTTCAGACATCCTTCTGCAGACAGTCGGGTATTCATCTTATATTGTCCCGGCAATCCTGCTGCTTTACGGTACAAGAAAAGTTTTGGGCCGGGCCATAAACCGGAGGTCTTTTGTCTTTATCGGCATGGGCGTCCTTCTGATGGTGTCAACCTCCTCCCTTTTGACAATGTTCTCAGGCGGGCCTTCCGGCGGGGCCGCCGGGGTTTTGATTACGGAATTTACTAACAGGATAATTTCAACAATCGGTTCCCTGCTTCTCTTCGGAACATTGACTCTTGTTACCCTCATGTATACTATCCAATTCTCGGTTGCGGATCTTGCAAGAAACGCCAGGAGCAGGATAATTTTCGGCAGGCAGGCGCTCTCAGCGATGAAGGAGAGGAAGAAAGATAAAGATCAGGACAAAGAACAGCCGCAGATAAAAGAAGAGGCGGTTGCGCCTGAGATAGTGAGTCAGCCGGAGATATTGAATCTTCCCGAAGAGGATGCGGAAACACCGGAGATAGAGGTAATGCCGGCTATTCAGGAAGCGCTCCCTCTCGAACAATTCGACGCAGAAGCAGTTACGTCGGAGAGACCCGCTAAAAAATCAAAGGCCGGCGGCGACTACGTGCTTCCCGGCGCCGATCTCCTGCAAGACATCACTCCATCCAAATACAGGCCGACAAAAGACGAGCTGCTCCAGCAGTCGGAGCTGTTAGAAAAAAAGCTCCAGGATTATTCCATCGAGGGCAAGGTAACGTATGTTTCACCGGGGCCTATTGTTACGATGTTTGAATTCGAGCCTGCTCCCGGCATCAAGATAAATAAGGTAATGTCACTTTCAGACGATCTTGCGATGGCGATGAAGGCCAGCAGTATCCGCATTTCACCGATTCACGGCAGGTCCACGCTTGGAATAGAGGTCCCTAATCAGGAGAGAGAAGATGTCTATCTGAAAGACCTTATCCTGTCGGACGCATTCCAGAAGCACCCTTCCAAACTCACCATCGCCCTTGGCAAGGACATATTCGGCACACCGGTCACGGCCGATCTGAGCAAGATGCCGCACCTACTTATCGCGGGGGCGACCGGCTCCGGAAAAAGTGTCGGCATGAACAGCATTGTGCTCAGCCTCCTGTTCAGGGCGTCTCCCAAAGAAGTGAAGATGCTCATGATAGACCCCAAGATGCTGGAGCTCTCCGCATACCAGGACATTCCGCATCTGCTCATGCCGGTCATCACACTGACAAAAGAGGCTGCAAACGCGCTCAAGATGCTGGTGTTTGAAATGGAGCGCAGGTACAGGATGCTTGCGGAAACAGGCGCAAGAAACATTGAGGCCTACAACCATAAAATCAGGTCGGAGCGCTCCGCGGTGCAGCGGGACACCCTGCCGTATATCGTTATATTCATTGACGAGCTTGCAGATTTAATGTTCGCAACAGGCCACGAGGCGGAGGACTCCATCGCACGGCTTGCGCAGATGGCGCGCGCCGCCGGGATACATTTAATACTCGCAACGCAAAGACCCTCGGTTGACGTCATTACCGGAATAATCAAGGCGAACTTCCCGTCGAGGATATCCTTTCAGGTCTCGTCGAAACTGGACTCGAGGATAATACTCGACACATACGGCGCAGACCAGTTGTTGGGCAAGGGCGATATGCTGTTTGTCAGCCCGGGCAGGAAGATAAGAAGGATACACGGCGCGTATGTGAGCGAAGAAGAGATAAAGGATGTCGTAGATTTTATAAAGGCGCAGGCAGGCCCCGACTATACACTGTTCGAGGATATAACAGTCATATCACAACGGGCGGAGGCAATGTCTGCCGATGACACGGATGAACTGTATTTGCAGGCAAGAGAGATAGTGATCTCCGCGGGTCAGGCCTCTATTTCGTACATCCAGCGCAGGATGAAGATAGGCTATAACCGTGCTGCCAGGATAATGGAAAAACTTGAGGAAGAAGGCATTGTCGGCCCGCCCGGCGAGGCCGGAAAACCGAGGGAAATATTGTGGAGGAAGAAGGGATGAAACTACGAATTACGGATTACGAATTACGAATTTTATGGATATTTTTACTATTCACTTGTCACTTGTCACTTGTCACTGTTTTACACGCCGCTACTCTTGATGACGTCGTCAATGACTTGCGGACGAGGCTTTCTGGCATTCAATCGGTCAAGGGGACCTTTTCACAGACAAGCTATCTTAAAGACCTTGAAAGGGAAGAAAAATATTCAGGCGCATTTTTTATCAAAAAACCCTCGCAGTTGATGTGGGAATACAAGACCCCCCGGGATGAAAAGGTCATTATAAACGGGACAGAGACATGGGTTTATAAAAAGTCCGAAAAACAGGCGATCAAGACGGGATTCAGCAAAGAGGCGTACAGTCAGGTGCCGATTGCATTGCTGAACAGCCTCGAAAATATCAGGACCGATTTTGATATTGCTCTTGCAGAAAAAGATGTTCTCAGGCTCAGGCCGAAACACCGGCTCGGTTTCATTCAGGAAATAATTCTCAAGGCAGGCGCAAAAGGTTTTCCGGTGAAAACACTGAAGGTATTTGACATGTACGGCAATATAATTACCATCGAACTTGCCGGAGTGGAAGTTAATCCCAAACTCGATGATGCGCTTTTTCAGTTCGCGCCTCCTCCGGGAGTTGAGGTATTTGACATGAACCGGTAAAAATGAATTGGATGCGGATGAACGCAGAAAAGACAGGATTAATAAGGAACGCTGGTTACGTCATTCCGGCTTGTCCGGAATCTTCTTTTATAAGGATTCCGGACAAGCCGGAATGACATCAAAACAAAGTTTTAATTATACACGTTAAACAACTTGGCAAAGTCAAAAAACAAAAAGCACCACTACATTCTCATCCTTTTTTTTATCATCATCGCGCTCTTTTCCCTGTACGAAGAATTCGGGAAAGAAAAAAAGCCGAAGGCGCCCTCACGGACAACGACACCCGTAGAAAAACCCAAAGCTTCTCCTTCAAAACCGACAGTGGCAATTATAATAGACGACCTGGGACCAAACAAAACAACCGCAACTGCGGTCCTTGACATAAAAGCGCCACTGGTCCTCTCCATCCTTCCCCAACAGCCTTACAGTTCATGGATAGCGGGAGAAGGTCACAGGCTTGGGCATGACATTATGGCCCATATCCCGATGGAGGCTGAAAAGGCCCATGGGCCGGGAAAGGGCGGATTATATACGTGGATGACCGATGAGGAAATTCTCGATACGCTTGATGCCGACCTTCGCACAGTGCCACACGCTCAGGGAATCAGTAATCATATGGGTTCCGCCTTTACTCAGGATGAAAGGGCTATGCGCGTACTGATTTCAGAATTGAAAAAAAGGAAACTTTTCTTTCTCGACAGCCGTACATCGTCAAAATCAGTCGGCGAAAAGTCGGCAAAGACGCTGGGTGTAAGGGCGTTGAGCCGCGACGTATTTCTTGATGACAAAGACGACTTGGTGGCAATAGAGGCGGAGTGGAAGAGGCTTCTTCAAATTGCAAATGAAAAAGGTCATGCGATTCTGTTGGCCCATCCAAGAAAAAATACTCTTCAGTTCTTACGGAAGAAGCTGAAAGACAATAAAGAAGTTGCGGTAGTGCCGGTCTCGGAATTAATTGCCGAATCAAAATGATTGGGTTATAATTAAAACCACTGAGACACAGAGGCACGGAGGAAGACAATAAAGAGTATAGAGTTATGAGATATGTTTAAAGATCTTATTCCATTAAGTGTTTAAGTTGTCATTCCCGCAAGCGGAGCGCGTCGGGAATCCTTCTGAAAACAAAGAAAGATTCCGGACAAGTTCGGTACGAATCTCTGACCGGAATAACAAAGGCGTCATCTTGATTGCAAAGTGGAATTACAGACTATTTAAATCCAATATGCTTGACTCTTAATTCTAAATCTCTGTGCCTCTGTGGTAATACACAAAAAAATTATTCGAATTTATTAAAAGGGAGGTCATATGGATATCAATTATATGCTTAAGGTCCAGGATGCAAAGGCTGTAGACATTCAAAAGGCATTACAGGCCGCCGGGATAAAAGTCACGAGCATTACGGAGATTTACAAAGACAAAGGCGAAGAGGCCGCGCAAGCTCCGCAGGCGAATGCGTAAAAGAAAATTTTAAAACACAGAGACACAGGGGTACGGAGGAAGACAATAAAGAGTATAGAGTTTTGAGTCATGAATTATGTTTAAAGATATTTACAGACTATTTAAATCCAATATTCTTGACTCTTAATCCTAATCTCTGTGACTCTGTGCCTCAGTGGTTAATTTTTATTCAATATGCAATCGACAAACGATAAGTTACAGACAAACTGGTACGCCGTAAACACCCGCTCGCGCCATGAATTTCAGGTCCATGACAGACTGAAACTTAAAGGCGTGGAGGCCTTTCTCCCCGCAGTTGAACGGCTCAGGAAATGGAAGGACAGGAAAAAACTGGTCGCCTTCCCTCTGTTCCCGGGTTATATCTTTGTGCATATCGCAAAAGATTCCAACAGCCTGTTAAGCGTCCTGAAAGTTAAAGGCGTAGTCAGGATGTTATGCACAATACCGGGAGAGCCTACACCGATACCGGACGAACAGATAGTGTCCTTGCAGCGTCTTATGGAAAACAAAGAGCTTCTCGATCCCTATCCATATTTAAATGAAGGACAAAGGGTGAGAATCGTCAAAGGTCCTCTAAGCGGCGTAGAGGGAATTCTCGTGGAGAAGCTCGACAAACACATCCTCGTGCTTTCCGTGGACGTCCTGCGTCAGGGAGTAGCGCTGACGATCAATGCTTCAGACGTTGAAAAAATATAAAATGGAAAATAAAACACAGAGACACAGAGGCATGGAGAAAAAATGATTAATCCGCAGATTACACAGATTAAAGAAAATAAAAGTTAAATTGAGCTATGTTACACATAACCACTTATTCTCTCTGTCATTGCGAGGAATCTCTGCTGCTCGCAATGACAACCAGAAATCACTCAATTTAGATAAAATTAAAAAAATCTGTGACATCTGTGAAATCTGTGGATACTGTGGTTTTCCAGCCTTTCCGTGTCCTTTTTACATCATGCCAATTGCACTAACACCACAATTAAAGACAGGGGGTATGGAGTAGGGAGTAGGGGGTAAGATAGCATAACTCTTTGTTTTTACACGCTACACGCTACACGCTACACGCTACTCCCTTCTTTAGCATGAGATTTGCTATTAATATAGTCATTGTTCTTTCTCATGAGTTTTTTGCTTGACAAAGATTTGGTATGAATGATATAAACATTCTCATCAAACGGGAGACCTTATAATTAACATCCTTGCGCAAGCTTGGACTATAAAAATTAAAGGGGGTGATTGAAGGGGAAAAACAAGCGTCTTTATCCCGTAAAACCGGGACAAGGATTTTATTGTATACAAATATTAAAAATGCAGGAGCCTGAATAAGCAAGCCCTGCAGAACAAACCCAAAAAAGGAGGAATTGAATGAAAAAGTCGTTAATAGCATTACTGAGTGTGATTGTCCTGATGGTTTTTACAACCGCAGCCTTCGCACTTCATCAGGTAACAGCAACAGAATATACCCCTTCAGTAGTGAAGGCGGCTAAAGCACAGATAACTCTCGGCGGAGAGTTGAGAGTAAGAGGTGAATTCAGAAATAACACCACAGACTTCGAAAATACAGACGAAGATGGTACAGACGGCGCTGCGAATCCAAGGGACCGTCAGGCATTTTATGACCAGAGGGTAAGATTAAACCTCAAAGCAACAGTGTCTCCGAACACAATGGGCTTTGTAGAGCTTGAAAACGGCAACGATCTTGACACTACTGCTGGGGACACTGCTGACGGACCAGCTTGGGGATCCACTACCGAAGGGGCAACCGGGATTTATCAGGAAAGCAACAGCAAACGCGGCGATCTGCGAGTTCGTCAGTTATACATCGCACATCAGGGCAAAGGCCTCGGCGTACTTTCCGGGATCAAGGCAGGCCATATGCTGATGGCTCTCGGCAACAACATGTTCTATGACCATTCCAAATTCGGCGATGATGCGATCGTGTTCTGGATATCGCCTGCCGACAAGACCGAGATATCTCTTTCGGCCTTAAAACTCACTGAAAACAGCAACGTCATACACGATGATCAGAATGCCTTTGTTCTCGCTGCCGAATCGGCTATTGGCGACATCAGCGTAAGCGGCGACCTGACTTGGGTAGATGACAATGGTACCGCTCATAAGGAGCTCAACCTTTACAACTTAGGCTTAAGGGCCAATGCAGACCTGAAGGTCGTAAGGGTAAAAGGAGATGTAGAGCTTCAGACAGGTAAACAGAAAAGTGGCGCAAGCAATGGAGACGACCTGAAATTCAGAGGCCTGGCAGTTATGGCAGGCGTAGAAGCTGATGCCGGCCCTGTAACAGTAAGAGGCAACGTTGCATACGGAAGCGGCGACAAGACCGACACCGGAGAAAAATACGAAGGTTTTGTGACCTCTCTCGGAGCGGACCAGCGCTACACATATATTTATGAATACAGGGCGCCTACAGCAGCCCAGACATCGCTTACAGGCGGCGCATATGCGGGAGCAACAGGCACCGGTCTTAACAACACCTGGTACATCAATGCCGGAGTCACTGCAAAGCCGGCAACAGACCTGAAGGTTTCGGCAGATGCCTACTATCTCAGGGCCTCCAAGAAAGTAAGCGATACAAATGACCTGGATTCAAAGGCAATAGGTTTCGAGCTTGACGGAAAAGTCGAGTACCAGATCGACACCAATCTGGCCTATTATGTTGAGGGCGGTTATCTCTTCGCCGGCGATTTCTACAAGAATGTAACTGCAGGCAACGAAGATCCTGACAATGCTTATGGCGTCAGACACGGCCTGCTCTTAAAGTTCTAAAGTTCGACTGGCTCACTTTGACAGCGAGCTGATGCTCTTCAAAGAGGCGTTCCGGGTTTTCCGGAGCGCCTCTTTTGTTTTGCAATATCTTTTTAACAGAAATATCTTTTCATATGAGGCTCTTGCAAAAGTATTTATTCGTCATTCCCGAGGTAGTAATCGGGAATCCAGTTTCGTTGAAAAACAAAGCCTTCTGGATACCCGTTTTCACGGGTATGACGACACAAGTCATTTTGCAGGGACTTTTGCAAGAGCCTCGTATTGTTTTTATAGCAGTAGTTTTAATAGGGCTTGGAGCCGGCTTGTACTTTTACCTTTCAGAAAAAAAACATACGCATCATCATTAAAATAAATGAACAAATCCCAACTAAATTTCTTCTCGCTATTGCCTTTCAGTAAATCCATTACTTATAATTTTTAGGCTGAACTATAAATGTCATTGCAAGGAGCAGAGATTCCTCTCCTGTCATTGCGAGTCCCGAAACATCGGGACGAAGCAATCTCAGGATAGGCTCGGAACAGGCTCCGCAATGACAACACAAATTAAACAAGGAGACTTACACACACTATGTCAGGACATTCGAAGTGGGCGGGAATCAAGCATAAAAAAGCAATTGTCGACGCAAGAAAGGGAAAGACCTTTTCAAAGCTTTCAAAAGAAATAAGCGTTGCCGCAAGGCTTGGCGGCGGGAACCCGGACATGAATGCGCGCCTCAGGCTTGTAATAGAAAAGGCGCGTGAAGTAAATATGCCTGCAGACAATATCAAAAGGGCGGTAAAGAAAGGCACCGGAGAACTCCCCGGCGTTCATTACGAAGAGATATTGTATGAGGGCTACGGCCCAGGAGGGGTAGCGTTAATGATGGAAGTCATGACGGACAATAGAACAAGGACTGTCGCCGAGATCAGGCACATCCTCTCCAAGCACGGCGGGAATATGGGTGAGACAGGCAGTGTTGCATGGGTGTTCGACAAGAAGGGTTATATCCTTGTGGACAAGAAGACCCTTGATGAAGACACCATAATGTCAAATGCGCTTGATGCAGGCGCGGAGGACTTCAAGAACGATCCCGATGAAGAGAATTATGAAGTCATAACAGCGCCGGAAGATTTAAATAAGGTCAAGGAATTCCTTGTGAAAAAGAATATCCGGCTCGGCCTGTCCGAGGTCACTTTAGTTCCCAAAAATTATGTAAAACTCGATGCCCGCGACGCCGAGAAGATGCTTAAATTAATGGAAGCGCTTGAAGAACACGACGACATACAGAATGTCTACGCAAACTTTGATATCCCCGATGAGATAATGGCAAAGATAAGCTGATGCGCATCATCGGCATTGATCCGGGGACTATCTGCTGCGGCTACGGAATTGTTGAGTCAGGGGTTAAGAGTTTAGCGCAACATGCTAATTCTAAAGTCATAACTCATAATTCAAAACTCTATCACGTTGCCTCAGGCGAGGTCAGGATGAAGCAAAAAGACCCACTGCCTGAACGTCTGAACCTTTTGTACGACTCTCTCAAGACAATCATTAATGAATACAGGCCGTCCCAGCTCTGTATTGAGAAGATCTTCTACCACAAAAGCATCCGTTCGGCCCTTGTTCTCGGTTGCACTCGCGGAGTCGTCCTGCTCCTTGCCGCTCAAAACGATCTTCCCGTTTTTGAATACAATTCGACCGAGTTGAAAATGGCGCTCACAGGCTACGGAAGGGCCGAAAAAAGCCAGGTACAGCAGATGGTGAAGGTCATTCTCAACCTTGGTTCTGCGGCCCGCAGCGAAGACAGCACGGATGCGCTGGCGCTGTGCATATGCCACATAAATTCATCAGTTAGGGTAAAATAGATTGCAAAATGAGGCACAAAGGCACAGAGTGAAAAAAGGAATTAGTGCCTCTGTGCCTTTGAATCTTTGTGCCTGAACAAAAAATATGATTGCATCTCTTAAAGGCATAATCCTCAGCAAAAAACCCGAGGGCGTAATCGTAGACGTCAACGGTGTCGGGTATCATGTATGCGTCCCTCTGTGCAGCCTTTGTGATATCCCCGAACAGGGCGAAACCGTATTCCTTCACACCTACACGCACGTAAGAGAAGACGCGCTTCAGCTTTTCGGGTTCTTAACGGAAGAAGAACGGAAGGTATTCACTGTCCTTCTCGGGATCAACGGCGTAGGGCCCAAGCTCGGCCTCGCTATCCTGTCCGGGATGCATGTGCAGAGATTTATTGAGGCGATAGACAGCGGAGACGTTTCACTTCTCTCTACCATCCCCGGGCTCGGACAGAAGACCTCGGCAAGGCTCGTCCTCGAGCTCAAAGGTAAACTGCCTGCCCTGAATGCCGTGGGTGCGTTTTCTTCACGAGAGAAAAGCGCTGCCGAAGACGCTGTATCAGCCCTTATTAATCTCGGTTATAAAAAACCGCCATCTGAAAAGGCAGTCGAGAAAGCCGTTAAAAACGGCGTAACCACTATTGAAGTTATAATTCGGGAAGCATTAAAATATCTGACGGATAAGTAAATAGCTGTCATTGCGAGGAGCGAAGCGACGAAGCAATCTCAATGAGAGAAAAACAATACTATATTTATTTAATGACAAATAAGGATCATAACGTAATATACACCGGCATAACCAACGACTTAAAGAGAAGGGCTTGTGAGCATAAAGAAAAAATAGTTGAAGGCTTTACCAAAAGATACAATATTAATAAATTGGTTTTCTATGAAATTTGTAGAGATGTTGAGAATGCTATTGTTAGAGAAAAACAAATCAAGGCTGGATCAAGGGCTAAAAAGATTGCAATAATTAATAAATTAAATCCTGAGTGGAATGATTTGTATGAAACCTTATGAGATTGCTTCGGTGACTTCGTCCCCTCGCAATGACAATCCATGAAAGACATACCGCAAAGAAGCATTGCACCCGAAGTCATCCCGGACGACATAAACTTTGAGCTGAGCGTAAGACCGAGGACATTTGATGACTTTGTCGGACAGGACAAGATTAAAGAGAACCTCAAAGTCTTCATTCAGGCTGCGAAGCAGCGGAACGAGGCGCTTGATCACGTTCTGTTCTGCGGGCCTCCGGGTCTTGGCAAGACAACACTGGCCCACATAATCGCTCTTGAAATCGGGGCGGAGATTAAGGTGACTTCCGGTCCGGTGCTTGAGAGGCCGGGGGACCTCGCGGCCATACTCACGAACCTTGGCGAAAAAGACATCCTCTTCATTGATGAGATCCACAGGCTCCCGAGGATGGCGGAAGAAATCCTCTACCCCGCAATGGAGGATTATCAGCTTGATATCATTATAGGACAGGGACCGAGCGCCCGGTCTCTTAAATTGAACCTGCCCCGATTTACGTTAATCGGCGCTACAACGAGGACCGGCCTGCTGACCTCACCGTTGAGAGACCGGTTTGGAATAATTAACCGACTGGATTTTTATGTGCCCAAAGACCTCGAGCGGATACTTCTTCGTTCTGCAATAATTCTGAATTCGGAGATCAAAGGCGATGCGGCAGCCGAGATCGCCGGAAGGTCAAGGGGGACGCCGAGGATAGCAAACCGCCTTCTCCGGCGCACAAGGGATTTTGCGCAGGTAAAAGGCACGGGGGTGATTGAACTGGGAATTACAAAGGAAGCCCTTCACGCAATGGACGTCGATATTATGGGTTTCGATGAGATGGACAGGAAACTCCTTCTCGCGATTATAGAAAAATACAGCGGCGGCCCGGTCGGGCTTGAGACGCTTGCCGCTTCGATAAGGGAAGAAAGGGACACGATCGAGGACGTGTATGAGCCGTTCCTTTTGCAGGAAGGGTTCCTCGAAAGGACGCCGAGGGGCAGGGTCGCAACGAAACGGGCGTATGAGCATTTCGGGTTAAAGAAAGGCGAAGATTTGTTTTGAGTTTAAAAGAAGGCTGCTTGCAAATGTCATTGCGAGGGGACAAAAGTCCCCGAAGCAATCTTTGAAAGCAGGTTGAGATTGCGGAGTTTATCCCGAGCAATAAAAAGAGCTTGATTCGCCTTTGGCCCGCAATGACGAAGCGAGGGACCTGCTCGCAATGACAGTACCATGTATATGTAATCAACCATGAAAATCCTTTTCCACATATGTTGCGGCAATTGTGCCCTTTACCCCATTAAACTGTCGCGTTCAGACGGGCACGACTTCACCGGCTTTTGGTATAACCCCAATATTCACCCGCATGAAGAGTATCAATTGAGGCTTAACTCTCTGAAAAAACTGTCTGACATATGGCATGTTGAAATGATTTATGAGAATGAATACAAGCCGGAAGAATATTTTGAACATGTCCGATATGTCATTGCGAGGAGTGAAACGACGAAGCAATCTCCTGAGAATGTGATTGCTTCGCCTACGGCTCGCAATGACAATGCACCTCCTTTCCCCGAACGGTGTAAATCATGCTACCGGCTCAGACTTGAAAAGACCGCCAGGTCGGCAAGTGATGAGGGCTTTGATGCCTTTTCTACAACGCTGCTCATCAGCCCTTATCAGGACTATGACCGGATTGTAACTACCGGTAAGGAGCTCTCTGAAAAGCATAAGGTCGCTTTCTACGAGAAGGACTTCAGGCCGCATTTCAGGGACGCGATAGCCCTTTCGAAAGAACTCGGCCTTTACAGACAAAAGTATTGCGGGTGCGTTTACAGCAGACAGGAAAGAGAGGAGGAGGTAAAGGCCAAAGAACTGAGCAGGAGAACAAGGGAGTAAATGAGACTATGTCGGATATAGGAAAATTTCTACTTGTAACGGGTCTCATAATCGCTGCCATCGGCGCTTTTCTGCTTTTGTTCAGGAACATTCCTTTTGGGGGAAAGCTTCCTGGTGATATCGTTATCCAGAGAAAGAACTTTACCTTCTATTTTCCCCTGGCGACGAGTATTCTACTGAGCATAATCCTGAGTCTGATATTTTATTTTTTGGGAAGGAAGTAACATATGACAAATTATTGCAATCCCTTTGCCGGAGAGCTGTCATTGCGAGGTCGATACGACCGAAGCAATCTCGCAAGATTCATTGCTTTGTGTAACATGGCGGTCCGTGCCAGATTGCCACGGACCCTTCGGGTCCTCGCAATGACTGCAACGCTGGTCCTGTCTTCCCTTTCCGCAGTTGTAACTTTTGCCGACGACACCATCAAGGTCCTCATGCTCGAATCCCCCGGCCAACCATTACCTTCGGCAGATGCGGAGAAAGTCGAAGGGTTAACGGGCAAGATTTTTTTTAGCGGTCAATCTTATTCGGGCTCGTTTGAAATCCTGCGGGACAAAAACGGACTTCATGTCATTAATAACCTGCCCTTTGAGAAGTATATCGAGGGGGTTGTTGCCTCGGAGCTGGGCAAGGATTGGGAGATAGAGGCCATGAAGGCGCAGGCAGTCATATCGAGGACTTATGCTTTGCTTTACAAAAACATCAATTCAGGGGACCGGTTCCATCTGACGTCAAGCGTGCTTCATCAGCTTTATAAGGAGGGCGAGGATGTCGAGCCTGCGGTTAAAAGGGCGGTGAACGCTACAAAAGGAGAGATACTGATGTACGGAAGGGACCCGGTAAAGGCCTTTTATCACGCGACGTGTGAAGGCAGGACAGAGCTTCCCGAAGAGGTCTGGAAGGAAAGTTTCCCTTATCTCAAGTCAGTGGAGTGCAATTGCAAGAACGCCCCTTACGAGAGCTGGCAGAGGCGTTTTTCGCCTGAGGAAATCAGCAGGGCCCTCGGCATAACCGGACTTAAGGACATATATATTGCCTCTTATACGGCAACTGGCCGCGCACGGACGCTCAAGCTCCTTACCGAAACCAATGAAGTGAAGGAAGTGATCGCGACGGAGCTCCGGAGAGCGCTTGGATACAAGGAATTGCCCAGCACCGACTTTTCAATCAAAAAGACCGATACGGAGATTATCTTTGACGGGAAAGGTTATGGCCACGGCGTTGGACTTAGCCAGTGGGGCGCGCTTGAAATGGCAAAAGAGGGGAGAAATTACAGGGAAATACTCGAACACTTTTACCCCGGCACAACGATAAAGAATACTGAGGAGTTAAGTTCCCGCAATATACCATAAGGTTATGAAGCTTTCCGATTTCGATTATCAGTTGTCACAAGAAAATATAGCGCAGCACCCCCTGCCGGAGAGAGATTCCTCAAGACTGCTTATACTCGACAGGCAAGCAGGAAAGCTTGAGCACAGGTTTTTCAGAGACATCATCGACTATTTCAGGCCCGGAGACGTGCTCATCCTCAATGACGTCAGGGTGACGCCGGTCCGGCTTTACGGCATTAAACCTTCCGGGGGCAAGGCTGAGATAACGCTCCTGAAAGAGCTTGGGAAAAACACCTATGAGGCGCTCGTCAAGGGAATACATGAGGGCGAGGTCATCATTGAAAGAGATATCACTGCAAAGGTGTCCCGGTTGAGCGGGACCATGGCAAAGGTAGTATTTGACATTAACTCTCCAGGTACGCTTAACACCAATATCAAAGATGTAATAAACCGAATCGGCGTAATGCCCCTGCCTCCTTATATAAAAAGAGAATCCACCCGGGCAGACCGCGAACATTACCAGACAGTCTATTCAAAAAAAGAAGGGGCTGTTGCAGCGCCCACGGCGGGCCTGCACTTTACGGAGGGACTCCTGAGTCTCATAAGGGACAAAGAAGTGGAGATCAAGACGATCACCCTTTACGTAGGTTACGGCACGTTTAAGCCCGTGACTGTCACGGACATAAGTGAGCACAGGATGGACGAAGAATTCTTTGAGATACCCGAAGCCGCGGCCTATGCGGTCAATCGTGCGAAGGCCGAAGGGAGAAGGGTGATCGCAGTCGGCACTACCGCCACACGGGCGCTTGAGTCGGCGGCAGGGGCAGGTCCCTGTACCCGCCCAATACAAGGGCAACCACAGAGGGTTGCCCCTACGAAAAATGGGGTTACCTCCGGTCCCGGGACAGCATCGATATTCATCTACCCCGGTTACAGATTTAAAATCATTGACGCCCTCGTCACAAACTTTCACCAGCCTATGTCGACACCGGTGATGCTCGCCTCCGCCTTTGCCGGGCTTGAGCTTCTGAAAGACGTCTATACCGGGGCACAGAGCACCGGGTACAGGTTTTTTTCATACGGCGATGCTATGCTGATTTTATAATGCGCAAAGGTCCAACCTAAAAACGGCAATTAACCACAGAGTACACCGAGAACACAGAGATAAAAGAATTTATATTACCTAAATTGCGCGATTCTTTGATGTCATTGCGAGGTCGATACGACCGTGGCAATCTCCTTGTAACAGCTTGAGCTTGTGGAGTTTATCCCGAGCGATAAAAAGAGATTGCTTCGCCTTTGGCTCGCAATGACAGGAACTTTGTACCTGTTTTGTACAGCCATTTGATTTCTGGATATTTTCATCTATAATATCTATGGAATAACGCAACAAGGAGAGAGCTTACGGTAAAGCACGAACTGGATCTTGGCGAAGAAAAAGATCTTTCATCCATATATGGAAGTCTTGAGAGTACCCTGAAACTCATGGAAGAGGAGCTTGGCATTAAGGCCTCGATCAGGGGAAACAGGATATTTCTGCATGGTGACGCGGGGGCTGTCGGCAAGGCTGAAAAGTTTATCAGGGAATTTTACCTGATAAATTCCGGCGGCTACAGCATAAGCCGTGAAGACATTAAATTTGCCCTGAAAGCCCTCGAAGATACGGATTTGGGCGCTCCTCCTGCACCCCGGAAGAACGGCCCCGGTAAAGACCTGAAGGACCAACCCGAGTCGTCCCTCAAGGATTTTTTTGCACACAACATTCCCGTGGCGTCGAAAAAGAAATTCATCGTACCGAGATCTGAGGCCCAGAAAAAATATATCGAGGCGATAAAACAGTATGATATGGTCATCGGCATCGGCCCTGCCGGCACGGGCAAGACATATCTGGCCATGGCCATGGCGATAAACGCGCTGCTTAACAAACAGGTAAGCAGGATAATCCTCGCAAGGCCCGCGGTCGAGGCCGGGGAGAAACTTGGTTTCCTGCCGGGCGATTTATATGAGAAGATTAATCCCTACCTCCGGCCTCTCTACGACGCGCTGTTTGATATGATGGAGACTGAAAAGGCCTCCCGGCTGATCGAGAAAGGGGTCATTGAGATAGCGCCTCTGGCCTTCATGAGGGGCAGAACGCTAAATGACTCATTCATTATCCTCGATGAGGCGCAGAATACGACCTCGGAGCAGATGAAGATGTACCTCACAAGACTGGGTTTCAACTCAAAGACAGTCATTACCGGGGACATCACGCAGATCGATCTTCCTTTTGGAAAGGTATCGGGTCTTGTCGAAGCTGAAAAGATACTCAAGGACATAACGGGCCTGAGTATCGTCTATTTTTCCGAAAAGGACGTGGTGAGGCACAGGCTGGTCCAGGAGATCATAAGGGCTTATGAAAAATTTGGAAAAAGCCGTATTGATAGGCAATGAAAGCGGATAAGGACAAACTCGCTATCGGGAAAAAACAGTTCCTGGACAAAGAGGTCCTGCTTAAGGTTTTATTGCTCGTCGCGTTTTCAGCCGTCCTTGGCGCCGCTTTGGTGCTCGGAAATCCCGTGCCTGCTGAGACGATAACCGGCACCTTTTTAATCAGCGCCCTTCTCCTTCTCATACTCTATAAGGATTTCATCAGATACAAGCCCCAGATAAAACATGACTACAAACTGCTGCTCCTCATCGGGACACTTTTGTCCGGCAACATTATAATTTGCCGCACCTTCTTCTACTTTATCCAGGGTTTTATTAAATTTGTCGGCACGGTTGACCCTTTGTTTGCGGCTTATGCGGTGCCTTTTGCTACGGGCTCGATGCTTGCCGCGCTGCTGATAGATATCCATACCGCAATCGTCTTTACGGTCATAACGAGCCTTCTTTCCGGGTTGTGGCTGAACGACCCTCTTTATTCCATCTTTGTATTTGCCTCGGGTCTCGCCGGCGCTTTCGGGGTGATACGGTGTAAAAAACGCTCTGCCATCTGGCGGGCAGGTTTATATGTCAGCCTGGTCAGCCTGTCTACCGCGCTGGTCATATCTCTTTTCAGGGAGCAGTTGTTTGATGCAGGCAGTCTGACGGTCGCCGGTTCTGCTTTTTCCAACGGCTTCATAGTCGCTATACTGGTCTCGGCGCTCCTTCCACTTTTCGAGTATCTGTTTAAACTGACGACCGATATCAGTCTTCTCGAACTCCTTGATCTCAACCAGCCGCTTATGCGCGAGCTCCTGGTGGAGGCCCCCGGCACATATCACCACAGCATTATAGTGGGGAGTCTGGCCGAGGCAGCAGCAGAGACCGTAGGGGTAAACCCGCTGCTTGCGAGGGTGAGCGCCTACTACCATGACATCGGCAAGATCAAGATGCCGGAATATTTTATCGAAAATCAGATAGCCTCTTTGAGCAAGCATGACAAGCTTACACCCCGCATGAGCAGTCTGGTACTGCTGTCCCATGTGAAGGAAGGGGTCGAATTAGCAAAAAAACATAAACTCCCTCCGGAGGTGGTCGATATCATTCAGCAGCACCACGGCACTTCCGTGCAGACATTTTTTTACCAGAAAGCGAGGGAGCAGCACGACAGTCTTACGCCTGTCACAGAGGAGGATTTCAGGTATCCCGGCCCGAAACCGCAGAACCGCGTCGCGGCCCTGGTGCTCATGGCCGATGCGGTTGAAGCGGCCTCAAGGGTGCTTTCGGACACGTCGCCTGCGCGTGTATCCATGCTTGTCGACAGGATCATCAATCACTGTTTCATAGACGGCCAATTGGACAATTGCGAATTGACATTTAAAGATATCCGTGAGATCAAGACCCACTTTGTCTATCTCCTGAGCAGCATGTACCACAAGCGAATAAATTATCCCGGCTTTGAAATGGACGATGAAGATACTTATAAGAGACCGTCAAAGGCACAGATCCTTAAATAAGGCCAGGGTCAATAAAGCAGGCCGCAAAATACTTTCCATTTTAAAGCAGCCGGAGGCGGAGGTAAGCCTCTTTTTTGTCGGGGACATAAGGATGAAGCAGCTCAACGCCGCTTACAGGGGGATAAATAAAACCACCGACGTACTTTCATTTGAAGCCGCAATACCTGTAAAATGTGCTGCAAACCATGTGTTGGGCGACATCGTCATAAATGTTTCCAGGGCGGAATCACAGGCAAAGCTGTACGGTCTGGGCTTTTACGACGAAATCTGCCGCCTCCTGGCCCACGGCATACTGCATCTGCTGGGACACGACCATGAGGGGTCGGCACATCGGGCGAAGGTGATGATAAAAAAGGAGAGGGAGATATTCAATGCCGTTAAGGAAATGGATTGAAAGCGCCAACCACGCCATCGAGGGCGTGCTTCATGCCGCAAAAACGGAGCGGCATATGCGGTATCATTTTTACGCGGCGATATTGCTGTTCGTCATCAGTTTCACCATCGGCGTAAGCTGGTTTGAATTTGTAATACTTATTACTCTCTCCATCATCGTCCTGTCGGTAGAGATGCTAAACAGCGCGGTCGAGTCGATTACGGACATACTCTTTAAGGAATATGACCTGAGGGCCAAACAGATAAAGGACATGGCCGCAGGGGCGGTCCTCATAACGGCGCTGGGCGCGGCGATTATAGGTTATATCATTCTTTACGAGCCCTTAAAAAATTTCTTTTACAGCGGGTTGAGGATCGCGAAACACAACGGCTCCGATGTGGCAGTCGTTGCGCTGATCGTTGTGCTGATACTCGTTGTATTGTCGAAATCCTTTTTCGGGAAAGGGCAGCCACTGAGAGGCGGGATGCCGAGCGGCCATTCAGCGGTCGCCTTTTCGATGTGGGTCGCCGTGACCTTTATCAGCGAAAGTTTTATGGCGTCCGTGCTCGCCGTGCTTATGGCTGTCCTGATAGCACAGAGCAGGATAAGCACGGGCATCCACAGGCCTATTGAAGTGATTTTAGGCGGGCTGCTCGGCGCGATAGTGACCTTTCTGCTCTTTAAGGTATTTTTATAAAGGAAAGCCATGCGCACAACTTTCAGGAAGTTTGATCCGGCGGTAGACAGGAAGTTTTTAATTTTACTTTCAGGAATATTGTGGAGTGTTGTCGGGATTATGCTTTGCAGGCTCGCTGTTCACTGGCTGTCTCAGGTGAACGGGCAAAATGCCGTCGGCCCGGGTGCAACAGGCCTGGTCCTTGCGTTTCTTATATACCATTTCGGTTTTACAAAACTGGTCCACAAAAATATCGGGCGTATCCTCTCGAAAGAGGGAAAAGTCTGTATCTTTGCCTTTCAGCCGTGGAAGAGTTATCTGACTATTCTGATTATGATCGGAATGGGAGCAGGCCTGAGACATTCGCCCGTGCCGAAACCCTGGCTTGCCGTTGTCTACATCGGATTCGGCGGCGCAATGCTCCTGTCGAGCCTGGTTTACTACCGGAACTTCTTCAAAGAAATTGCTTGACAATATAATCCCACCGGGTTAATATTAGTTCATACTAATATACTTATAGCCGAGAGATGATTATGAAAGAATCCGCGGAATTATTTAAACTCCTTTCAGTTGATAAGCGAATAGAAATTATAGAATTACTGAAAAAAGATCCCATGAGTGTCAATGCGTTAGCTGATGCATTGGGAATAACACAGTCAGCGGTATCCCAGCATCTTAGAGTTCTTAAAAGCGCGGGACTTGTGAAGGACGAGAGGAAGGGTTACTGGATTTATTATTCTCTAAATCGAGACACCCTCGAAAAATGCAGGGAAAGACTTAACCGTATTTGTACTTGTGGCTGTTTAGGGGGGCACGTGAAGATAAAACAAATGCATAAAGGAATTGCCAAGCCAAAATAGGGGATATTTTTTTACTTATTTAAATAAGTAAATGAGCATAAACTTAAATTGAAAGGAGGTGATCAAGGATGGCAAAAGACATTAAAAAAGAGTCGAAAACAGATCCTGCAGAAAAGAACGCTGAAATCAAGAGCGGTTCAAAAAGCTCCTGCGGCTGCGACTGCGGTTGTAGTCTGCTCACGAAGAAGAAATAATCAATGCGTTTGTGAGGGTGGGTTGAGAAATTCAATCCACCCTCATTCCAGTCAGTCTTTCAGTATCCTGCGCAGGAAGGTCCTGGTCCGCTCTGCCTTCGGATTTGTAAATATCTCCTCAGGCGGACCTGTCTCTATTATCTCCCCTTTGTCAAAGACGATCACCCTGTGGGCGACCTCCCTTGCAAAGGCCATCTCATGAGTGGCGATGATCGTGGTCATTCCATCGTTGACAAGGTCTTTTATTACCGACAGGACCTCTCCGACCATCTCGGGGTCCAGCGAAGATGTCGGTTCGTCAAAAAGCATCGTCCCCGGTTTCATTGCGAGGGCCCTCGCGATTGCGACCCGCTGCTGCTCGCCCCCTGAAAGCTCTTCCGGACGGCAGTCCACTTTCCCTTCCAGATTTATTCGTTTCAGCAATGCTACCGCATTGTCAACTGCCGAGGCCTTATCAATGCCGAGCACCGTCACGGGGCCTTCGATAATATTTCCCAGCGCAGTCATGTGAGGAAACAGATTGAATTGCTGAAAGACCATACCGACTTTCAGCCTGACGTTTCTTATGGCTTCAAGGTCTTTTTTCCCCGGTCTTGTCCTGTTTATGGAATGCAACTCAATGCCATCGACATGGATCTCGCCTTTCTGAAAATATTCAAGGCCGTTGATGCATCTCAAAAAAGTGCTCTTGCCGCTTCCCGACGGGCCAATGAGTACAACGACTTCTCCCTTTTGAATATCGAGGTCCACGCCACTGAAAAGGACCTGGTCGCCGAAGTATTTATGCAGGCCGCTTATCCGTATCATCCCTTTACCCCTTTCAGCCTGTCTTCCAGTCTCCTTGCAAAAACAGACAGCGGGTAGCTCATCGCAAGATAGAGGAGCGCCACGATAAGCCCTAACTCAAAAAACCGCAGCGTGGAGGCCGCGAGTATGCCGTAGGTCTTTGTAAGCTCCACCATCGCGATGACCGATACAAGAGATGAGTCCTTAAACAGGGCGATGAAGTCATTGGTTATTCCGGGTGTGGCTATCCTCAGGGCCTGCGGAAGGACGACCCTCCTGAGCGCGACGGTCTGCGTCATCCCGAGGGAAAAGGCGGCCTCTGTCTGGCCCTTTGGGACCGACATGATCCCTGCCCTGTAAATCTCGGCCTCATACGCGGCATAGTTCATCCCCAATCCCAGAAAGGCGGCCACCACGGGACTTAAAGAGATACCGATATTCGGGAGGCCGTAATAGAGAATATAAAGTTGTATCAGCAGGGGCGTGCCCCTGTAAAGTTCTATGTATGCTGTGGCAAGAGAGCTTAACGGCGGCCTGCCGTAGAGTCTCAGGACCGTCAGCGCCAGTCCGAGCGAAATCGCAAGCGCCATAGACGCAGTGGATATGAATATTGTTATACCCGCGCCCTTCAGGAGCATGGGGAAGAAGGTGTGCAAGGGCGCATTCCTGCTTTCTTCGAGCCTTGCGCCCCCGGCGGGGCCGCCAAGATTTAAAAGGAGTCCTTCCTGTTTCTCGTTCCACAGGTCCCATTTTTGATATATGCTTTTTAACTCCCCGGATTTCAGTAGTCTCAGCAGGATTTCATCGACAGCCCTCTTGAGCTCATCGTCCCCTTTTCTTATGGCAATGCCGTAGAAGCCTTCACCGGCAGGAGGCCCCGCATATTTCAACATTGGATTGGGCTTTGCATAATAAGCAGCTATAGGGAGGTCCAGCAGCACCGCATCAAGCCTGCCCAATGCGAGGTCTTCATAAGGCTCTACCTGTCCGGAGTAGATCTTTATATCCACCCCGCCGATATCTTCGAGGATATCCTGGGCAGCAGCGCCTGAAAGCGTCCCTACCTTTTTGCCTTTAAGGTCTTCAATGCTCTGTATGACGCCTTCATCTTTTCTGACGGTAAGCTGTTCCGTATAAATGTAATAAGGCGCCGAAAACAGTATCTCCTGTTTTCTCTGAGGGGTTATCTCGATGCCGTTCATCGCGAAGTCAAAGTCTCCCCGCTGCAGAGCGGGGACCAGGCTGTCCCATGCGTTTTGCGACTGCCTCGCCTTAACGCCCAGCTCCCTTGCGATCGCCCCGGCGAGGTCCACTTCAAAGCCGATGAGTTTTGAAGGATCGTCCGGAGAGGGAAATACATAAGGCGCGCCGCCCTCCGCATCCGAACCCCACAACAGAAAACCTCTCTCCTTTATCTTCGCGATGCCGCCTTCTTCAGGTTGCCGGGGGATGGCCCAGCATAGAACGATTGCCAGTCCTAATAAGAGTGAAAAGATTCTCAGGGTATGTTTCATTCAGGCCTCCTGAATAAGGTATATTAAAGCCCTGTTGATGGTCAAGGGTTGGGAGATATGAATTGATCGAGTCAGGGGATGGCGGATTTTTTGCGGAAATGATAATCCTGAAAACGGCAGTTATATCCACAGATTCCACAGATAAAGACAATGATATAATGAGATGGACATATATTGTATATTCACCCAAAAGGTGAACAGCAAAAATTAGTTACCTTTTTAAAAAATCTGTGATAATCTGCGTAATCTGTGGACAAGTACTTTTATTAGAATAAAAAATAAGAGAGGCCGCGATGGAGACCGTTGAGATTGACGGCAGCTTCGGCGAAGGCGGGGGGCAGATTTTGAGGACCGCCCTGGGACTGAGCTGCGTTACAGGAAAAGAGTTCAGGATTTTCAATATCAGAAAGGAAAGGAAAAAACCGGGGCTCATGCCGCAGCACATGACCTGCGTAAACGCGGCCTCCGGGATCTGCAATGCCCGTGTTTCGGGAAACGGGACCGGCTCGACAGAGCTCAGTTTTGTTCCGGGGAGGGTAAGGCACGGCAGTTTCTTCTTTGATATCAAAACCGCAGGCTCAAGCTCCCTCGTATTTCAGACGGTCCTTCCGCCGCTTCTCTTCGCCGACCAGCCTTCTCATGTCACGATCAGGGGAGGCACCCATGTGCCCTTAAGTCCGTCCTACCATTA
Source organism: Nitrospiraceae bacterium (assembly GCA_003599275.1). GTDB lineage: Bacteria > Nitrospirota > Thermodesulfovibrionia > UBA6902 > UBA6902 > SURF-23. Next base: position 23,556 of record QZJG01000057.1, on the reverse strand, counting down.
TATAGCGGAAATTTTTGTTCCCATGCTCGACCGGCTCGGTGTGAAAATCGGGCCTTCCATAAGCATCTACGGTTTTTATCCCAAAGGGGGAGGAGAGGTCCGTTTCAATATCCATCCCATAGGGAAGATCAAAGGGGTGAACGCGGTTTCAAAAGGCAGGCTGCTTTCCATTGCCGGATATTCCGCTGTCTCAAACCTTCCGCGGCATATAGCGGAGAGGCAAAAAAGCGCTGTAATGCAAAGTCTTTCTCCCCTGCATGCAGATATCGATGTCATCGACGTCCCTTCTCCGGGACAGGGGACCTTTGTCTTTCTCAGGGGAGAGTATGAAAACTCCCTGACCGGTTTTTCTGCCCTCGGTGCAAGGGGGAAACCCGCCGAGGAAGTCGGCAGAGAGGCGGCAGCGCTGTTCAAAGACTTTCATGATGCCCCAATATGTCTGGACCCGCATCTTGCCGATCAGATGGTTATTTACCTCAGCCTTTCCCGGGAGGAATCAACCTTCACAACACGCATAACACAGCATCTGGTCACAAACCTGTGGGTGATCGAAAAGTTTTTGAAGATGCGATATCAGCTTGAGGGCAACCTGAATTCGGCAGGGAAGATAACTTTATACCCGTCATGAGGAGCTATGACGTCTTTAAGCAATAAATAAATTATTCCCGTACGTCGTTGGTTGCTTCTTCCGGGGTTTTTTCAAGCTCTTCCTTATACCCGCACTCTTTTTTCAGGCAGGCAAGGACTTCTTCTTTCTTCGTCTTTTTCTCTATTAAAATACTTGCGCCGCATTTGGGGCACGGTTTGTCCACTGGCTTATACCACGTTGCGAATTTGCATTTGGGATAATTGCCGCAGCTGAAGAACACCTTGCCCTTTTTCGTCCTTCTCTCAACGATCTCTCCGCCGTCTTCGGGGCACTTGACGCCCGTGCCGATGGCCTTTGTAGTCTTGCATTCGGGATATTTTGAACAGGCTATGAACCTGCCGAACCGGCCTGATTTAATCACCATAGGGGAGCCGCATTTGCCGCATACCTCATCCGTGGGATCGTCAGGCGGCTGGGGTTTTTGTTCGCCCCCCTGCGCGTTGATCAACTGCTTTGTGGTCTTGCATTCCGGGTATTTTGAGCAGGCCATGAACCTGCCGAACCGGCCCCATTTTATTACCATGGGCCCGCCGCATTTTTCACAGGTCTCGTCAGTAGGGATGTCCTGGGGCTTTACCCTGCCGAGGCTCGACATCGCCTCTGCGAGGTCCTTGTCAAAAGGCTTGTAAAAATCATTCACAACATCGACCCACTTAAAGCCGCCTTCTTCTATCTTGTCGAGATTGTCCTCCATGTTCGCAGTAAAGTTATAGTCCATGATATCAGCGAACCTTTCAACAAGCAGGTCGCTTACAACAACCCCGAGTTCCGTCGGCTTGAATTTGCCTTCGGCCTTTTCCGCGTATTTCCTGTCCTGGATAGTAGAAAGTATGGAGGCGTATGTGCTCGGCCTTCCGATACCCTTGGCCTCGAGCTCTTTTACAAGCGAAGCCTCCGTGTATCTTGGAGGAGGCTGGGTGAAATGCTGTTTTGGGTCAATGCCGAGAGACTTCAGGACCTCATTCTCCGATAATGAAGGCAGAAGTCCTTCTTCTTCTTTTCCGTTGTCCGTGCTTTCAATATACAGCGTCATAAATCCGGGGAATGTCACGACCGTGCCGGTCGCCCTGAAAGTGTATTTGTCCGCGCCTATATCAATTGAGGTCTGCTCAAGCTGCGCCGACTCCATCTGGCTTGCGACGAACCGCTCCCAGACAAGTTTATAGAGTTTGTGCTGGTCCGGTTCCAGGAACTTCTTAATGTCGGCGGGGTCCCTGTAAACGGATGTAGGCCTGATTGCCTCATGCGCCTCCTGCGCTGATTTCTTGCTTTTGTAAACCGGAGGTTTTGGCGGAGCATAATCCGTGCCGTATTTTTTTACGATGAATTCCCTTGCCTCGTGCTGCGCTTCTGATGCGACCCGCACTGAATCGGTCCTCATGTATGTTATAAGGCCGGTCGGCCCTTCTTCACCGAGTTCGATTCCCTCATAGAGCTTTTGTGCGATAAGCATCGTCTTTTTGGCGGTAAACCTGAACTTCCTTGCGGCATCCTGCTGAAGTGTGCTTGTGATAAAAGGAGGTGAGGGCGAGCGTTTTCTCTTTTTCTTTTCTGTCCCGGTGACAATAAAACTCCTGCCCTGTAGATCTTCAACAATCCCCTTTGCCTGCTCTTCATTATTAATGTCCGCCTTCTGCCCGGATATCTGAAAGAGTCTTGCGTCAAACTGAGGCGGCTCTTTGCCTTCCAATGTCGCAGTGATGCTCCAGTATTCCTGCGACTTGAACGCCTCTATCTCACGCTCTCTGTCAACGACAAGCCTGACCGCAACGGACTGGACCCTCCCGGCGCTGAGACCCCGGCGCACCTTGCGCCACAAAAGCGGTGAAAGTTTGTAACCGACGAGCCTGTCAAGGACCCTTCGGGCCTGTTGGGCATCAAAAAGATTCGAGTTGATTTTCCTCGGATGCCTGATGGCCTCGGTAACGGCCTTCTCAGTTATTTCATTGAACTCTACCCTGAAGAGTTTCCCGGAATCGCCGTTCAGCTCTTCGGCAATGTGCCATGCTATGGCCTCTCCCTCTCTGTCAGGGTCGGGACCGAGAAAAATTTGATCGGCCGCCTTTGCCGCCTTCTTCAAATCCTTCATTACCTTCTCTTTCCCCTCTATCACGACATATGTGGGGGCAAAGTTGTTCTCAACATCAACGCCTATATCTTTTTTGGGAAGGTCTTTGACATGACCGATTGACGCCTTGATGGTAAAGTCCTTGCCTAAGAACTTGCTCAGTGTCTTCACCTTGGCCGGAGATTCTACGATTAAAAGTGATTTCATTTAATAATACCTCTGTCTGTCAAAAATACCGCACGCTGACCGCGATGCCTGTGCCGCCTATTTGATCTTTCCTGCGGCAGAAACCGTCAGGAAATCTAATGTAAGGAATTCTTTTTATTAGATTCGCTCGCTGTTCATTTAATCGGCAGTTCAAGGGAAACCTTTACTGCGGCTTTCTTGTCATTGCGAGCGACCAACGGGAGCGTGGCAATCTATTTATGACTGCGAGATTGCTTCGTCGTTTCACTCCTCGCAATGACATCCTCTTAATACCGCATTAATTCAGTGAAAAGTTCTTCCCCTGCAACTGTCTTACTACTCCCTTCAGCTCAAGACCCAACAGGACCGACAACGCCCTGTTTGTAGGTATGTTTATTTCTCTTATAATCGAATCTATGTGTTTCGGTTCATTGCTTAAAGAATGATAAACCGTCTGCTCCTCGGCGCTCATTGCAGGCAGAGGTTTTGCAGTGTTTATTTTTTCTTCCCGGAGAAAACCTTTTATCTGGGGCCGGAGTTCGTCCAGGACCTCTTCAGCGCTCTCGACAAGCTTTGCGCCCTTTTTAATAAGGTCATTCGTCCCTTTTGAAGTCCTCGAAGTAACATTCCCCGGGACCGCGAAGACGTCCTTCCCCTGTTCGAGGGCATAGGCTACTGTAATGAGAGAGCCGCTGTCAAGCGTGGCCTCGATGACAATGACCCCCAGCGACAACCCGCTGATGATCCTGTTCCTCCGGGGAAAATTTTCCCTGTTGGGCAAGGCGCCTAACGGGAATTCACTTACAACCGCTCCGGAAGATGCAATGTCATCCACAAGTTTTTTATTCTCCGGCGGATACGGAACGTCAATTCCCGAGCCTAAAACCGCCACGGTCCTTCCGCCTGCCTTCAGCGCTCCCCTGTGTGAAGCGCTGTCTATTCCCCTTGCCATACCGCTAACAACGGTCAGCCCGGACGACGCAAGTTTATGACTCATCTTCTCCGCCATCTGCATCCCGTAATGGGTCGAAGTCCTCGACCCTACCATTGCTATAGCATACCTGTCGTCGTCTTTCAACCCGCCTTTTACATATAAGACCATCGGCGCGCCGTGAATGCGTTTAAGCGTTTCGGGGTATGCAGGGTCATTTCTCGCAATCAACCGTACTTTGTTCTTTTCCGCTTTTTCAATTTCCTTCTGCACTATGTCCCACTGGTTAAAACCGGTGATATTCCCCGCCCTGTTTTCGCCTATGTCTTCAACCTGTTTCAGCTCGTGCGCTGATGCCTGAAAGATGTTCCCGGGCTTTCCGAACGCGGCAAGCAGCCGTCCCGCGGTCACAGGACCGACGTCGGGAATGAAATTCAGGGCAAGATAATATTTCAGGTCGGACATAGTTTATAAACTCTGCATCTTCAGCCGCAGCGCATTCAGTTTTATAAACCCTTCCGCATCCTGCTGGTTGTAAACAGTCTCGGCCTCGAATGTCGCAAGCTGCGGATTGTATAATGATACAGGAGATTTTCTTCCGGCTACGATGCAATTGCCTTTGTAGAGTTTCAATCTCACGGTGCCGGTAACTCCCTTCTGCGCCTCATCCATGAGACTCTGTAATGCAAGTCTTTCAGGAGAAAACCAGAAGCCATTGTAGATAAGCTCCGCATATTTCGGCATCAGGGCGTCCTTCAAATGCATGACCTCCCGGTCGAGTGTGATTGATTCCATTGCGCGATGGGCGATGTGAAGCACTGTCCCGCCCGGTGTCTCATAGACGCCCCTGGATTTTATCCCTACATATCTGTTTTCAACCATGTCGAGCCTTCCGATTCCGTGTCTTCCTGCGATGTCATTGAGTTTTTTCAGAAGGTTTGCGGGCGAGTGTTTTTTCCCGTCAACAAAGACGGGGTTTCCATCCACATATCCGATCTCGATATACTGGGGTTTTGCCGGGGCCTTCTCCGGAGATACACTCATTGTAAACATGTCAGCGGGAGGCTCGGCCCACGGGTCTTCCAAAATCCCCCCTTCATAACTTATGTGAAAGAGGTTCATGTCGGAGCTGTATGGTTTCTTTTTCGTCACCGGAACGGGGATGCCGTTTTTCCTTGCGTAATTTATCAATGACTCCCGTGAATTAAAAATCCACTCCCTCCACGGGGCGATAACCTTGATATCGGGCTTCAGGGCATAATACGTCAATTCAAACCGGACCTGATCATTGCCCTTACCGGTTGCGCCGTGTGCGACCGCATCCGCCCTTTCCTTCCTGGCTATCTCTATCTGTTTTTTGGCAATGAGAGGACGGGCTATGGATGTGCCCATGAGGTAGGCCCCTTCATAGACCGCATTCGCCCGCAGCATCGGGAAGACATAATCCCTTACAAACTCTTCCCGTAAATCCACGACGTATGCCTTTGAGGCCCCTGTCTTCAGGGCCTTGTTCTTAACGGCCTTGAGATCTTCTCCCTGCCCCAGGTCGGCACAAAATGCGATGACCTCGCAATGATAATTCTCTTTCAGCCACTTGATGATAACGGACGTGTCGAGTCCGCCGGAGTATGCGAGTATTACTTTTTTCACCTTCATTTATTTTTCTCCTTCAAATTTTATAACCATATCACAAGCCCATGAAAAATGTAAAATGGACCTTCAAAAGAAAAGTAGTAATCTGCGGGAACATCGGGTTACAATTATTAATCATATGCGCAGCAAAAATTTTATAAAGGGGCTGACCGCGGGACTGATTGTCTTTTGTTTCATCCGGCCTGACGCATTGGGACAGGGTCCATCCTCCGTCCCCGTCTTTTCATACAGGGTCGTCAGCGTCTATCCTCATGACCGTAAGGCGTTCACGCAGGGACTGTTTTTTGAAGACGGCATCCTTTATGAAGGAACAGGCCTCCACGGAGAGTCCGCACTGCGCAAAATAAAACTGGAAAGCGGCGCCGTCCTGAAGACCGTGAAGCTGCCCCAGGAGTTTTTCGGAGAAGGCATAACCGCTCTGGGGAACAGGATAATACAACTGACGTGGCGCTCGCATACCGCTTTTGTCTACGACAAAGACAGCTTCAGGCTGCTGGATAAATTCGACTATCCCACGGAAGGGTGGGGCGTCACTTATACCGGAAGGCATCTCGTAATGAGCGACGGCACCGAAAATCTCTATTTTCTCGATCCCGAAACCTTTAAGGAAATCAGACGGGTCCGGGTTTTTGATGAGAGGGGATTTGTAATCAGGCTCAATGAACTTGAATATGTCCGGGGCGAAATTTATGCCAATGTATGGCCGACAAACAGGATAGCAAAGATTGATCCCAAAACCGGGCGTGTAACGGAATGGATAAATCTCGACGGTCTCCCGCCTGTCAATGACTACGACAACAGAAAGGCCCTCAACGGTATAGCCTATGATGAAAAGGGCGACCGGCTCTTCGTCACCGGTAAATTATGGCCGTATATTTATGAAATAAAACCTGTCCCCGCTGAAAGCAGCAATCCGGATTAAAGGGGTGCGACATTTGTTTACTTTGAGACAAAAGTTGCACCAGTTTTTTTCCCTGAACAATCAGGGAGATTAGTTTAATTCACGCAATTTCATGTCATCAAAAGTTGCACCCCTTTGGGGGAGCCCCCATAGTCTTAATAAAGCAACCAACCTGTTGATCTTTAAGTATAAAAATAAATTCACTCTCGCCTGGCGTAAAGTTTGCTGTCCCTTTTATCTGTAAGGGAGACATTTTCTGTTGCATCCATAGCTATATGCTGACACTTCAAAAAACCGGACAATTCATATCACGAAAACATGCGGTCTGCGCCCGATTAGGGCGGGCCATGCTTTTTAATCAGATGCCGAACTATTTGATAGCTTTTGTTACCGGGCGTTGCAATATGGACTGTACTTATTGTTGTAATATCGCCCGATCAATTAAAGAATCCGAAGAAATGGCCCCATATAAATGGGCAGATGCTGTAAGAAATACCGGGGCATTAATTCATCTGACGATTACCGGCGGCGAACCTTTCATGCGGCAGGATATTGATGAACTGATATTGGCTATGGTCCAATCTTCGGGCGTCCCAGATGTAAGCATAAATACAAACGGTTATTTCACCGGACGAATTTGCGAAACGGCAGAAAATATTTTGACCGCATTACCCGGCATTCATTTGACCATTGCAATATCACTTGACGGTCCTCCGGAAATACATGACATGCTAAGGAATAAAAGAGGCGCCGCATCTGCGGCCTTTGATACAATTACCGGATTAAGCCTTCTCAAAAAGAATTTTTCCAATCTAAAAGTAAGAATCCAGTCCCTGCTTGTGCCGGAGAATGCCGGGATACTGATGTCGTTCTTTAACGACTCTGAAGCCCTGCCGGTAGATTTTCACGAGATAATCTTCCCTCGTGACATCGATAACGGACATAGCATTTCATATGCTTCCCTTATTGATGCATACGGGAAAATAGCGGGCAGGCAGCAAATCAGGAATTCTCCCGAAGGCAGGATGTTTCATGCCCTTTACAACAGCATATTGAACAGCATTAAAGGTGGCCGGCAGTCATCATCCTGCCATGCCGGGGGGCGGCTGGTTGAGATACTTCCCGACGGTCCGGTCATCGGGTGTGAAATGGCAAAAGTGACAGGGAAGTCGACAATCGGATTTGTCGGGAACACGGAACGGCTGATTGATATTTGCAACAGCAAAGCCGCAGATCATTTTCGCCGAGAAATAGCGAGAAGCTGTTCATGTACATTTGAGTGTTCCATGATATGCAACCTCATTTTCAATCCTATGACATGGCATTACTTTTTATGAGAAAGAATAATGTCTGTTTAGTTTTAATTTCAAGTGATACTTCGTCCGCAAACCGGACAGGACAGGAGGAATAATGACAACGGAAGAGATGTTTTCAAGAGATGTGTTTTTGCTGGGAGTTGATATCAGGCTTTACTGGACAGTTGCATTGTTTTACGGGGCGTGTTTTTTTGCAGGCATCGCATATATTTTGTCTTTAAAAGAGAGGACCGGCAAGGCGTTAACTCTCGGTTTGAAGATTACCGCCGTGATGCATGTCTTCCTCGTAATTTTCAGGGCGTACGAGGTCCGGAGACTGCCGCTTCAGACAATTTATGAAGCCATCTCATTATATGTGCTGTTGACCGTTTTTATCTGCCTCTATATTCAAAAAAAGTGGGACAAAGTACATCTGCCCGGGGTCGCAATATCCGGAATTGCCTTTCTCTTTTCTTTGTATAATTTACTGGACCGTAATCCGATTGCGTTTACTGCCTTTTTGAAATTCCAAAGCAAATGGTTCGAACTTCATACCTGCACAGCCTTTCTGTCGTACGCCCTGTTTACCGTCAGTTTTGCAATAGAACTTTGTTATATTGCATCCGGCAGTAAGCATCTAAGCAAAGTTCTCGTCACCGCTGACAAACAGTTTTATGAGTTGCGGCACAGGCTTATAGTAATCGGTTTTAGTTCCCTGACGTTCTCTATTTATGTGGGAATGTTGTGGGCACATGAGTTATGGGGACTATACTGGATTTGGGAACCTAAGCTGATATGGACATTGATAATGTGGATAACCTATGCAATTTATTTACACGCCCGTTCCATTGGAAAATGGAAGGAAAGGCCGGCCTCGGCGTTTAATTTTTTAGGGTTCAGCTCGATGCTCATGGCCTTTTTGGGAGCTGAATGGCTGGTCGTTTTATTGGGCACTATTAAAAAATGTCATCTATCACTATAGGAGGGCGGGGAGCTATTAAGTTCTCCGTAAAGAAAAATTATGATAAATAAATTGTTCTCATCAGTAAAGACAGCCGTTTTTCTTCTTTTTTCCCTGGTAATAATATTGGTACTGGGCACGATTTTCTTTCAGGAACACAACAATAAGGAAAACACGGTTAAAAGGCTGTTTTCAGGAAGCGACAGCGTGATGCCGGTTTTCAATATTTTTGATTCCGTTGTTTTTTTTCTTTTTATTGTTGTTATCATTCTCCTGATTGTGAGCCTGACCGTATGCAGCTTTAACCGGTATAAGGCATTCAGAAAGAAAGGAGAAATTTCTTTTGAAGAATTCAGGAATTATCAGGGGGTCATTGCCCTTAAAAGCGATAAAGTCGATCAGCTGCTCAAAGAAGAAGGGTTCACCCCTAATAAACAAAAAGACAATTCAATTATAAAAACATATGAGAAAGGTGTTTCCTTATCTTGGGTCTCATGGTTTTACCATATAGGGGTCATCCTGGCTATCCTTGGGTTTTTGGCAGCCGGGTTATTTACGAAAGAAGTTTTCCCTTTCCTTTACGAAGGAAAACCGGAGATTGTAAGCTTCGAAACCAAAAAAACAAAATTCGAGGATTTCCTGGGGAAAATAGGGTTCAATCATGCCGGTAAAGAAGACGCCAGGTACACGATAAAACTCAAGGAGATCACCAAGGAAACTTATAAGGTGCCGTTAATCAAGTTCCCGGATGACAAGATCAAAAGATTCCTTCTTGGCACAGGGCTGCAAAAAATAGAATATCTGAAGGATAATTTTTCTTATGTCCAGAAAAGGTGGCTTGCGAGACTTGAAATTACGAACAATAAAAATGACGATATACTGGATGTAGTAATGCAACCCAATGAGCCTCTCGAAATAGATGACATAAGTGTCTATTTAATAGAACCCTCCGCTTCTTTAAAGTTCAATGTAGCTGACGAAACTGTCAATATTAAATCAGGCGAATTGTTTCAGGTGAAGAACTTTGAAGGAAAATTTGTTGTCGACTACCCTAAACACCCTGAGATAGTTTTTAGAAAAGATAACACGATAATTGAAAACAATAAAGGTTTGTTGCCTCCGATGTCATTGTATTATATCCCTCCGGCCCTGCCTCAAAAGAAAGAAAAGATCGGGGATATCCGCCTTGGCGAGGCAGTCCTGTTTAAAGGGGCCCCTGTCAGGCTCCTGGAATACAACCGGACGTGTTTGTTCGGGTTCAAAAAAGACCCTGGGTTCGTATTTATAAGTTTTGCGTGCGGGTTCATTGTTATAGGGCTCTTTGTTATAAGTTTTGGTTCCTGGTACAGGGTGCAATTGGCTGTGGACAACGGCACAACATATGTGCTTATAAATACAAAAGGGGTTCGTGCTGACAGAAAGAGGCTCCTACAAAAACTTCCCGGGGATAGTTGAATCTCCTTGTGAAGCATTAACCCGCATATCATAAAACCGGAGCAAGAATGCTGAGAAGAGATATAGCCGGGGCATTGATTTGTGCAGTCTTCTACACCTTGATCCCTACCTCGATCTGTTTATTCTTTATCGCCCTGATGCGGTCTCTTATCTCCGCGGCCTTTTCAAAATCGAGTCGCTTGGCGGCTTCTTTCATTTCCTCTTCGAGTTTTATGATTACGGACTCGTCGCCGTATTCGACCTTTTCCTCAGCCACCGCCTGCACCGTCCAGTAGTCCGCTTCATAAATGGAGCTGAGGATATTCGTTATCTCCTTTTTGATCGATGTCGGGGTTATCTTGTGCTTTTTATTGTAAGCTTCCTGGATCTTCCGTCTCCTGGTTGTCTCATCGATGGCGGTCTTCATCGAGCCGGTTATTTTGTCGGCATAGAATATGACAATGCCGTTCACATTCCTCGCGGCCCTTCCCGAGGTCTGGATAAGGGAGCGGCCCGATCGCAGGAAGCCCTCTTTGTCGGCATCGAATATCGCAACAAGCGACACCTCCGGAAGGTCCAGCCCTTCCCTCAACAGGTTCACTCCGATGAGCGCGTCGAATTTGCCGAGTCTCAGGTCGCGCAGGATCTCGATCCTCTCAAGGGTATCGATATCGGAGTGCAGATACCGTGCCCTGGTCCCCAATTCCGTATAGTACTCCGTGATATCCTCCGCCATTTTTTTTGTAAGGGTCGTAACCAGCACCCTTTCCCCGCCTTCTGCCCTCTTCCTGATCTCTCCGAGGAGATCATCAAGCTGCCCGGCAACAGGCCGCACTTCAATAACCGGGTCCATCAGCCCCGTGGGCCGGACAATCTGCTCCACAATGCGGCGGCCGGATTTGTTAAGCTCATATTCCGAGGGTGTCGCGGAGACATAAATCGCCTCCCGCACCCTGTGCTCAAACTCATTAAACCTGAGCGGGCGGTTATCGAGCGCGGACGGAAGCCTGAAGCCGAAGTCAATGAGCGTCTGTTTTCTCGACCGGTCTCCCTCGTACATGCCCCCTATCTGCGGGACCGTTGCGTGGGACTCGTCGATGATAACGAGAAAATCCTCCGGGAAATAATCTATGAGGCAGTACGGCGGCTCTCCCGGCATCCTGCCGTTTAAATGCCTCGAGTAGTTTTCTATACCGTGGCAGTATCCGAATTCTTTGAGCATCTCCATATCGAAGCGCGTCCTCTGCTCAAGTCTCTTTGCCTCAAGCTCCCTGCCCTGCCTCAGGAAAAAATTCAACCTCTCTCCGAGCTCTTCATTAATAGTAGAGAGCGCCCTTTCGATCCTCGGCCTCGGCGTGATCCAGTGGCTGTTGGGATAAAGATCGATTTTTTCAATACGCCTGATTACCTTGCCGGAGAGAGAATCAAACTCATACAGCCCGTCTATGTCATCTCCGAAGAATTCAACCCTTATCGCGTTGTCGCCTGAAAAAGAAGGGAATATCTCCACGATATCGCCCCTCACCCTGAACGTGCCCCTTTTGAAGTCTTCCGTGCGCTCATAAAGCATATCAACAAGCTTTCTCAGGAATGCGTCCCTCTCCGTCCGCATCCCTTTCTCTATACTCAGATGCATGTCTGAATAATCCTCAGGCGATCCGATGCCGTAGATGCACGAGACCGAGGCCACGATAACGGTATCGTTTCTTTCAAGCACAGAGCGTGTCGCCGCGTGCCTCAGCCTGTCAATGTCTTCGTTTATCATGGAGTCTTTTTCAATATACGTGTCGGTGGACGGGAGGTACGCTTCAGGCTGATAGTAGTCGTAGAAACTCACAAAATATTCCACCGCGTTCTCAGGGAAGAAGGACTTGAATTCGCCGTATAATTGTGCCGCAAGGGTCTTGTTGTGCGCAATGACAAGCGCCGGTTTATTTATATTCGCTATGACATTGGCAATGGTAAAGGTCTTGCCGGAGCCGGTAACGCCCAAGAGGACCTGATGCCCCGTTTTATTTAGAACACCTTCCGTAAGCCGTTCAATGGCCTTCGGCTGATCGCCGGTTGGCCTGAAGCCGGAGATCAATTTGAATGCGCCCGTGGCCTTATTGTCCCTTTTCATTGTTCAATTAATAATGAAAGCCCTCTTGTCGCTCTCGCTCGTCTCCTGATTCTCTGCATCGAATCCGACCACCTTCCAGAAATACTGCCTTTCAGCCGTAAAGACCCTGCTTGCCACAGGTCCGGGAAGCGAATAGAACGGCTCCCGCGTATATGCCGAGAAGATAGGCGTTCCCCCGCGGTCCTCATAAAAGGAAATGAGGAAAATGTTTGCTCCCTCAGGCTTCTCCCAGGAGAATTTCGTCTCCGCTTTGGCGCTTCCCCCTTCGACAGGAACGAGAAGCAGAAGCGGGGCCTGCCGGACCTTCATCTCCTTCGGTGTGACGAAATAGACGATGAAAGGCGTGGCAATGTCCGAAACAGGTTTGGTAATCACAAAACGAACGACATGAGAGCCTTCATCAAAAGTCGGCAGGCCGGGGACCTGCGGCGACTGGAGCGTAACGCTCCGTCCGTATATGAGATGGCGGAACTCACGGCTGATGAGCCTTCCATCAACCTCCCAGTATCCCTCCAGAAGACCCGAACCTGCAAAACGGACGTCGGCAAAGGCCTTCAGGTCCGGCGTGTTTCTCCCGATTGTGATTTCGGGCCTCCGGTTTTCGAAGTAGAGCTCCATGCGGGTTATTCCGAATTCCGCGGATGCCTCACCCTTGACCGTGATCGTCACATTCATCGTTACTGCAATATCATCACAAGTAACAGACTCAAATACACGCGTGTACGTAAACGTGCGGATATCCCGGCGCAGTGCCTTCTCGATAAGGCCTGCAGAGACCCTGAGCGTTTCGGTTGCCGAGCCGCTGTTGATCGTGGAAGGGATGACAACCGTGAGCGCAACCGGATTTTCTTCGAGCAGCGGACTCGTTCCCCCGATGAAGCTGCCCTTGCTCGACCTGTATTCGCAATTGGTAGCTGCAACGTCGCTCAGCCGGTAGACCAGAGTCGCTGTTGACGGGACGCCCTTCGTTACTGAAATCGATGGAGGGGAAACCGTGCCCACCGCGGCCTCCGAATATCCTGTGCTGAACAATATGAGTGTCAGTATGAGTGCGTATATCTTTTTCATTTTCATCCTCCTATAAAGAAACCGGCATTATAGTTGAGAGCACCAGAAAGAGCAGGAACTCATCCGAGTCGTTTGAATCGTCAACATCGTCCTTATGCCGCACATATTGGCCCTTCAGAGAGATCGTCGGATCAACAAGCCAATTCACAAGATGCCTCATATTGTAACCGACACGCACGGTGCTGTTGAAGTCATTCGTTTTCACCGTATCGTCGCTGTTCCGGACTGCCGTATATGTCCCACCTGCGTCAAAGGCCATCCGGTCGTCAAAGAACTTGCTGTAAAAATTCAGTCCGCCGGTATAGGTATCCGTTTTGATATCGCTGAGAGTGTCCTTTGTCCTGTTCCAGGACGCCATGGGTAATATCGAGAAGACAGGCGCAGCATATGACGGGACAAGCACATAAGTGACCGTCCTGGTGTCTGCGCCCGTTGAAGTCCTGTCATTCAAAAAGGAGTATACCGCCGTGAATGAAGTGCTGAAGCCTCCGTCCACATAGCTTACCGAACCTGTCGCGGTATCTGTATCGATCTCGATCTCGTTCATGCCATCCGGCTCACGCGTGCTGTCCTGCAGGCTTTTTTGGTAAATAAAAGTGACAGGCAGTTGAGGGATTTTCATGAAACTGTATGTGACCGTCCCGTCATGCTTCACAATCCGGGGGAGTGCTTTTTCTTTCCGCACATTATCGTTCGTCCGTGAAAGTGCGAGCGTCATGCTGTGCCCTTCGAGTGTCAGCCCGTTCATAAAACTGAATATCTCGGCGTCCTTCATCGCTCCCTGGTTTCCGATCACTGCATAATCCCTGCCGTAAAACTCATATCCCGCCTCGTAAATGTACCGGCCGAGAGCGCCGCCTCCCTTTGCTCGATAGGAAACATCGCTTTCCTTGCCCTCATCGTCATCCAGGTCAAAGTCGAACCTCGACGAGTCAAATTCCATCTCGGTCCTGAAGCGGTTCTCGAAGAAGTCCGTAACAAGCTGCAGTCCGATTACGTCGCCTTTTGTGTGAGCGCCGTCCTTAACAAGGCCCGGGGTGGATTCAGGGATGTTTGCCGAAGTTGCCGTACCAACGGAAGAGGGCGGTTCACCGCCTCTGACGTAGACTGTTTTTAACTCCATCTTCCTGTCCGGCAGCTTCAACCCGGCCGAAGCGCCGAATATATGGTCATCGCCCGACCCATTAATACCGAGGCCTCCGTTGAACCCGAAAACTCGCTCGCCCTTCACGAGAAAGGTGTTCAATGTTGCGTCTTCGTATTCGAACATCAACTTGCCTCCGCGTCGTGCAAGGCCGGAAACGGTGTTTTGCGTCTCGCTTACCAGGACATCGCCTATTTCAGCCGTCATCATAAAAGGATCTTTAATATACCTGCCGGTGAAGAGAAAATTGGCGAGGCTGAAACCCTTTTCGAGAAGGGACAGGTCCTGAACGGAAGTATCTATCCCGGAGGAGAGCACCGTAGAGAGCACTGGAAGGCTCTGATCGAAATATCTCAGATTTGCCGTGAATCCCGCCTCATATTCCCTGTTCTTGAGTTTCGAATCAGTATTGATGTTCCCTTCGAATTTTGAGTAGGGGGTGCTGACCGCCCGCTCCGGTTTCGCAAGGGCCGATTCGTAAATCGCCGCAGCTTCGTTATTACTGTATGCTTCCTCGAAAGCAGCAGTGTGGCGGCTTGTGAACGAACTATTTACCTGATAAGAATTTCCGTCCGGGTCCTTCGCAATAACAGTCAGGCTGTGAGGGCCTGAGGGTAATATGCCAAACGATGTGCAGGTAAAAGATTTCTCATCTTTTGTCCCCAATTGGGTCAGGTCCGTGCCGTCGAGGAGCAAGACAATACTCGACGGGTCAACAGGAACAGTGAACTCGATCCTGATCTCAGGCTTTTTCCCGATCACTTCAGAGGCATTTTGTGGTGTGACTACACGGATAACCTCATTCTGAGACAACTCACCGCCAAAAGCAGAAACAGCTACAGCAAGACAAAGAACAACAGCCAAAAAATAATTTCTCATTTTATCTCCCTGATCCGGAATAAATTATAAGTTCAATGCCCGGAAAAAACAGCCTCTTTAGAGGCCGGGCCTGCGGCGCCTCCTGCATCCTGGTAACGCAGGCGATAACGTTTTGCCTCTTTGCCGGGATTGAGGTCTATCGCCTCTCTGCCTGTGACCGGCCCCGCTACGTAGAGCCATGCCCCTGTCCCGGTCTGTGCCTCTACGAGTACCCGGAGCCCTTTGGGCGGTTCATCAAAACTCAGGCGCACGTGCGGGAATGGACTGCCCGCATAGACAGCCTCGGGCGCATCAGGTCTCGGCAGAGATTCATGCCCCACCAGTACACCCACCGCTTCGCCGGGGTCGCTGCGGTTGCCGCTCGCATCCACCGCAACAAGACGGTAATAGTAGCGACGTCCCGGCTCCACCCATCTGTCCTCAAACTGTCTTCCCCGTCCGGACAGGGGGTCACCGATTACCAGCCCCTGCTGATCAGGCTGATCAGCCCGCAATACCAGTACCTGACTCGTGTCTTCTTCAGGAGCAGCGGGGGCAAACGTAAGCCATACCTTTCCTCCCTCCCCGCTGGCTTCGATAAAACGAGGCGGTGCAGGAGATACAGTGTCCTGCAGCATTACCTCAACCGGCCGGGATGGCTTTCCATCCTGACCATCATAGCCTGCTGCAAGCACACGATACTCGAAACGGCCGCCAGGGCTATAGCCTGTATGGTCGTCATAAAGCATATCAGGCACGGGCATACCGGTCAAGCGGCTCCACGGGCGCTCATTCCCGGTGCGCCGTTCCACGTGGTAGCCGGACGCAGCAGCCACTGCTTCCCAGGTCAGACGAACACGTGTCTGCCCTGCTTCCGCTGTGAGATTTTCCGGCGCGGGTACCGGTTCACCCCGGACTACGGCCATTACTGCAGGACCTGGAGGTCCTGTATCACCCCTTGCTCCAATGGCCCGCACACGGTAAAAGTAGGTAGTACCCGGACGGAGCCCTTTGTCCTTATAACTCGTTGTGCCGGGGGTCACCCCTTCCGGCGTCAAAATCTCGAAGGGACCGGAGAGCTGATAGGAACGCTCTACCAGATATCCGGCTGTATTGGAACTGCTGTTTGCCTTCCAGGATACTTCCGCTGTATTCGTTTTCACTGCATCTGCCTTCACGTCCATGGGTGCGTCCAGGGCGAAGAGATCAGGAGAAAAGATACCCGTCGCAACAGGATTGGAACGACGGCCCAGAGCATCCACGGCCCGGACAATATAGACCACGTCGCTCTCCAGCGGAGGCTGTTTATCGACAAATGCCGGAGACTTCTCCGGCCAGTTGCTGCCGAGGACCAGGGGACTATCTGTAAGAGTGCGAAGCTCTCCTTTATACTCCCGCTCCACTACGTAGGCGAACACCGGCAAAGGATTACGCGCAAGTCGCCAGTAGAGTTCTATTCCGCTCTTTTCAGCTTCGGCCCTGAACCCAAGCGGCGATGGCGGCATTGGCGCGGCCTTCGCAAGATCAACGGGTTCGGTCTTCAGATAAGCGGTATCGGGTTTGCCGCTGTCATCCAGCCTGCGGACAACAAAGGAAGTGCGGCGCTTCTCCAATCCCTTTAACTCAATGGCGAGACCCGCGGCCCTGGCAAAGTCCCAGTTTGAAAATACCTTAATGCCAAAAGTGATTTCATTGACCGCTGTTCTTTTCTTATTGCCCTGCTCTCTTATGTTACGCAATAGACTGCTGATCTCCGCCTGTGACTCGGCAGGGAGCGCTTTCATGGGATCCGCCCCACCGGGTAATATCCTGTCGGCAAGGACCTTCCCTGTCTCGTCCTCCACACGCCACCCTCCTCGCCAGCGGTCAGGAGACACAAACCACAGAAGCCGTGCCCCGCCCTGGCCGTCTGAAGCGGAATAGGCCTGGGTCTTCACTCCACTTTGTGCAAACAGCGGCTGCGTGCTCCCTGCTACCAGAAGCATTAAAAGCAACTGTATTATTTTTCTCTTTAACATTTTATTCCCTCTCACCTGCATTCATGAGTTCAGGGCAGATATCGCGCTCAAGCTCTTTTTGAGTCATGTCTGTCCTGAATTTAAAATTTCCAATAGCCTCAACAGAGTCCCAAGCAGGAGGTAATGGCATCGCCGACACTCTCCCCGAAATCCTCCAGCGCTTCTCCAACATTTTCAATCCCTGTTGCAATCGCCTCACCCACTTCACCAAAGCTGCAAAAACCGGCACTGATGTCCGGTTCCGGTGAAGGGAGCAGGTCCAGTCCTATACTCAGCTTGCCGATCGGACAACCGCTGAGGTTATAGGCAAAACCGAACGACGGCGGAGGCGCCCCTGCATGCACACTTGCATCCACTCCTGTACCCAGGCAAAACCCGGATGCGCAGGCCTTGGCATCGACACCCGCACTGCCTTTGGCAGACAGGGAAAAAGGAGCAGGGTTGATGCCTGCATCCACTTTTACCTTGCCCTGTACATACGCGCAGGTGCCGCCATCACAGGTGATGTCCGGAAACCGCTTGTCGGCAATGGCCCCTACATGGAGGCCGTTTGACTTGCTCAGGTTCATCCATGCGCCTGCATCGAGGATAAGCACATGCCCTGTGACGGGGTTGCCTTCACTGCCCAGATTGAAATACCAGTCGCCATTTCCCACTGAAAAGGCGATGGCATTGTTCTTCGCTTCGAGATATACCTGGTCTGTGCCGAACATGGTAAGCTGGCCGTTCATATTGCCCGCAAATGCGCCGCCGCCATAGGTAAGGTCTCCATAAAGATCGCCCTTGCCGCCATGGCTTGCTTTCAGCAGCCATGCGTCATAATTCATTCCGACACCGGAATCACTGCCCCCGGTCTTGATAGTGAGTTCTCCCTTTGCAGCAAATGTAAAACCTCCGTCCCATCCGGAGCCGATGAGGGTATGTGCATTAAAAACCGGCACTGAATCATCACTGTATTGAACATATTCGAGATTGGCATCAATAAGGGAGGCCCGCGTCACATGATAACCAAGACCGCCTCCCACCTCAAACATATTGACGAGCGGCGGTACGAGCGGCGCGCCTGATGCCGGGAAGATAAAGGTGCCCTTTGCAGCCCAGAAATCGGTATTGCCCTGATAACCCAGCACGAACACACCTTTTATCGGGACCCCAAGTTCAAAGGGCGTTAAATCCACACTGCCCTTGTAAATAATTCCTGAAGGCGTTGCCAGCGCAAGCTGAAACGGCGCATCGCTGATGCCGGAACTGTCATCCATCGCAAATTGTACAGGTTTTAATGCAATGCCGCCATCGACAGGCCCTGCGTATACGGGCCTGATGGTTGCCTTGATATTCGGCGAGACGAACTGGATAGGTGTGAACGACCCTGTTACAGGTCCCATGCCCTTGTACACACCCGATGTGGATTCTGTAACCGAGTATGAGACGGGCGACTTGGCAGCCTGCAGCACCTTTGAGATTGTCAGATCAGTATCGAAGGCGAAACCGAGACGGTCCTCGGTTCCTGCAGGCGCGGTTATGACGACGCTCTTCAGATCAACCGTACTTTGTGCGATATTGCCTTTCTTGCCGGTAAGTTGAACGGTACGGGGTTTGCTGTCCGCAAAGTAGGCCTTGCCGTCGAGTCCGTAATGCAGTCCATTGACGCAAACATCTTGAGCAAACGTTTCTTTCTCTCCCTGAAAGTCAAAACAGGAATCTGTCTGTACGACCGGGCCCGTGCCTTTTAATGTAGTGAAAAGCATGTTGTCCGCCCTGAGAGTTACAGGTCCGTTCTTTACGGTCTTGGGGCCGCCGGTGAGCGCAAGCGTTATCCCTCCTGCACCCTGGCCTTTTCCACCTGTTACTACAGGATCTGCCGAACCTTTAAGATCGACGTTAAGCCAGGGGACATGGACCACGAAGTCATGATATGTGGCCTTGAAGCTTCCACCCTGCGCCTGGGCATCGATGCCCGACCAGACGATCTTGCCTTTAAGCCATGGATGGGAAGCAGCCCCTGCATTGGCCTTACCGCATATCCCTGCACTATCGATAGCCCAGTCACTCGCCTGGGCCTGTGGCGGTGCGAAGGGCAGCTCAAAGTTGTAGAAGCTCAGAAGCGCACCACTTCCAAACCGTACTCCTCGCCATGCAGCGCCCGCATCTCCCTGACAGCTTGAACTGGCTTGTGTACCCTCTTTTGCGCTCAGATCGAGGTCCGCTGCCACGGGTAAAATGCGGAATCCCGTGTCATAGATCAGGAGTTCGGGCATTGGTTTTCCTGCCGCGAACCAGTCGCCGGACGGACTCAATGCAGCCATTACTCCTTTCCATTCCGGGGTCATGCCGGGCGATGCCGATTTGGTCAGTCCCGTATTTGAGAGTTGTGCATCGAGCCAGGCATCCACATGGTCGCCTGCTGTTCCTTTGAGACGGCTGAAGCGGCCTTTCAGGCCGGGAAGCAGCGTCTCCGGCAGTCCGCTGTTTGTTATATCGAAGGTCCCGGAATCCACGGACACGCCGTCGGTCTGTATCTTCCATTCCTGAAACTTGACCGGCGCCTTCAAGGTCTTCACTCCTGAGGCGGTGGGGACCGGAACGATCAATTCTCCCTCACCGCTAAAACTATTGCCCTTCCGGGTCACTTTGGACTTGCCTCCCGGCTCCTGAAGACCGACCACAAGAAAATGTCCATCCGTCACCGGGAATTCAAAGGTACAAGGTTGTTCCGAATTATAACCTGCTACCATGTATGGCTTGTTTTCTGACTGCACGAACTCCGGTGGTCCTTTCTTGGGCATGACTACTACGCCGGTCTTGATATCACTCAGCGGGGCATAGCCGCTACCCGGAGAAAATTTAGCGGCCAAACGCGTCAGCCCTGATTCTGCAACTCGCTCCAGCGGGGCATTGAGATAGCTCATCGGTCCTGTCCCGCCTTTGACAGATATCTTTTTCGGAGAAAGAACTCCCAGTTTCAACCCCTCTTTCTTCATCGCGGATGAAAGGGCCTGGGCCAATCCGGCATCGGGCTTGCCTCCCGCTCCCAGTGCCGCCTGCACAAGATTCATTACGCCATAGCCGGTGACTTTATGGACCACTTCGGCCTCTGCGCGGACCTCATGTTTACCCGGTTTCTCAAGGCCGATTGGCGGAGAAAGCAATGGCGCAAGATTATCCACAACAGGCCCGCCCCAAGTTGATTGCGGTTGGGACAGCACCTTATCGGACCGTCCTTCGGATGGGCCGATGGGGAACTCTTCTGAGGGCAGGGCCAAACCATCAACAATCCAGGTGAGCTTCACATCACCCTGGCCATAATAAGACAGCTTTGAACCGGCAGTGAGCTGGTAGTCGCATGCACTGTATGCCGGCATGTTCCCCAGAAGTGTCAGGGGCGCCAACTCCTCCACGGTGACAGAAGGATTCTTTGCCGTCAGGCTACCCGATAATGGTCCGGTTTTCCCCGGACCAGGTGTCTTGCCTGCAGCCTTTGTCTTTTTCGTCATTGATTTTTTGCTGCCCGGCGGGTTGGGAAAACCCTGCACCTCAATATTTACCAAATGCAGAAGCCCGTTGGCATCGGGGTCGGTACGCGGCTGGATTACAATATTTTTACAAAAGAGCATATATGCCCTGTCAGCCACTGCCTTGCCATATTCTTTTTCAGCAGCGGAAGCTTTTGCTTCCTCACCGCCTGCAGCCCCCATTGCCAATTGGTACAGACCGCTCTTGCCCTGGTTATTGGAGATCGAGGACACGGCCACTTGCTGGCCACCGCCCTGAACATCGTCGGACGAAAGCTGATATACCCGGACCGTATAGCTGCCCGGCTCAATGTAGACATGCTGATATTTATCGATATGCTTGCCGAGATTAATTGCATTCTCCTGGCTATAGTCTCCTGCATCTCCTCCCTGCGTTATACTCAGAGGCTGCACTGTTCCGTCGCCCCAGTCAATGAAGACATTCTCGAAAACCCACGTGGTGAAGAGCACCTTGGATTCCGAACCGTAGCTTACGCTTCCGCCGAACGGGGTCGGAAAAGACCCGCTCGTGTCCGGTGTTGCCGTCTGACTCTTGCTCGCGTGGGCAGCATACGGGCTCTTGGAAAGATTTATCGTGCCGCTCAGGGAAAAACGGTCATAGGTATGGTTTGCAGTGGCAATCTTCACACCGCCCTTACCCTTTACAGCCTCAACGTCAATGTTCACCACATCAAGGCCGCCCGTGGAACTCGCAGCCGGGCAGGCAAGTCCGGTCGGCCGGTCAGAAGCATAAAGAGGCCAGCGTTCAGATATCTCCACTTCCATATCTTTCATCAATGGCCCTTGCGGGTCCGGAGTAAAAGCAGGAGGAGAGTCAATCACGACTCCGCCCTTCTGCCCTGCGGCGGCATACAGAACAGGTCCGTCAAGCAAGGAGGTGGTAACCACTCCATTGCCTGAATATTTCCGGAAACCCGCCACCTCCCAGGCCAGGTCTGCATTGGACAATTCTGTTACAATATCAACGCTCCCCTGGATATCGCCCATATTGGACACCTTGAACTTGCCCTTGCTCCCCGATTTTTCCGGGACGGCCTTCAGCAGTTCTCCTACTAATGCCCCATCAGGCCGGAATGAGCTTGTAGGAAAGGGCAGGCCGGACCAGGGTTTTTTTGACTCTATCTTCCGCGCAGCAATGAGTTGCCCCTGACGAAAGAAACGGACCTCGAACCATTCTGCCATCCCCGGGTTCTTCTCGTGCCAATCGAAAACAAGGGTATCATTCAGCACAGGGTGTTTCTTCTGATAAACAGGTGTCGATACGCCCAGCGGCTTGCCGTCGGGACCTTTTGGAGGGACCGTGCTGCCGATTATCTCGCGCCACTTCGGCTCATCAAGATGAATAACATTTTTAGGGGCAACGTCCGGCTGAAATACGGGAAGCTTGATACCGGCCTTTTTAGTAGACGGTTTTACCTCTTCCACGCTCTCAATGAAAGCCATTGCCGGTGTATCCTTCCACGGTCCGGATGATGTCATCTTCATCTGCGCCTTACGGCTCCCTTTTGCCGACTGATCAACTTCGACCATCAGCTTTGCCAGGTTTGGGCTGAGCACTGTGAAAGACCCCTTATTCTTCACCCCGTTGCCGAACTGGACATCCATGCCGGAAACGAGGTTCACGCCTGTAATGATCAACTGATATGACTTGCCGGGCTGCCACTGGTTAGGCGCCACAGCAAGGACCGTGGGGGAAATTATCGGCGCGGTTTGTATCTGAGGCGCAGCCACGGGGCCCGGCTGCCCGGCGCTGACTATAAGCGCGGCCCTCGACTGGAGCGTCTTTGCGCCGTTACAGTATCTGATCTTCAGAGGGTGCGCCCCTGCCTGTGCTGCAGGAAGCACATTGATGCCAAGACTATAAATGTTCACTCCCTCTGCCACTCTCCTTTTCATCATGGGCCTGCCGATCACGACTATCCCGGGACCGAAGTCAAACAACATGCCGGGTTTGTCCAGGTCCCGGCCCCGAAGTTCGAGCTGGAGATTGAGCTGTCCCTGCACTGCGGTGTAGGGATTCATCTGGTCGATTCGGGGACTCTCCGTGCACTGTGAACGGACCGCGGTTCCTGATCTGTCATCAGCAACACCCGGCACAGTCCGTTCGAGCTGGGCTGTTTGGTCTGCGTTCAGTGACACAGGAGATATCTGCATTAGTGAGGGGTCAATAGAGGATGCTCTCGCAGGACCATCTGCGTCAGAAAAGACAGGGCTGCCGGAAACGATCAGACACAGAACAAGAAAAGACAGAAGCCTTCTCGCCCCCGTTCTCATGAAACCTCCTACTGTTCTGATGCAGGTCTTTCGCAATTTCACGCATAGAAGCGCGGCGAAAACAGATTGCTTTTTAGTATTAAAAAGACTACCACATGAAACGGTTATTATCAAGAAGACGAGTAATCAAGAAAGCCGGTTGAACTGAAAAAGCCTGGAACACTTTAAAACTGTCCGGAGCGTTTTATAAAAGCGTTGAGCTCCTGGAGCTGCATATCAACTTTCTGCTTGTCGGTTGATACCCTGGCATAGACGGCAACGGATTTGTTTTTTTTAATCATGTTGGTTGTATAGAAGCCCGGAGGGATTCGCAAATAAATTCTGCACACAGCGTGTGCAATATTTCATAATTTTTTTAGCGCTCTCTTTATTTTCTCGTCGCTTGGCAGTTTTACCTTGTACTTGGCTACAAATATCTTTTCTTCCAATCCGTCCAGGGCGTAGGTAATTTCTTCTCGTCC
>QZJG01000065.1 GCA_003599275.1 Nitrospiraceae bacterium | reverse complement strand
TCGAGGGGGACGGGATCGCCTTTGCGCAGACCCTCGGCAAAAAAATCAACGTCAGGGTAAAAAGCCACAAGCGGTTCGGCACGGCAGTCATAATCGCCGGTCCGCTGAAATACGACGTAGCCACCGCGAGGACGGAATTCTACGAATCCCCTGCCGCGCTTCCGACAGTAGAGATGTCATCCATAAAGAAGGATTTATACAGGAGGGACTTTACCATTAATACAATGGCCGTTAAATTAAACCCCGAAAGGTTCGGACAGCTCCTCGATTTTTTCGGCGGCCAGAGGGACATTAAAGAGAAGACCATCAGGATACTGCATAATCTCAGTTTCATAGAAGACCCGACAAGGGCGTTCAGGGCGATAAGGTTTTCCGAAAGGTTCGGCTACAAGATCAGCAAGCATACCTTAAATCTGATAAAGACCGCCGTCCGGATCAATCTCTTTGACAAACTATCGGGCACAAGGATGTATGATGAGCTGAACCTCCTGTTTATCGAAACGGAGCCGGTGCACGCTCTCAAGAGGCTGGCTGAGCTGGACCTCCTGAAATTCATCCATCCTAATCTGAAGGTGACAAAAGCGCTTGAAGAGACCTTTAAGGCGATACAGGAGACATTCGCGTGGTTCAGGCTCCTCTTCTTTGAAGAAGCCGTAAACAAGTCCCATCTCTTTCTTATGGCGTTGACGGAAGAGCTGGCGCCTCAGGAGAGAATGGAAGCGCTGCGGAGGCTCCATGTGCCTGCAAGGGCAAGCAGGGAAATACTTGACGGCATCGGGGCCTCGCATAATGCGCTTGACGGACTGCAGGCCGCCTCTGAAAAAGAGATCTGTCACATATTGAATTCCCTCAATATTCAGTCCATACTTTTTACGATGGCAAAGGCCCGGCATGAGGAGCAGAAAAAGGCAGTCTCTCTTTACCTGACGGCCTTGAGGAAAATCAGGCCCGACCTTACGGGGAAGGACCTGCAGGAGATGGGTTACAGGCCGGGGCCGCTCTTCGGAAAAATACTTGCAGCGCTGCTGGATGCGAGACTCGAAAAGAAAGTAAGGGGCCGGGAAGAAGAGATAAAGTTTGTGAAGGAGAGTTTCAGGATTTGAAGACGCGCCTCAGCCGATGATCCTGACCCCTGCATAGTAGCAGCAAAGCGCGCTTTCGAGGTCATTTATGAAAGACCTCTCCTCGCCGTCCTCAAACAGTATCCTGACAAGACAGACCCCCCCGGAAAGGTTTGAATGCCTTTCTTCAACTACCTCTCCGGCGCCCCAGACGGAGTATTTGAGATGGCTGACCCTGTCGCCGACCTTCAGATACAGACGCTTCCGCATTCCTCATTATAATATAACGGGCCGAGTGGAAAGAAGCCTTTGCGGCGGCCCCGCCGTCTGTTGTAAATTCTGAATTCGTTATGGTATAACACAAGCTGCGTTGACCGCTTAATCACAATCATAACAAGGAGAAAGAAATGAGAAAGGCGTTGTTTTATGTCGTGTTGGTTCTGTTTTCATTAGCAACCCTTGCCGGATGCGCCAAAAAAGAAAAAGCGGGTGGCCCGGTTGTTGCGAAGATCAATAAAGAAGCCATTACCGGAGATGATCTCATTACCGAGATGAATCGTATCCCCGAGTGGGCGAGGGAGCAGTTTTCCGGAGACGAGGGGAAGGCAAAATTTCTTGATGAGCTGATAAAGAGAGAGCTTATCTTCCAGGATGCAAGGAAGATGGGTCTCGACAAAGATAAAGAATACCTTGAAAAGAAAGAAGAGTTTGAAAAGATGACCCTTGTGTCACTTGTGCTCAAGAAAGAGATAGAGGACAAGGCACTGGTGGATGACAGGGAAGTCAAGGATTTCTACGACAAAAATTCCGACAAGTTCACGATCGGCACAAAAATAAGGGCAAGCCATATCCTTGTTGAAACAGAAGCTGAGGCAAAGAAGATCCATGCCCGCATAAAGAAGGGCGAAGCCTTTGCAAAGCTGGCGGAATCCTTTTCCAAAGACAAGGGGTCGGCCCAGAAGGGCGGAGACCTCGGTTATTTCGGGCAGGGGCAGATGGTGCCTGAATTCGAACAGGCCTTATTGAGACTTAAGCCTAATGAAGTAAGCGATCCGGTTAAGACCCGCTTCGGATATCACATCATTCAGCTCACGGACATAAAAAAGGGTGAGATCGCAAGCTTTGAGCAGTCAAAGGAGTCCATAAAAAAACAGCTCCTGTCTGAGAAGAAGAAGACGCTTTTTGATGCATACCTTGAGAGCCTGAATAAAAAATACACGGTCACAAAGAATGAAGAATCCCTGAAGGCCGTTAAACTGCCCTGGGAAAAGACCGGCGGGGAAACGCCTGCCCCGCATAAGTAGCATATTTAAGTCCAAAAATCAGGACCCGCACGGATTAAGTCCGTGCGGGTTTTTTATTCCGGTATAATTTCAATAAAGAGACGTTCTACGGGTTGCCGAAAATTCCCTCCCTTAGGTATACTTCAATAGCTGTTATAGAATGATATAAATCTATCTTTTTTCCCGGAGACCCGATGCCCCTTTTCGGTGAAGTTTTCGTCAGTGAATTGATAAAAAAGCCGGTCCTCGACCCAAAAGGGGATGAACTCGGGACGGTCAGGGACTTCATTGTAGTCAAGGGGGAACCTCTTCCGAGAGTTTCCGCGCTCATATTGGAGAAGAAAAAGAAGCAGTACCTCCTTGAATGGAAGAACGTGGGCATCTTCAACAGGCGTATCATATCGTCCAATATTTATGTCCTGAAAGTCCAGCCTTACGGGCCTTCCGACGACGACCTTCTGATCGCACGCGATATCTTTGATAAACAGATTGTAGATGCCAACGGCGCCAAGGTAGTCAGGGTCAACGACGTAAAACTTGAAGGACAAAATGCTTATGCCTGCCTGGTCGGCGTTGATGTAGGAATCAGGGGGATACTCAGGCGGTTCGGGGTAGAGCGCAAGAGCGAGAAGCTTTACAGGCTCTTCGGAAAGACCCTTGTGCACAACCTGATAAGCTGGAGCTTTATCCAGCCCCTCGAACCGAGACTCACGACTATATCATTAATCGTTCCCAGGCAGATGATATCCGCGCTGCATCCGGCGGACATCGCCGATATCATAAGCGAGGTGCCGCAGGAGCAGGGCGTGGCCCTGTTTAAAGGACTGGACCCGAATGTCGCCGCCGAGGCGCTTCATGAGCTTGAACCGAACGTAAAGAGGGCGATCATCGAGGGCCTCGATAAGGACTATGCAACTGACGTGGTCGAGAGGATGCCGCCGGATGAAGCGGCCGACCTGCTGTCGGACCTCGAATCGGACAAGGCCAAGGAGATCCTTGAATCCATAGAAAAGGACGAGGCCGAGGACATTCAGGAGCTGCTTGCGCATGAAGAAGATACCGCAGGCGGACTTATGACAAACCAGTTCATCGCATATCCGGCCGGATTGACCGTACAGGAGGCAATAGAAAAACTCAGGCTCGATTCTCCGGAAGTTGAGACCGTTTATTACATCTATGTCGTCGAAAACGAGAAACTCCTGGGCATAGCCTCATTGAGAGACCTGATACTCTCCTCTCCGGGCGTGCGCCTGTCCGAGATCATGGAGACAAAATCAAAGACCGTCTCGCCCAATACTAACCAGCAGGACGTAGCGGAGCTGATATCCAAATACAACCTCCTGGCCATTCCCGTTGTCGACGATGAGAACAATCTCCTCGGCATTGTAACAATAGACGATATTGTAGATATCCTCCTGCCGCCTCCATCGAGGAAAAAGAGGAGGAGCGTGTGAGCCGCTGGAGGAATTTACTCGTCATCCTTTCCATATTGGGGCCCGGAATAATTACCGCCTCCATCGACAATGACGCCGGCGGGATTACCACATATTCGGTCGCAGGCGCGCGCTACGGCTATATGCTTCTGTGGACCCTGATTCCCACGACGGTCGCCCTTATCGTAATTCAGGAGATGGTGGCGCGGATGGGAGTTATAACGGGCAAAGGACTGTCGGACCTTATCAGGGAGAATTACGGGGTAAAGACAACTTTCTTCATGATGGTAGTCCTGTTAGTGGCAAACCTGGGGACCACTATCGCCAACTTTGCGGGCTGGGCGGCAAGTATGGAGATATTCGGCCTTAGCAAATACGTGATGGTCCCATTCGGAGCCTTCCTGATATGGCTACTGGTCACAAAAGGCAGCTACAGACTTGTTGAGATGGCCCTGCTTATAGCCTCTATGCTTTATCTCGGCTATGTGGTTTCAGGTTTCATGTCGGCGCCTGACTGGAGCGAGGTCATGAAGAGCACCCTTGTGCCTAAGGTGAAATTCGAGTCCGAATTTATCATGCTTACCATAGCGATAATAGGTACGACGATAACGCCCTGGATGCAGTTTTACCTGCAATCGTCAATTGCGGAAAAGGGAATCAAGAAAGAGAACTATAAGGTCTCGAAACTCGATGTGATCTTCGGATGCGTAATGACGGACGTTATATCTTTTTTTATAATAGTCACCTGCGCCACGACCCTGTTCCCCCGCGGGATAAGGATAAACGAGGCCAAAGAAGCGGCCCTTGCCCTTTCGCCCTTTGTGGGGCAATATGCGTCAATCCTTTTTGCCGTGTGTCTCGCAAATGCCTCCATACTCGGGGCCATAGTCGTCCCGCTCGCAACTGCCTATTATATCTGTGAAGCCATGGGGTGGGAGGCGGGAGTAAACAAGAGTTTCAGGGAAGCCCCCCAGTTTATGTGGATTTATACCGCCCTCATAGCCATATCGGCTTTTTTGGTCCTGCTCCCCCGTGTCCCGCTTGTCCTTGTGATGGTCCTTTCGTCGTTATTGAACGGAATATTGCTGCCGTTTGTTCTCGTGTTTGCACTGCTCCTTGTGAATAATAAGCGGATCATGGGAAAATATACGAACCCGAAAAGGTATAATTACGTGTCCTGGGGGACCGTGATTGTAATAATAATTCTGACGGCGGCCCTGCTGGTCATGACGGTGCTGCCGGGTATAAATAAATCCATATGAACCGTAAAACAAAAAAATCCACAGATTACACTGATGGACACAGATTTTTTTTGAAGATTCGATTTAATCTGTGTTATCTGCGAAATCTGTGGACGGATTTTTCCATAAAAGGAGAGTAAATGGTAAAGACAATTGAATGGTTTGACGGCAAGGTCCGTATGCTCGACCAGACGCTGCTGCCGCGCGAAGTCAAATATATCGACTGCGCTGATTATCACATGGTTGCCGAATGTATAAAGAAACTCTGTATCCGGGGTGCGCCTGCCATAGGCATAGCCGCTGCAATGGGCATAGCGCTGGGCGCGCAGGAAATCAAGGCAAAAGATTTCAACGAATTCATGAAAGGCCTGGAGACCGTCTTCAGCGAACTGCTGTCAACGAGACCCACTGCCGTCAATATTCAATGGGCGGTGGAGAGGATGAGAAAATTTTTAGCGGAGAGAAAAAATGGACCTGTAGACAAATTGAAGACGCTCCTCATAGAAGAGTCAAACAGGGTCCTGAATGAAGACATAGAAATCAACAGGGCCATCG
This sequence comes from Nitrospiraceae bacterium, assembly GCA_003599275.1. Classification (GTDB taxonomy): domain Bacteria; phylum Nitrospirota; class Thermodesulfovibrionia; order UBA6902; family UBA6902; genus SURF-23. The sequence goes on along the minus strand of QZJG01000065.1, from coordinate 84,683 downwards.
GCAAATGGGGCTCTCAATTTATAAAGGACGGCGACACCATCATCACGCATTGCAACGCGGGTTCTCTTGCCACGGGCGGATACGGGACCGCCACCGGGCCGATAAGGGTGGCTGTTGAGCAGGGCAAGAAAATACAGGTCATCGCAGATGAGACAAGACCCGTGCTGCAGGGATGCCGTTTGACGGCATGGGAGCTTATGGAGGATAATATCCCGGTCACATTAATCACGGACAACACGGCCGGCGCCATTCTGCGGACGGGGGAGATAAAGCTGGCGATAGTAGGCACGGACAGGACCGTGGCCAACGGAGACGTGGCAAACAAGATAGGCACGTATTCTCTTGCTGTCCTTTGCAAAGAAAACGGGGTCCCGTTTTATGTTGCCGCTCCTTTGAGCAGTATTGATTTTTCAATCCCGTCCGGGGAATTCATTCCGATAGAGGAGCGCGGCCCGGAAGAGGTGACACACATATTCGGATGTCACATTGCGCCGCAAGGGGTAAAGGTCAGGAACCTGGCCTTTGATGTAACGCCTGCAAAATATGTGACCGGTATAATTACCGAAAAAGGGGTATTCAGGCCGGAAGATTTACATAAGCTGAACGAGAAGGGTGCGGACCTGGATTCAATAATGCTGAAGGCAAAATGAAAATGACCATCGAAAGCATCTGGGAATATTACAAAGAAGACCTTGCGTTGGCCGAGGAAAAGATCAACGAGACGCTGAAAACCGTTGCTCCTGCAATATCGGTGGTAGGTAACCATATTTTCTCAAGCGGGGGAAAGCGTATCCGTCCTTTCCTTGCGATCCTCTGTTCAAGGATGTTCGGAGTGAGGGGAGACAGGGTGAGCACTCTCGCAAGCAGCGTAGAGTTTATTCACGCCGCCTCCCTGATCCATGACGACGTTGTTGACGGGGCAGGCCTCAGGAGAGGCAAGCCGGCGGCGCATTCCCTCTGGGGAAACCAGGTCGTAATCCTCGTAGGAGATTTCCTCTATGCAAACGCATTAAGGCTCGCCAACCTGCTCGGCAGCCAAAGCATAATGGACGCCCTTTGCACCGCCACGGCAAAGATGAGCGAGGGGGAGCTGGTGCAGTTGAGCAAGAAGGGCGATACCGGAATGACCGAAGAGGATTATCTGAAGATCATTCAGGGGAAGACCGCCATCCTCATATCAGCGGCCTGCAAGGGCGGGGCCGCGCTTGGAAATGCATCTCAGGCCGAAGAAGACGCGTTGGCCGCTTTCGGGCTGAAGTTCGGCTACGCCTTTCAGATGGCTGACGACATCCTCGACTATATGGCAGAAGAAAAGGCCTTCGGCAAGAGCCTCGGCAAAGACCTGGAGGAAGGCAAGGTCACGCTTCCGCTTATATATTTACTCAGGGACACAAATGACGGTGAGACACAGAGGGTGAAAGAGATAATAAAGTCTGAAAGAATTACGGAGCAGGACCTTTTTTATATTCAGGGACTGTTCGACAGACATAAATCCATCGGGAAGAGTTATGAAAGAGCGACCTCTTTACTCGGAGAGGCAAAGGCGGAGCTCGATATCTTTAAGGACTCAGTAGAAAAGACCTCGCTGCTCGCGATTGCGGATTATGCGTTGAGAAGGAGAAAGTAGGGGCCGGTTTGAAACCCGCCCCTGCAAATCGGGCAAAATCATGCATCCTTTCGTAGAGCTCGCAAAACTGGCCGTTGAACATTATGTCGGCACGGGCATGATAATCTCTCCCCCTGCAAACCTTATACCGGAGATGACTTCGAAGGCCGGTGTTTTTGTTTGTATCAAGATCAAAGGTGAATTAAGGGGTTGTATCGGGACCTTTTCCCCGTGTACCACGAATGTTGCGTGTGAGATTATTCAAAATGCCGTAAGCGCCGCCACCCAGGACCCGAGATTCCCGCCGGTAAAATCCCGTGAGCTTAATGAACTCGAATATACGGTCGATGTATTAACTCCGCCGGTGAAAGTAAACGGCAGGCATGAGCTGGACCCCGTGAAATACGGCGTGATCGTGAAAAGCGGCGAGCGCCGCGGCCTCCTGCTGCCGGACCTTGAAGGGGTTGATACCGTGGATGAACAGGTAAGCATAGCGTCCACGAAGGCCGGAATATGGCCGGGAGAAACGCTCGACCTTTATCGCTTCGAAGTCAGGAGATATAAGTAGCCATGTCGGACAAGAGCGAACTTGAGCGCGATATCGAGCTCCTTGAGCTGCGCAGGACGCCCGTTCACGTCAGGATATTGATCGTCCTGCTTCTGACCGGCCTTTGCGTCCTGGGCATATATGCATACAGCCTCAAACTCGAACTCGCCAAAAAAGAACATGAGATATCGTCAATACGGGAAAATTTTCAAAAAGAAAAGAATGGATTCCCGGACCGGACAAAAAAACTTCCCTGATTTTTTCCTTTCCGCAACTTGACACGCCATCACCTATGTGATACCTCTTTAATAGACCTGTTAATGGTCTCATAAATGGGAAGTACATTTTTAGAGCGTCATTTCCGCATGTCTTTAGCGGGTCGAAGCGACTCTCGCGCAGACTCGCAACGAGAATCCATAGAATAGAAAGGAAGATGAAATGAAAAGAGGTCCGGTTTTAATTACATTGATACCGATTGTTCTGGCGGTATTTTTCAGTTGCCGCACTGTGACGGGGAGGTCTGCGGGGGAGATCATCGACGACGGCGTCATAACTTCAGAGATAAATGCGAAGATACTCAGGTCCCCTGACGTCAGTTATCTGAAGATCAATGTCGATACAACTGAGGGCGACGTCGTTCTTACCGGGTCCGTTCCGAGCAAAGAGGCCGAGGAGCGGCTGATAAACATCGTCAACGAGGTGAGGGGCGTCAAATCGGTAAAGAGCGAATTGAAAATCCGGCAGGACCAATGACCGCCGGACTGTAAGCGGCAGAGGTGACGCATGTTCGATAAAAGGATCACGCTGTTCAAGCTGCTGGATTTTGAGGTGCGCATCGACGCGAGCTGGGTAATCATCGCGGTATTCATCACGTGGTCCCTCGCGTACGGCCTCTTCCCGTATTACTACAAAGGCCTGCCGGCCCATACTTACTGGCTGATGGGCGCGGCCGGTGCGCTCGGCCTTTTCATGTCGATAATATTTCATGAGCTGTGTCATTCCATTGTTGCAAGAAAGAACAACCTTCAGATGCGCGGCATCACCTTATTCATCTTCGGCGGTGTTGCCGAAATGTCCGGGGAGCCGCCGGACGCCAGGACGGAATTTCTTATGGCCATAGCGGGGCCTCTTTCGAGCGTCTTTATCGGCGGGGTCTTTTACTTCGTGTACATGATGGGGGAAGAGGCCATGCTCCCAGTTTCAGTAAACGGGGTAATCAGCTATCTCGCATACATCAACTGGATACTTGCGGCATTTAATATGCTGCCCGCATTTCCCCTTGACGGGGGGCGCGTGCTGCGCGCTGCGCTGTGGCGCTGGAAGGGGAGTTTGAGCTGGGCAACGCGGGTGGCCTCCAGGATAGGTTCGCTGTTCGGCATATTCCTTATATTTTCCGGAATACTGAATGTGCTTTCCGGGAACCTGCTTGGCGGCATATGGTGGTTCCTTATAGGATTGTTTTTACGGGATGCGTCACAGACGTCCTACCAGAGCGTAATGACGCACAAGGCCCTTGAGGGAGAGAAGGTGGAAGATTTAATGAAGACCGCACCGGTGACGGCCCCCTCCTCCATTTCCATAAAAGAGTTTGTAGAGGAATATGTTTACAAATACCATTTAAAGATGTTCCCCGTCATAGATAACGGTAAACTCACCGGATGCATCACAACCGGCGAGATAAAAGGGACACCGCGTGAGGAATGGGGCAGGCGCACGGTCCATGAAATCATGAGCACGTGCACGGTGGAAAACACCATCGGCCCCGATGTCGATGCCGCAAAGGCGCTTGCGGCAATGAACCGTACGGGCAACAACCGCCTTATGGTCGTAAAAGACGGCAGCCTTGTCGGGGTCATATCGCTCAAGGACATTTTATGGTTCCTCTCCGCAAAGATGGATCTTGAAGGAGACAAAAAACGCTAACGACTGTGACTCAGGCCTTTTCAAACTGGTCTTTTGTAGCACCGCAAACCGGGCAGACCCATTCGTCGGGGAGCTTCTCGAAAGGCGTGTTCGGAGAGATGTTGCCGTCCGGGTCTCCTGTTTCCGGGTCATAAACATAACCGCATACCGTGCATTTCCATTTTTCCATGATTGCCTCCTTTAAATATGATGTTAATAAAATCCCCTCTCAAACAGCCCCTTCCCTGTTCAGCACCACCTTGAACGTCTTAAGCAGAATAACAATATCGAGCCACAAATTCCAGTTCCTCACATACCATGAATCGAGGGCGATCCTGTAGTCATAACCGATATTGCTCCTGCCGCTCACCTGCCATAAACCTGTAATGCCCGGAGGTACGCCGAAGCAGAGCTTCGCTGCATCTTTATAAAAGTCGTCGATCTCAGCCCTGGTTACAGGCCTCGGTCCGACAAGGCTCATGTCGCCCTTAAGGACATTGAATATCTGGGGCAGCTCATCGAGAGAAGTCTTCCTCAAAAAGCCCCCTATCCTCGTGATCCTCGGATCGTTCTTCAGTTTCCAGTGGTTTCTCCACTCATCCTGTGCCCCGGGGTCGTTTTTCAGCAGCGCCTCGAGCTTTTCTCCTGCGTCTCTGTACATCGTCCTGAATTTGTAGCACCTGAAAGGCCGGTCATTTTTCCCTATCCGCTCCTGGGAAAATATTGCGGCGCCGCTCGAATTGATCCTTATGAGAAGGGCGATCACGAGCATCGGCAGAGCGAGCAGCGCCAGAAGGGCGATACTGACAACAAGGTCGAAGATCTTTTTCATGAAAATATTCGCCGGCTTCGCGAGGTTGTTTTTGACCTCAAGACCTATCGCCTGCTCCTGGAAGAAGTGCTGAAGATTTGTGCCAAGCACGGTAATCCCGAAAAGGTCCGGGATGAGCAGGATATGCTGCGTCCTGTGCTGAAGGTTATTGATGAGAGAGATGGTCTTCTTTTTTTCACAGCCCGGCATCGCGATGACGACGTCCTCTATTCCACACCTGCCGATATATTTTTGTGCTTTATCAATGCCCCCGTGTATCTTTACTCCGTCGATCGACTTCCCTATCTTCTCAGGGTCGTCATCAAGAAATCCCGCAACATTTAGCCCGAGGTTTTTGTCCCTCTTCAGCGCCCTGAGGATAAGCTTCCCTGTCCGGCCCGCGCCGAGGATAAGGACTTTGCTCTTAAGCAGGCCCGTATTTATTAAAAACCTTCTTGCATTGATCCTTATTAAAGGAAGTACGGGAAAGGAGATGACCCCCATCACGACTAATGTGGCCCTTGAAACCCGCTCGCCGAATTTGCCCAAATAAAGAATGGTAAATACACCGAGAGTCGAAAAGAAAATGACCTTCCACAGCACCTTGACCTCATCCCAGAACGACAACCTCTTGGAATATAATCCTTCATAGGCGAAAAAGAAAATCCAGACGGGGAATATCCACCAGAAAAACGTGTAGCCGATGGAAGGGAAAGGAGGAAACTCGAAAAAAAACGGCAGCACGTCCTTTCTGATGAAAATCGCGCACTGAAGTGTAAAAAAAACCGCTGCGACGTCGGTAAGGAAAAGTAAAAATATTCCAAGTCTTTTTTTTGTCATGTATGAAAAAATTACCCGGATGTGGAAATCCTTCCACAACCGTTCCATGTCTGCAACAGTTTGAACGGATTCAGACAAGCTACGGATATTGTATTTATTAACTGGAGATTGGTCAACAAAGCCAAGCATGCTTTGTGGAAAATACCTTACTGTCATGATACACTGGTTCCATGCTTTATCTCAACGATAAACTTGTTCCGGAAATCAAAGCCCTCATTTCCGTTTTCGATCATGGCTTTTTATACGGCGACGGGATTTATGAGACCATGAGGGCATATAAAGGGGTTGTCTTTAAAATCGACGAGCATATCGGCAGGCTCTTTCGCTCCGCGTCCATGATCGGACTTGAAATCCCCAAAGGCCCCGAAGAAATCAGGGAAGCCGTTTATGAAACAATGAGGGCGAACAATCAGAAAGAGGCGGTAATCAGGATAACCGTTTCAAGAGGCGCAGGGCCTGTCGGTTTGGACCCTGAGTTGTGTCCGAAGCCGACGTTTGTCATATTCTCCGGCGAATTCAGGGAATATCCCAAACAATATTACCGGAAGGGCGTGAAGATCGCGATAGTAAACACGAGACGGAATTTCAGGGGCGCGCTCGACCCTCAGATTAAGTCCCTCAATTTTTTAAACAACATCCTCGCGAAGATAGAGGCAAAGAAAAGGGGCGCTTATGAAGCAGTGATGCTGAATTACAGGGGACTTATCGCGGAGGGAACAATCACAAATATCTTTTTTGTAAGAGACCATGTACTCTGCACACCTGCGATCAGCACAGGTATACTGGATGGAATAACGAGGAGGACAATACTTGATATCGCCCGTGAGTCCGGCATTGAAATCAGCGAGGGGAGATTCAGGAAAGAAGAGATCTATCGGGCGGAAGAGGCGTTTATCTCCAATACCACTATGGAGGTGATGCCTGTCGCGGCAATAGACGATGTGAAAATCGGCCCCGGCAAGATTACAAAGGCGCTTCATCAGGGTTACAGAAAAAAAGTAGCCGTGTATTTAAGGCAGCACCGGCATTCAGAATAAGGCCCTTACAGCCATTTTATTACGGGCGTCTTTTTCTGGGGCGGTCCAGGAAACAGTTCCGGATAGCCTATAATGATCGGCCCGAATATCTTTTCATCCTCTTTCAGCTCGAGTGCCTCTTTTATCTCTTCATTGTCCGAGATCATAGAGCCGAACGCAACCCAGCAACTGCCGAGACCAAGCGACCAGGCGGCAAGCATCATATTCTCACATGCAAGAGGGCAGGAGAGGTCCGCATACGGGCCTTTCCCGATGACGAAGATGATCGCCGGCGCAGAATAATAAATAGGGTCTTCCAGCTCCTCAAATCGTTTCATTATCATCTGGTAGCGTTCAGGATTTGCCGTCTTGAGCGGACCAAGGAGTGTCTTTACATTAGGTATCGCCGCACCGGTCATTTTTTTGTGAAGCGCGTTATCACGGACCACCACAAAACGCCACGGCTGGCTGTTCATGCCTGAAGGGGCCTGGTTGCCGGCCTCGATTATCGTCCCGATAATTTCCCCCGGCACTTCCCTGGATTCATATGCCCTTACGGACCTTCTCTCCTTTATGGCATTTAATATCTCGTTCATTCCGGCCTCCTTTTTTAAAAAGATACAAACAGTTTAACTATCGCCGGTGACATCGTCAATACAGTTTCAGGCTTGAGTAGCTAATATAACCTTTTCTGGTATAATATGAACGATGTTCGGGATTTTAACAAAGATAATAGGCACAAAAAACGACCGCGAGATCAAGAGGCTGTGGTCCGTAGTCGAGAAGATCAACTCTTTTGAGCCGTCGATAACTCCGCTCAGCGACGATGAGCTTAAGGCAAAAAGCGGTGAGTTCCGCAGGAGGCTCGAAGGCGGGGAAGGCCTGGATGATATCCTGCCCGAGGCGTTTGCGGTTGTCAGGGAGTCCTCGCGCAGGGTCCTCAATATGAGGCATTTTGATGTGCAGCTCATCGGCGGGATAGCCCTTCATGAAGGGACGATCTCCGAGATGAAGACGGGCGAAGGCAAGACCCTCGTTGCAACGCTGTCTGTTTATCTGAATGCCATTGACGGTCACGGCGTGCACATTGTCACGGTCAACGACTACCTCGCAAAAAGGGACGCACAGTGGATGGGACCCCTGTATAATTTCCTCGGACTTTCCCTGGGCATTATCCAGCACGACAGTTCTTTTCTGTTTGACCCTTCCTATCACTCGGAAGACAGCAGGCTTCAGCATTTAAGGCCGTTGGGCCGGAAAGAGGCCTACCTCGCGGACATTACATACGGCACCAATAATGAATTCGGATTTGACTACCTCAGGGACAATATGAGGTATCACATAAATGATTACGTGCAGAGGGAGCTGAACTACGCCATCGTGGACGAAGTGGACAGCATCCTGATAGATGAGGCCCGGACGCCGCTCATAATATCGGGGCCCTCGGAGGAGTCGACCGACAAGTATTACGTAATAGACAAGATCATCCCGAAGCTTAAGCAGGAGTCCGACTTTACGGTCGATGAAAAGGCGCGGAGCGTGACGCTCACGGAAGAAGGGAACATCAAGATTGAAAAACTCCTTGGGGCGGGCAATCTTTATGACCCTGCAAATATCGAGCTTGTTCATCATGTCAATCAGGCGCTAAGGGCGCATGTGCTTTTCAAACTCGATGTGGATTACATAGTCAAAGATAATGAGGTAATAATAGTTGATGAGTTTACGGGACGTCTTATGCCGGGAAGGCGCTGGTCCGACGGGCTGCACCAGGCTGTTGAGGCAAAAGAAGGAGTCAGGATAGCGAGCGAGAACCAGACCCTCGCCACCATCACCTTCCAGAACTATTTCAGGATGTACAACAAACTGGCCGGCATGACAGGTACAGCCGAGACCGAAGCGCCGGAATTCGCAAAGATATACAACCTCGACGTGCTTGTCATTCCTACCAACAAACCCATGATAAGGAAGGACCACTCCGACGTCGTTTACAAGACTTCAAACGGTAAATTCAATGCCGTCATAGATGAAATAGAAGACTGCCACAGGAGAGGACAGCCGGTGCTTGTAGGCACCATATCGATAGAGAAGTCCGAGCTTCTCGGTTCCATGCTGAAAAAGAAAAAGATACCTCACTCGGTCCTCAACGCAAAGTATCATGAAAGAGAGGCGGAAATCGTGGCGCAGGCGGGAAGAAGCAGCGCCGTGACCATCGCCACAAACATGGCGGGCAGAGGAACTGACATAGTGCTTGGGGGCAATCCAGAAGGTCTTGCAAAGGACATGCTCAGTGAGAAGAAGGATTATACGGACGAGGACCACAAAAAGGCCCTGGAGAAGGCAAAGGAATTCTGCGAACAGGACAGGCAGAAAGTCCTTGACGCGGGAGGTCTGCACATACTGGGCACGGAAAGACACGAGTCAAGGAGAATAGACAACCAGTTGAGGGGGCGTTCGGGCCGCCAGGGAGACCCCGGCTCTTCGAGGTTTTATCTTTCCCTCGAAGACGACCTCATGAGGATATTCGGTTCCGACAGGATATCGGGACTTATGGGAAGACTCGGCATGGAAGAGTCCCAGCCGATAGAGCACAAATGGATAACAAAGGCGATAGAGACCTCCCAGAAAAGGGTCGAGGCGCACAATTTCGACATAAGAAAACACCTCCTCGAATATGATGATGTAAACAACAAGCAGAGAACGGAGATATATGCGTTCAGACGGGAGATACTTGCTATCGACAACCACAAGGACAAGATACTTGAGATGGTTGAAAACGTATTGGACGACATTGTCTATCTCTACTGCCCGGAGGACAAGCACCCGGAAGAATGGAATATAAAAGGTCTCAGAGACGCCCTTTACGGTGAGTTCACCATCTATCCGGAGATAGAGGCAAAACGTATTGAAGAGCTTCGCAATGAACTGCTGGATATCATAAAACAGGCTTACGAAAAGAAGGAACAGGAGATCGGGGCCGAGACATTCAGGTACCTGGAGAGGATGATACTCCTGCAGGTGCTCGATTCGCAGTGGAAAGACCACCTCCTGAGCATGGACCATCTGAAAGAGGGCGTCGGACTCCGGGGGTACGGCCAGAGGGACCCGCTCGTCGAATACAAGAAAGAGGCCTTTGAGATATTTTCCGACCTGAGCGGCAGGGTCGCTTCTGAAGTTGCGGCCCGGCTGATGAAGATCCAGGTCGCAAAGGAAGATGCGGTGGAGAAAAAATTTGCCGCAAGACCCGCGAGGATGCTCTACGGCAGAGGGGGTGAAGACGCCAAACCTCAGACAGTGCTGAAGGACAGAAAAATCGGCAGGAATGACCCCTGTATATGCGGAAGCGGCAAGAAGTACAAAAAATGCTGCGGGGTCAATGCATAAAATCTTTCCCATAGACCTCTTCGATGAAATTACAAATATCCTCGCCACCAACCCTGATTTAAATAAAACTCTTGCCTCTGTCATGCAAAAGGCGAAAAAAGCCACGAGCGCCGGGGCCTGGTCTCTCGTCATCGGTGATGGACCGTTTTTTAAAATGGCGTCCTTAAAGACCTCCAGGAACATCCGGAAATTAAAACCCGGTACAGCCACTGGAATTTCCGGCTGGGTGATGAAACACGGCGCCCCGGTCATTGTCCAGGATGTATTGAAAGACCGCCGGTTTGACGGTGAGGCGGACGGTTTTTTAAATCTGAAAATCAAATCGTTAATGTGCGCCCCCATTAAAGTCAGGGACAAATGCGTGGGGGTCCTGAGGCTGCTCAACAAGAATACCGGAGGGGCTTTTACGGATGTTGACCTGAAGCTTCTCACGAATATCTCATTCCATGCCGGGGCATTGATAGAGAGGGCTTTTCTGTATAAAAAGATCGAGAAGATATCGATAACCGACGACCTGACCAACCTCTACAATATCCGTTTTCTGAACCAGTCTATCGAAATAGAGATCGCAAGGTCGCAACGTTACGGGTCCCTGTTTTCGCTCATATTCATGGATATCGACAACCTGAAAAAAATCAACGACAGGTTCGGACACCTCACAGGCAGCAGGGTGCTGATCGAAACAGCCGGGCTGCTGCAGGAGAACCTGAGGAAAATCGATGTAGTCATCCGGTACGGCGGAGACGAATTTGTGATACTCCTTCCGCAGACCCCGCGCGATTCCGGGTTTCTCGTAGCGGAGAGGCTCAGGAAGGTCATAGAGAAAAATGTCTTTCAGAAAGGGAACGGCGCCCCGGTCAAGCTGACCGCCAGCTTCGGCGTGGCCTCTTTTCCGGATGACGCAAGGCACAAGGAAGATCTGCTCAGGATAGCTGACAAGGCCATGTACCGCGGCAAGTTCTCGACAAAAAACGTCGTGTTTGCGGCGAAGTGATAAAAGACAGTTCGTAATAATAACTGACGCTTGACTTCATCGCGGACAGCAACATCGACCCCATAAAAGACCTCATATGTATTCCATTACCTTCACCTTTGAAGGATAACGATCACATCACGAACAAGTGGATACTATTTGAGGCGGGGAAGGAAAAGGGGCAGCGGTTGTCAGGCAGATGCGGGTGAAGTAAGATTGTAGAAAGCACCGTCTGCTTTTGCTTTTAAAGAATGGTCGGTCTTTAGGATCACCGTAACGGTAAGAGCCTGATACGAGTCCTACTCTCATCCACACTAATAAGAACGCCGGCCTCAAGCTCATTTTGGAAGCGTGCTATGACATCAAGGACAAGCTGTAATGATCTATCGGGAGCTATATCTTGGAAGCGAAGTTGAATAACACTTGGGGCTTCGGCTTCTGTGGCCGCAAGGATTGCGCCGAAGTCAAGGTCGTGGGTCAATACTATATGACTGTTGCTTTTGGCCCATTCCATAATCTCTTTGTCCGGCGCTGTGGGACTCCCTATTTTTGACCAGTGAACAGCATCTACACCTTTTGACGCGAGAACATCGACCCATTCGGGCGAGAGATTCATATCAATCAGGAGCTTCATGCTGTAGGGAGGGGAAGGTCAACTTCTTCCGAACGCCAGGCAGCGTAGGAGAGAGCCTCATCAATGTCCTGAGGCTCCAAATAAGGATAAAGTTTCAAGACCTCTTCTCTGGAATGACCGGCAGCGATCATGCCGACTATCATCCCGACCGTTACACGCATTCCCCTGATGCACGGCTTTCCGCCCATCACTTCTGGGTTGAAGGTAATTCTATTCAACTTTTTCATCGTTCACCTCACTTTTTCCGGACTTGCCTTATTTTAATACTTATCGTCTCTCTACACAATCGTAAATTTTGTCAACCGTCTTTTCCTCAGCTTAATTGTATAGGCCCCATTTTCTTATCGGTTAGGGACACTCTGACACCTTTGAATATTTATCTTGAGGATATAAAACTTCTTTTTGTCGGCGAGGATGATAAATGGTTTTGAAAGTTTGTCCCTCCGTCCATACAGTCAAAGATAGACTGATTATTTTTTACCTTGCGTCATTTCTAATCCCTGACGATAAAGAAAAGGGACCCCAAAAACAGCTTTTCCACGAATTGTTGTTTTCCTAAACAACCCAATAGAGACAAGATCATCAGATACTCTTTTCCAATCCTTACCTAATATATTCTGCATAGCCGATTCGGAATATCCTGTTTTCCCACCCACAAATTTTTCGATATGCTCCCATAAATGCGGAAACTCAGCCTGTAAATATGTCAGCCTTTTTTTCTTTGAAAGTTCTTGTAAACCGTATTGCAACGCCATTGGACCAATAATCCATTCGGATTTGCCGACAGCATTTGCCATGAAATCATCCTGTTGTTTCTGTTTTGCACGATTGAGAAGATCAATTACGTCTCGTGGTGTAACCACATTCCGTCCGTCTGCACATCTGTTGTAAATCCACCGTAGTGTAGGACTTTGATTTGGAGGTCTGTTAACTGTTGGTGGAAAGATTTCATAGAAAGCTTCCTTCCTATATTCAGCGCTTGCTTCCAAACGTTCGTAGTTTATTTTTAAATATTCTGCAATTTCTTTATTCACAAATATACGCTTCACAACCATTGATAATATCTGGTCTTCTGTCCAGCGTAACGTGTCAGCTTGGCGTACTGTGATATGTGTCAACGCGGTAAAACCATTCTCTGACCTGACAACTTGATCTAACATGTCATCGCGTAAAAATATTTTCACTCGAATTGTCTCGGAAGAAAAAAACCTCATTGCGCGAAGGAGACCACGTAGTGCAGTCTTTTCTAATTCAGATCTTCGCGGAAATATTTCGTCGAGACGATCAATCATTAACCAAAGAGATAATTTAGACTTTTTGAGAATATCTTCTAAGGATTCCTTAATATCATTTACATATTGAGGCAGAGCTCTTTCTTTATCGCTATCTTCCGGCTCAAATTTTAGAGGTGTTTTTTGACCAAATAAATCAAATTCCAATTCTCCAGAATTATCAGGACTTTTATAAGTAAGCTTTGGCGACCAGTTTGAAAGAACATGAAGCGTCCATTGAAGAATATCCTTTAAAGTTTTTTTTGCTCTAATCTCAGGAATTTTTGCATTAACACATGCCACTCGAAAACTTTCGACTTCTTGACCTGCGTCCTTGATAAAATCAGAATAACGTTCCCCTTTAATGAACTGCTCGTGTGCAAGAGATACAAGATAAATGCACCAAAAACTAACAAATTGCTGTTCATTTAATTTTGCAAAGTCATCTTTAAATGCATGGAAGACTGGATCTCCTGGAGAATGAACACCATGAGCGATGACTACTTTTCTATACTTCAAAAGATTGTCCGGTAAAAAATCTACAAAAATTCTGAATAACGCACTTTTGCCGGACCCCTTTGTCCCGGGAATCAAGTCTACTCGATCCTGTAGAAGATCAGTAAATGCAGACGTCTCAACTCTAGCGACTTCCAATAGAGTATCTGCCTCAGCAACCGATTCACCAAGATCAAGGGGTCGCAGAATATCGACTAACTCACTATTTTTATAAGCTATATTTTCCATAGATATACATACTACCATGCATGAACATCACGCCGCCAACTCTTCCCTAACCTCTTCCCTTCTACTCCAAAGAACCGGACTCACATCATAATTCTTAAGCGCATCCAGCACGGATGCCGTAGGCGCATGGTCCGAATCATTTAAAAAGGCATATGCCCGTGAGTTTGCCGGGCGTACCTCTTTCGTATCGATCCATGAAAAGGCCACTGCCTGCGCCGTCTCACGGCTTGGTCTGTTTATTGTCTGGAGGATTCGCTCCGGCTGTTTTTTTGACGCGGGGATAACAAAGTCAAATAAATGGTCATAGCCGCTCTTGCCCGTAAATTTGACTTTTGGGGTGTAACGTATCTCGCTTAAATCCAGCCACGAAGTTACATCTTCGAGAAAAAGACTTGCCACAATGGGAACGGCCAAATAGAAAAGGTCATTGACTGCCAGCATGGCCTGAACAAGATTATGTTTTCTTAATGCAAATGTATCCGGCGAGGCATGAACAATTAGCTCATCATTAATGATTTTAACGCCGAAGCCGTTCAGTGTCAGATTAAGAAGGTCTTTACGTTTCCTGCTCTCTAATTCACAGCCGGAAAGGCGAAGGTCTTCTATCGTATATCCGTCATCCGTGATGATGAAGCCTCCATTTTCACGCTTGACGTATATCTGCATGTAATCATTATGCCTGTCTAAATAAGGAGTGGTTATTTCAATCCAGTCCTTGAGCTGGCGAAGTGATGTCTTGTCCTTCAACCATGCCAGATACTGATCCAATAATTTCTGAACATCATCGATCATGTAAACAATCCTTTTTCAATAATCGGAAGCTCTTTAATATTACAAAATTGCATGAAATCATTCAAAGTTTGCCATAAGTCACACATGGAGGGAAAACTGTCCGGCGGAACCGGTACTGCCCATTTGTCACCAAATCCTTCTCTATAGAGATGCAGATGGGGTGATGGTATTTCTTCACCGTCCGGATTGCGGTGGGGTTGCCCTCCGAAATCTAAACGTACAAGCACGATTATCTGGCGGGCCCGGTTCTGATATTTCCCCTTAAGAAGATCAATCCTGCCTTTGCTTATATCAAGAACAAAGTTTTCTCTTTTGTCGGCAGAAGCCAGTGGAATTGATATGGCGCCTCCAAGCGATGGATAGTTCCACGTGTCATCATTCAATCTGCACTTCTCTATTGCGATTAAGGCGTCTGCTTCCGATTGCGTAAGATTTGTTTCAGCCATTGTCCCTCTTACAATGCAAGAAATATCATACGCAAAGAAGCTGGAAAGAGCAATAAGGAATCCAAACAATTCAAGCGGTTCAAACTTGATATTCCAAAATGGAACTTCAAGTTTTCAAATTCATTCCCTCAGTGACCGCCCCATTCCCCGACCGCTATCCTCTCGATCCCCGCGTAATCTTTTATCAGTTCGATATCCGAATAGCCTGATGTCCGCAACATCTCCTTAACATCATCTGCACAATTAATTCCGAGCTCAAACATCAATATGCCGTCAGGTTTCAAAAACTGTCTCGCAGCAGGTATTATCTCCCTGTAGTAGTCAAGCCCGTTCACCCCGCCGTCGAGTGCATTTAACGGCTCCCAGTCTCTGATCTCCGGCTGGAGATCTCTCACGTCAGCCGTTTTGATATATGGGGGGTTGGAGATTATAAGGTCGAAAACATAAAGTTTAGAGTCAAGAGTTAAGAGTTCAGTAAATGGATCAAAAAGATTCCCGCGAAGGAACGTAACGTTACCGATATTATTCAATTCAGCATTCTTCTTCGCATACGACAACGCAACATCCGATATGTCAACGCCGTAAACCTCTGCATCAGGAAATTCTTTTGCAAGCGCAAGGGCGAGACAACCGCTGCCTGTGCATAAATCCAGAATTCTCAGTGGAGAATCTGTCCCCTTGCCCCTCGGAATCGAGTTCGGCACGAATCGACTTGCCCCTTGACCCTTGACCCTTTTCATGGCTATTTCCGCCATCAACTCCGTTTCGGGACGCGGAATCAGGACGCCTTTGCCGACAAGCAATTTCAGTCCCATAAAATCCACATGACCGATGATATACTGCAATGGTTCGCGATTTATTCTTCTGCTGACGGTTTGTTCGATGGTCTGTATCTGGTCCGGATTGAGTTCGGGGTCATCGCGGTAAATATCGGCAAGCCCAATATCGATGGCGCTTCTCAGAATAATTTCAGCTTCTTTTTCCGGGGAATCGATGTCATGGGAGGCGAGGATCCTTGAGATGTCGTGTAATTGATCGAGAGCTTTCATAATTAGATAGGGTTCAAGTAGTTGAAGTCTTTCCCTGGACCCTTGCCCCTTGACCCTGTCTTTAAATTTCCTTCAGCTTCTCCGCCTGGTAATGGGTAATCAGCATGTCGATTATCTCATCCAGTTTCCCCTCAAGGATAGCGGGGAGGTTGTGGATGGTAAGTCCGACCCTGTGGTCTGTCACCCTGTTCTGAGGGAAATTATAAGTCCTTATCCTTTCACTCCTGTCGCCGGAACCCACCTGTGACTTCCTGTCCTGCGCCCTTTCTTTTTCCTGCTTCTCAATCTCAAGCTCATACAGCCTCGAACGCATGACCTTCATCGCCTTCTCCCTGTTTTTGATCTGGGAGCGGCTGTCCTGGCACGACACTATCATGCCGGTGGGGATATGCACAATCCTGACTGCGGAATATGTGGTGTTTACGCCCTGCCCTCCGGGACCCGATGAGCAGAATGTATCGACCCTCAAATCCTTTTCTTCGACCTTAATATCAACTTCCTCGGCCTCCGGCAGTACGGCAACAGTTGCCGCGGAGGTGTGTATCCTCCCGGAGGTCTCCGTTAAAGGCACTCTCTGGACCCGGTGTGTGCCGCTCTCATATTTGAGACGGCTGTAAGCGCCCTTTCCCTGTATCGACGCGACGACTTCCTTTACCCCGCCGACTCCTGTCGAGCTCAGGTCCATCACCTCTACCTTCCAGCCTTTGCCTTCCGCATATTTTGTGTACATCCTGAAAAGGTCGGCGCCGAAAAGCGCGGCCTCCTCGCCGCCGGTGCCTGCCCTTATTTCAAGTATGATGTTTTTGGAATCGCGGGGGTCTTCAGGAACAAGCATCAGTTTTAAGTCATCTTCAATCTTCAATTTCTTTTCTTTCAGCTCCGCAATCTCGGCCACCGCGAGCTCTTTCAGCCCGTCGTCTCCTCCCGCGCTGAGAATTTCCTCAGCCTCCCGCATATCAGAGAGTGTCTTTTTATATTCCCCGATCTTTTCCGCTATCTCCTCGAGATCGGACCTTTCCTTTGAGTACTTCTGGCTTTTTGTATAATCCGAGAAGATTTCGGGGTCCGACAGAAGGCGCGTCAGTTCGTTGTATTTTTCTTCAATTTCCTCAAGTTTATCCAACAACATTTATTTCTTTTTCTCCTGTTTCCAAAACTTCCTCCAGCGCCCTGACAGCGACCTCGATCTGGTCATGTGACGGTTCGCCCGTGGTCAATTTCTGGAGCCACAGTCCCGGGGCCGCTGCAAATCTGATGAAGGGGTTCTTCATCCTCTTCGATGAAAATTTGATGAATTCATATGACAAGCCCGCTATGAACGGGATGAGGACCAGTCTCGCCAGGAACTTCTCTGTAAAATGCCAGTCCTTCGGGATCATCGAAAAAACCAGTATGCTCAGCATCATGACAATAAGCAGGAAGCTCGTGCCGCAGCGCGGGTGAAGGACACTGTATTTCTCGACATTCCCCGGTGTCAGCTTTTCGCCTGCCTCATACGCATGGACCGTTTTATGCTCCGCGCCGTGGTATTCAAAGACCCTCTTTATATCCTTGCTCATATTTATGGACAGGATATAAATCAGAAAAACCAGCACCCTGATAATTCCATCAACCAGATTAAACATCAGCGAGCTTTCATTAATAGAGTTGAACAGGATCCCCAGCAGCTTCGTTGCATAGAGCGGGAACAATAGAAACAGCGCGATCCCTATCACAAACGCGACAAACACGGTGAAGAACAATGATAAGGAAGAAGGTTTTTCCTCTTCATGTCCGGATGCTTCTGCAGAGTAAAGCAGCGCCCTGATGCCGATGGAAAGGGATTGGACCAGCGCCACAACTCCCCGCAGCAACGGTAATTTCAGGGGCTTCGGCAGTGCGCGGACGCCTTCTTTTTTTATTACGATCTCTTTTTCCGGGTTTCTGACGGCAACCGTCCACACATTTCCCGCCCTCATCATAACGCCTTCGATTACCGCCTGCCCGCCTACATCTTTCATATTTACCTCTTTATTAACCACAGAGACTTCAGAAAATGAAGAATGGAAATCGGAAATTCCAAATTTTAATTCTTCAACTTAAAATTCAGTCTTTCTCTATGTCTCCGTGCCTCTGTGGTTTTTAAATTTTCACAATAAAAAAAGGGAAACGCGCCATACATTGCAACAACATAAGCGGGTTTCCCTTGTGGTTACGCTACTTTTTTGCGTATTTCTTTTTAAACTTCTCCACCCTTCCCTCGGCGTCGACCAATTTCTGTTTGCCGGTAAAAAAAGGGTGACAACTGGAGCAAATATCAACGTGTATGGAGGCCTGTGTGGACTTCGTTGTAAAAGACGAGCCACAGGCGCATACAGCCTTTACTTCTTTAACTTCCGGATGAATTCCCTGTTTCATGATAACCTCCGACACTAACTATAGCAGAGAGCAGGAATATTTTTCAACAGTCCGTGAACCGATGGGTTATCTTACGTATTTAGGTGGACTTACATATATTCCCTTAAATACATTCCCGTATAAGATTTCGCCTCTCCCGCTATATCTTCGGGTGTTCCTTCCGCCACAATATATCCGCCATCTTCTCCGCCTTCAGGACCGACGTCTATAATCCAGTCGGAGCATTTGATGACATCCGCATTGTGCTCAACCAATAGCACCGTGTTGCCGGAAGCGACAAGCTCATTAAGGACATTGAGCAGTTTTTCGATGTCGTTTGTGTGGAGTCCGACCGTTGGTTCGTCGAGTATGTAGAGGTAATCTCTTCTGTTCAGGACGCCGAGCTCGGCGCAAATCTTGAGACGCTGCGCCTCGCCGCCCGAAAGCGTTGTGGCCGGCTGCCCGAGCCGCAGGTAGCCAAGCCCCACCGAGGACATGAGCTTCAATTTGTTTATCAGAAGCGGCAAAGGGCTGAAAAAATCAATCGCCTCATCAACGGTAAGTTCGAGGACTTCGTGGATGTTTTTCCCGTTGTAAGCAACACTGAGGACCTCCGGTTTATATCTCCTGCCCCCGCATTCTTCACACTTTATGTAAAGGTCCTCGAAGAAATACATCTCGAGTTTCCGGAAACCCGCGCCCATGCAGGTCTCGCAGCGCCCGCCTTCGGTATTGAATGAAAAGTGTCCGGGCGTAAACCCGAGTATCCCGGACTCGCGTTGTCCCGCAAAGATCTTCCTGATATGGTCAAAGGCCTTTATATATGTGACCGGATTGGACCTCGGACTTTTGCCTATGGGATGCTGGTCTATGATCTTGACGCCTTTGAGGTATTCGGCGCCCTCCATTTTTTCGTAGGGCTGAGAGACTTCAAATTCCGTCTTGAAATGCCGGGCAAGCGCCTTGTAAACCGTATCTTCCACAATAGTACTTTTCCCCGAGCCGGAGACGCCCGTTACGCAGGTGAGGGTCTGAAGCGGGATAGTTATGTCTACGTTCTTCAGATTGTTTCCCCTTGCGCCCTTCACGGACAATTTTTTCCCGCTTCCCTTTTTCCTGATTTTAGGCACGGGAATTGACCTGGCGCCTTTCAGATAATCCGCCGTCAGCGTACCTGCCTTGAGGAAATCCTCTTTCCATCCGGAGAACAGCAGCCTGCCACCGAGGCCCCCTCCGCCGGGACCGAGCTCGACGATCCAGTCCGAGGCATTGATTATGGTCCTGTCATGCTCTACCGCAACAACGGTATTGCCTGCAGCCGCAAGCTCTTTGAGTATGTCGGCTATCCTGCTTACGTCCCTTGAATGAAGGCCGACTGTCGGCTCATCCAGAACATATAACGTTCCGGTGAGCCGGGACGCAAGCTGGTTCGAGAGGTTTATCCTCTGGGATTCGCCGCCCGAAAGCGTCTTTGCTTCCCTCTTAAGGGTAAGGTAGCCTATACCCACCCGCATCAGAAAACTCAATTTAAGATTGATCTGTCTGAGTATCTCGGAAGATATTTCGCGTTCGTATTCCGTAAGTGGAAGGGCCAAAAAGTAATCATTCAATTGCATAACGGACATCTCCGTCATCTGCGAAATGTTAAGCCCGCCTATCGTAAATGCGAGTGCGTCCGGTCTCAGCCTGCTGCCGCCGCAATGCCCGCATGTAACGGCCTTCCTGTACCTGCTCAGGAATACCCTGACATGGAGTTTATACCGTTTGCCTTCGAGTTCTTCGAAAAAATCGTCTATCCCGTAAAAATCAGGCGAGCCTTTTGTCAGGAGCTCTATTTCCTTGCGGGAAAGACTGTTATATGGGACGTCAAGCCTGATGCCGTGTGCTTTGGCGGCTTTTGCAAACTGCCTGTACCACCATCTGTAAGCGGGTTTGCTCCAGGGTTCTATCGCCCCTTTTGCGAGTGTAAGGTCTTTATCAGGGACTACGCAGTCTTCAGAGTATTCAAGTGTGTTGCCGAACCCTTTGCATTCAGGGCACGCCCCGAGCGGATGGTTGAAGGAGAAAAGTAGAGGCTGGGGCCTCAGGATTTCAATACCGCAATCAGGGCATCTCAATTCAGAGCTGAACCGGAGCAGCTCATTATTTTCCGGCAAATCGCCGATCAGCTCCACCTTCACGCTTTTCCCACCGTTCTCCCAGGCGGTCTCTATCGAATCAGAGAGACGCGGCCCATCCTTAATAACAAGCCTGTCGAGGAGCACAGTAACGGATACGTCCTTACTGTGTTCCGGAATGAATGAGGCAATGTCCCTGATCTCACCATTCACCCATATCCTGTTGAACCCTCTTTGCCTGAGATTCTCCGGCGGTCCTTCGGAATCAAAAACTATTACGGCCTTTCTTCCTGCATATTTCTCAACAAGCTCTTTTACCACCGCTGATGTGGTCCATGCTTTCAGCACCCGGCTGCATTTCGCACAGTGCGGCCGGGATATCTTTGCGTAAAGAAGCCTGAGGTAGTCATAAATCTCAGTGGATGTGCCGACCGTCGAGCGCGAGGTCTTAACGGGATTGCGCTGTTCAAGGGCGATCGCAGGCCTTATATTGCGGATCGCATCGACGTCGGGGCGGTCAAGCTTTTCAAGGAAGAGCCTCGCGTAGGTCGAGAGGGACTCTATAAATCTCCACTGTCCTTCGGCGAATATGGTGTCGAATGCAAGTGAAGACTTGCCGGAGCCTGACACGCCCGTTATTGTGATAAATTTATTGTGAGGCAACCGGAGGCTTATATTTCTCAGGTTGTTCTGTTTCGCGCCTTCTATTATAAGTTCACGCATGGACATTCGGATATTTTAACTTACAATCGCAGGATTTCACAGATTGCCAAAATCTCCTGCATGACTGACCGGGCATCCTATGATTTAAATCATATCAAAGTTCCCTTCAGGTGATATTGTTAGAAAATAAACTATTGTGCGGGAACAGGCCTGCAGCAGCGGATGTTCCCGGCATATTTGCCGGATGCAAGGAAGGAGGAATTATGAGAAGAGAAACTGTTTATAAGGAAATCGAAGACATGTTCGGGGTGGTCCCAAGCATGTTCAAGCCGCTTCCGGATTCGTCATTAGAGATGGAGTGGCAGCTTTTTAAGCGCGTACAGTTTGATGAGGGGCCGATACCGAATAAATACAGGGAACTCATCGGTGTCGCAATATCTGCCGCAACCAAGTGCCGCTACTGTTCGTTTTACCATACGGAGCTGGCAAAATTAAACGGAGCGACCGACGCAGAGATAGAGGACGCGGTCCATTTTGCCAAATCGACCGCCGGATGGAGCACCTATGTCAACGGCATGCAGATCGATTTCGAGAAATTCAAAAAAGAGGTTTTGCAGGCATGTGAACATGTCCGTTCCCTGACGAGCGTGGCCAGGTAGTGCCTGAAGATTAAAAAAACAACCGGAGGTCGGCGATGGAAAACAGGACCCAATGGGAAACCGATATGAGCAGGGCGCTGTCACGGGCGCGTTCAGAAAAAAAACATGTGCTGCTCGATTTTTATAACCCGGGCTGAATCGGCTGTCAGCAGATGGATGCAGTTACGCATCCCGACAGCAAAGTCATAAGGTTCGTCAATCAGCACTTCGTGCCGCTCCGCGTCCAGTTTGATGCAAAACCGCTTGCCGATGATTTCAATATAAAGTGGACCCCTACGCTCATTACGCTCGACGCCGAAGGCACGGAGCACCACAGGACGCTGGGCTTCCTGGGGCCGGAAGAGCTGATACCCTCGTTGTATTTAGGAATGGCGAAATCCGGCTTCGACACCGGCCAGTTCGAAAAAGCGCTCGTATATCTTGACAACCTGATGACGGAATACCCCAAAAGCGATTTTGTCCCTGAGGCGATATATTTGAAAGGCGTTAACTTATACAAGAATACCCACGACGCCAAAGCGCTCAAAAAGGCATATGAGGAGCTTCAGGCAAAGCACCCGGAGAGCCAGTGGACAAAAAGGGCCTATCCTTACAGGTTGTTATAGAAAAAGATCAGGTGGTGAGGACTTTCTTAAAGACCTGATCTTTTCAAGGGTGTCCCTGTAAACAGCATCCTTCGAGGGGGCCAGTTCAATTGCCTTCAGCACAAGACCTTCCGCTTCCGGGAGATTGTCCTTTTGTGTGTAGTAAAGCCATGCAAGATTATTATATGCGTCGGCATTTGCAGGGTCCGCCGTGATGGCCTTCCCGTAATATTCCTCAGCCTTATCAAATTCGTTCTTCTGAAAATAAACATTGCCGAGATAAAGAAAGGCAAGGGGAAGCCTTTTAGCGGCAAGACCATATTCTTTTAATGCTGAATCAAACTCGCCGTTTTTTTCATATGCGACCCCCAGGTTTAAATGTTCCTCCGGGGCAAGCGGGTCGTCCAGAACGATTATCCTTGGAAGCCTGCATGCGGAAAAAATCAGCAGCGATAAGAGAAGAAGTAAAAACAGGGTCCTGGGTTTAAGGCATATTATGCATTTCGCAGATCTTATCATTGGGGCAATATAAGGAGTGTCCGGAATTTTGTCCTCTCCCACGACCTCAAAAAATTATTTATGGGCAGAAACTTGTGTTGCTCTCTGCCGGAATTGACTATAACACCGTTTTTGTCGAATCCTGTAACAACCATAAAATGGTTTTGCTGATAAACCCAGAAACCGTAATCCACCATGACTATCAGCGGCTGCTGCGACATGACTTTGTCCCTGATGTCCTCAAAGCTGCCTTCATACAGGCTCGCCCTCAACCCCTTTTTCTCCGCGTATAGGACCATGTCCATATCCAGCGTCCCTCCTGCCGATTTACTGTAAATCTCCTCCGCGATCTCCTCAGGCGTGGCATCCGCTCCGAGATAATTCATTACTCCGGCAAGTGATGAAGGGCCGCACTGGTAGGCCTCCTGCGGATAGAAAGGGACGTCCCTGATAATTTCGACGCCGCCCCCCCTTATCTCAGCCGCACCGGAGCATGAAATGACAAAAGAAAATACCACGAGAAACAAAAAAGGATGCAGCGCTGCATCCTTTTTTGTCCTATAAGAACTGACGTTGCCTGACATAGAGGTCCCTGAAAATCATTTGGTGATAATAATCTTGCGACCCGTAAGCTGTATCAGAATGACTATCAAAATCGCGATAACAAGTAAGGCGATTATGATCCCCAGCCCGTCGTCGGCGCCGACCTTAAGGTCATCGAGCCTCTGTGCGAGCTGATGGATCCGCTCATCACTTAATTGACCGAGTCTCGACTGGACCTCATCCGCAGTGAATCCAAGTTTCGCGAGTCTTTCCCTCACCATTTTCATTTCGATGAATTTCCGGATCGTTTGGATATCGGAACCCCTGTCAAATCCCACGGCGGCAATCGCCTCCGAAGGGGAAATCCCTGCTTCGACGCGGGGCACAATGCCGGTCAGGAACATGACAAAAACAAGATACCACGAAATATGTTTAATAAGCGAAAACCTCACCTCATTCACCTCCTTTGCACTGCTATAAAAATCCTGTAATACTCCCTGATAAAATCATATGAGACCAAAGCCGACCTGTCAAGAGATTTTTTGGGGGCGTCAGACTTCGCCTGACATTGAAAGATCAGTTGAAGTCGGTAATGTCGTCGCGGTTCATCCGTCGTCACGAAGGACGTTGCAATAGTTCCAGAGTTTTTGGACTATAGTGGCTGAGCCGTTAGTCATTTATTATGCCTTTCGATATCCTGTCATCAAATGGTATGATATAGCATGTCAAAGAAGTCATTACTTGAAACCAACCCCTTCCTTAAAGACCCTGAGGTACGCAGGCAGATCATCGAAACTGTTACCATTTCTTCCTCGGCTATCGAGGGGGTCCATGCGCCTGCGAGGAAAGCCATGAAAAATATAGCCAAGGCGAAAACCGTCTTCAGCACTGCACATGTTTCTGTTTCGTCCGGGAAACCACGGACCTGAAAATTTTTTTCATCGGTTCATAATCCTGCCCCATACCTGCCTGCACAGCAGTAAAATATTCTTTCCGCTTTTTACCTTGTATATCAGTAAAATCAAGACCCCGTAGCCCTGCCTGTAATGCCATTAAAACTGCGAGCAGTCTCCCTGCCCGTCCGTTTCCTTCACGGAAGGGATGAATCAGCATAAGTTCGGTATGGACTACTGCGAGCGCGGCAACAATTTCATCATCGCTTTTAAAGAGACAAGGGGTATATTTTTTCAACGCTCCGGCTTCAAAGTCTTGCATCAGCTTTGGGACATAAGGTGCCATAGCAAAGCTAAAGCCGTTCTTTGATATGTTCACCTGTCGGTATTGTCCGGCCCACTCATACACATCGCTAAGCCATTCTCTATGTATCGTGCAGGTATCGGATGCGGAAAAGCGATGCTCTTTCGTGAACATACCCATGAGTTTCGTTTGCACAAGCGCGTATCGTTCAGCCTCAATAACATCCATCTCGCGCTTGCGAGTGATATGCAAAAGATTTCTGAGCACCCTGCCACGCGACCCCGGCTCGAATTGATCTTCAATTAAATGCGCTGTATTATACCTGCCTGATTTTTTCATATTTAACTCATCCCATCGTCACGGAGGACGTTGCAGTAATTCTAAAGTTTTTGAACTATTTGTGCTGTGCTCATAATTTATTTTCTCCGTAGCTCATAAAATTTCTCCGTCTCTTTTGATCCTTTTTGATATACCTTAATTGTTTTCATATTTTCATCAATAATCATTAATCCCTCATTAGATGGTCCGCCATCAATAAAGGCTGTTATCCCGGTAGATTGTCCACCTTCTCTATCTATGAATAGTTTATATTCTATTCCCCGTCCTATTATGACGCCTTCATAGCGGACATTTATTTTCACTGACTTTTCTGCCTGACTATATGCATAACTAAAAGCAAGAGGAGCAAGCCCAACCCTTAATCGCTCCTTTTTCTCATAACTTCCTTTTGCAATAAAGGTCCTTCCTTTAACTTCGATATTGAGCTCACATTCAGGTCCAGCCCATACACCCTCATGATTTTCAGGCGGATGGTTTATACTTGCTTTCCCATAATCAATATAGAACTTACGTCTTTTTTCATAATCATCTAATATCTTTTTTTGTTTTTGATCGTCATTGTCTTTGGTTTCTTTAATGCTCGTGATAGCAGTTCCTACTTGTTTGTTATAGTTTTCTATTTTCACAGCGTTATCACAAATTTCTTCTGCTTCCTTTAAGAAGCCGGCTGTTATAAATTTATGTGATAGGTTACTCATAGCAAGTGTTCCCCCCAGTTTTTCAGATTCACGATATGCATCTACTGCCTTTCCATGCATTCCAAGCTCTGCACATGCAACACCTATATTATTCCAAGTTGCAGAGTTACGATCCCTATTCGGGATTAGCAAATAATGAAATAATGCTAATTCGTTATTATTTAGCTCCGAATACTTATATGCCAATGAAAATCTTAAATCTTTATCATCGGGCTTAATATCGAGCATCCTTTCTGCAAATGCTAAATAATTGTCATTATTATCGTCGATTAAAGCAATATCTCTTAGTGCCGTTAAAAGTCTAAATTCCCCACCGTCAACCTCAGGAATCAAAATTCGTACCTTATTTAACAGCCAGTCTTCACTGTCCTTAGAACCATTTTTACATTTTGCCAATGCAGCATAACAATAACGATCAAGCTTGTCTTCAGGGCTTTGCGTATACTCAGCAGATTTTTCATATTGAACGGTAGCTTTATCATTGTCTTTATATTCCTCGTATGCTTTTCCTAAATAATAAGAAATTTCACTCTTATCAGGATGTTTGCTGGCCAATGCTTTTAGTTCTTCTATGTATACTCCCTTACCTTGCAATCTTCGGAAATAGTATTTCAAGGCCTCAAAAGATGCTTTATTAGAGTCTTTTTGTCCTTCTTCTGAATCGTTATATGCCTTAATTATTTTCTGTTCTTGTTCTTTATCATCTTTGATAATGGCTCGAAACAGTGCAAATTCATAATCATTTTTTCCCCAAGAGGTAGATGGCTCCACCTTTTCTTCTTTCTCTTGTTGCATTGCCTCAACTTCTGTTTTTTCAGATGATTCCGATTGAGAAGCTTTGATCAATGTCTCCTTTGGTGAAAGTGCTGTTAACATCTCAATTATTTTATTAAAGGATTTTGATGGCTCGTTACGTTTAAAAAGAATATATTCTAAATCTCCTTGGAGTCCTCCAGGTTTTCTTAACCCCTCTTCAAGTAAAATAATTTTCTCCATTTTCTTCCCAACAGCAACTCCTATTTCTTGAATAATCCAGTCAGATGTTTTCCAATTAAAAGCATCTTTTTTTGCTTTCAAAATTGTCTTATTTAGCCATGATTCTTTTAGATTCTTTGGATCTATGACCTGTTCCTTTGCCGTACATATTGCAATAAACAGATTTTTATCTTCCATTAATCTTAATACTTTCTCAGAAAGAATCTTTGGAGCAGCAGGCTCAGCATGATCCCATGTGAATCCGAGCCCCATCCTTTGAACTCGATCAAAAAAATCAAGGAACTCACGAACTACATCTTTATCATTATCTGTAAAGCTATGACCTACAAAGGCTCTTAGATTACTCATGCTATCTCCTACAACTTTATTGCGTTAGGTATTTCCCATAGTGTTATAGTTCTTCTCCTGCTCTACAAGCCTCCCCGAAAACGCCTTCTTCAATATCGACTGCCGCAGTCGTTCAGCGCGTTTGAGATTGGCAATAAGTATCTCATCAATTATTTCGCGGGCGTTGTCTTCGGATCTTTCTTCCCTTTCCCCCTTCTAAAAATCACCGCTTAATTTTAATCAACTCCCTGAGAAACAGCAAGAATATTCCAAGCGCGTAAGTGCGAAAGCGTGAAAGGCAAAAAGCAGCCTTAAGCAATCAGCGATCAGCGTGCAATTTCAAGAGAAATATTTGGATTTAATTAAAGGGAGTAGTGCTAAGTGATCAGCGACAAGTGTCGAGTCCTGAAAAGTCGCCCTCCCCATACCCTGAGAGAAGTGATAAACCGATAGGGCGTCAGCCCCGATACGACAATCTGTGTATTATCGCCGTCAGCTCGTCCCTCAGAGGCAAAGGACTGAAGCCCAGTGCCGATGCCTTTGAATTGTCGAACGAGACGTCAGGCGCTCTCGGCGCGGCCATAGTCATGTCTTTCTGCCGGCACTGTACGAGCTTTGCGTCCGGAACTCCGAAGACATTGGCCATAAGCCTGCCGAAGTCATAGCGGGAAATACGCTCGGAGCCGCCAAGATGAAGCAGGCCCTTTGCTTTTTGCAGAGCAATTAAAAGACCCCAGACCGCGGTTGCCGCGCTGATTGGCGTCCTGATCTCGTCAACGAACAGCCGCAACTCACGCCCTTCCCTCATCGCACGCAGCATGGGCTGAATGAAACTTTCCGACGAAGGGCCGGACAAGCCGAACATCAGGGCCATGCGGCAAACGGCTGCATCTGGGTACCTCTTTAAAATCTCCCGTTCAGCCGTCACCTTTTGCTCACCGTAAATATTTATCGGACTGACCGGGTCATCTTCGCGGTAGGGCGCGTTCAGACCGTCAAAGACAAGGTCGGTCGAGGTGAAGACAAAGGGAGTTCCTGCATCCGAGCAAAGTCCCGCAATATTGACGGAGGCGTCAACATTGGTCCTTCGTGTCTCCGCCCTGTTTGACTGGCAGTAATTGGGGTCCGCAGCCGCAGCCGTGTGAATGACCGCATCGGGGCGTATCTCGTTGAAGACCTTCTTCATCTCCCCATAATCCGTCAAATCTACTTTTAAAATATTAGCGCCGGCGATTTCAACCGGATGAGAAAAGACCGTTCCGCAAACGTCCCATTCTTTTCCCGCAAGGTTGCAGATGTTCCAGCCTAAAAAACCGCTTGCGCCTGTCACGAGGAGTTTTTTCATAATTGTTTAACCACAGAGGACACAGAGAAAAATAACATCGTCCGCAGATTGCACTGATTAAGTAACCCGTATAAAAAATCCGTGTAAATCCGAGTAATCTGTGGATGTAAAAATTTATCTCTCTGGTCTCCTTTCATTCTGAAAATGTTACAATAATTTCCATCATAACCAATCTCCCAAAGGAAAACAATGCTCAGACAGATACCGCTTGATGAAATCAAATATGTCCTCCTCGACATGGACGGCACATTGCTGGACCTCTATTTCGACGACTATTTCTGGGGGCATCTCGTGCCGGAGAAGTACGCGGAAAAGCATGACATGACCTTCGGCGCAGCAAAGGAGCATTTATTCACGACCTACAAATCACATGAAAAGACGCTGAACTGGTGCGACATAGATTTCTGGTCGAAGGAGCTGCACCTCGACATCCCGGCCCTCAAGGAACAGATAAGGCATCTTATAGAAGTCCATCCCCACGTCATTGATTTCCTGAAGATGATGAGACGGCACAGGAAAAAGATATTCCTCCTGACAAACGCACATTTCAAGACGGTGAAGATAAAGTTCAACAAGACACAGATAGGGAAATATTTTGATGACGTGCTCTGCTCCTTTGACGTAGGCCATCCGAAGGAGTTCATCGAATTCTGGCAAAAGGCAGAGAAGAAGCTGAAATTCGAGAAGGAGCATTCCCTCTTCATCGACGATACCGAAGACGTCCTGAAGACCGCGAAGGAGTACGGCATCAGGTACCTGCTGTTCAAGGCGCGCGCAAGCTCAAAGGCGGAGCCGAAGAAGACTGAGAAGTTCCTGACCATCCATGATTTCAGGGAATTGATGTAAGAGGATCAATGCGCCCCGGCCCAGTTTTTCCCGATGCCGATATCTACTTTAAGCGGGACATCGAGCGTCACCGCGTTTTCCATTTCTTCCTTCACTAACGCCCTGATCATGTCCTTCTCTTCCTCCGGCGCTTCAAACAGCAATTCATCGTGGACCTGCAGGAGCATCCTTGTCCTGAGTCTTTCCTTTTTCAGCCTCTTCCGGATATTGAGCATCGAGACTTTTATTATATCGGCGGCGGAGCCCTGCACCGGGGTGTTTATCGCAAGCCTCTCCCCAAGCTGTCTCGTATTTTTGTTCGTGCTCCTGAGTTCCGGTATCGGCCTTTTTCTGTTGAAAATAGTCGAGATAAATCCGGTTTCGGTCGCCACTTCAATCATCTTTTCCATGTATTCTTTTACCCCGCAGTGCCTTGCAAAATAGGTGTCAATGTAATCTCTCGACTCGTCCGGCGGGATCCCCAACTGCCTGCTCAATCCATACGGGCTGATGCCGTAGACGATGCCGAAATTCACTGTCTTGGCACGCCTTCTCATTTCGGGGGTGACCTCCGCCGCGGAAACGCCGAACAGCTCTGTTGCGGTCCTTGTATGGATATCTCCGTCATGCCTGAAAACTTCCATAAACCCCTTGTCCTGACTCAGATGGGCGAGCACGCGCAGTTCTATCTGCGAGTAGTCCGAAGAAATAAGCAGGTTCCCCTCATCTGCGATAAATGCCTCCCTGATCCTCGTGCCCCATTCCCCCCTGACCGGTATATTTTGCAGGTTAGGCTCCGAACTGCTCAGCCTTCCCGTGGCCGTAATTGTCTGGTTGAAGGAAGTGTGCAGCCTTCCGGTCTTTGGGTTAATGGTCCTCGGCAGCGCATCGACATACGTGTTCCGGAGCTTGGCCAGCATCCTGTATTCAATGATCTCTCTGGGAAGCTCATGTTCAAGGGCCAATTGTTCAAGCACATCAGCGTCCGTTGAAAATCCCGTTTTCGTCTTTCTCAAGGTCCTGAGCCCGAGCTTTTCAAACAGGATTTCCTGGAGCTGTTTCGGCGAATTGATATTGAACTCCTCTCCCGCGATAAAGTATATCCTCTTCTCAATGCTCACAAGTTCACTGGCGAGTCTCCGGGAAAGTGTGTCCATCAGTGGAATGTCGATCTTCACGCCCGCCATTTCCATGTCCGCGAGGACTTCAATCAGGGGCAATTCCATCTCATGGAATAATTTTGAGAGGCCTTCATCTTCAAGCCTGGGGCCAAAATGCTCTTTCAATTTCAATGTTACTGCAGCGTCTTCGCCTGAATACCGCGCGGCGTCGGAAACGGAAACCTCGCTGAAATTTCTTCCTTTGCCGATCACATCATTGAATGAAAGCTTCTTGATCCCGAGGTATTCTAATGACACATCAGCCAGATTGTGATTGGTCTTGTTGGGATTCAGCAGATATGAGGCCAACATGGTATCAAAGGCTATACCCTGCAAATCAATGCCTTCATTTTTTAATACGATGAGGTCGTATTTTATGTTGTGCCCGGTCTTTTTTATCTCAGGGTTTTCGAGCATCCCTTTCATACGGTCGAGGACTTGCCGCTTTGAAAGCTGCTCCGGAGCTCCGGGGTATGAGTGCGCGACCGGGACATAATAGGCCTTCCCCTCTTCCCGTGAAAGCGATATGCCCACAAGCTCCGCGGTCATCGGGGACTGCGAAGTGGTTTCCGTATCAACGGTCACCTCGTCCCGGACCGGCGAAAGGGCCTCTTCGAGAGCGTCCGCATCGAGGACTGCGATGTACTCGGTTTTGTCCGGGCCTGATGTCTCAGGTATGAGCTTGAGCAGACTGCCGAACCCGAACCTGCGGAAAGAACTTAGCAGTTTCCCCCAGTCCGGCTCCCCCGGTCTCAGGTCTTTGACCGATTTGTCCAGCGGCACGTCGGGATGAAATGTGGCGAGTTCCCTGCTGAGTTTGATGTTCTCCATGTTTTGGGATATCGCCTCTTTGAGTTTAGGGTTTTTTACCCTCGAATAATTCTCGACCAGATTCTCAAGACTGCCGAACTCCTTCAAAAGCCTGACCGCGGTCTTCTCTCCGATACCGGGCACGCCGGGGATATTGTCCGATACATCGCCCATAAGGGCTATAATTTCAGGGAAGCGCGATGGTCCGACTCCGAACCTCTCTATGACGTCCTTCTCCTCCGTGAACTTCTCTTTCATGGTGTCATAGAGTCTGATCTTCGGACTCACGACCTGGCACATGTCTTTGTCTGCCGTAACGATATAAACATCAAGCCCTTCTGCTTCGCCTTCTTTTGCGAGGACGCCCAGGATGTCATCGGCCTCGTACCCGGGTTTTTCAATTGATTCGATATTGAAGGCCTGGATTATTTCCTTGATAAAAGGGACCTGCCGCCTGAGATCATCAGGCATGCCTGGCCTGTGCGCCTTGTACGCCTCATAGACCTCGTGCCTCTTGGTCGGCGCGGGCGTGTCAAAGACTATGGCAAAGTACTCCGGCTTTTTCTCCCGCAGTATCTTCAATATCATGCTGGTGAAGCCGTATATGGCATTTGTGGGAAAACCGTCCGAAGCGGACAGGTTTCTTATCGCAAAAAATGCGCGGTACATATACGAGTTGCCGTCTATGAGATAAAGGGTTGGCACGTGTTAATTATACCCCAATGGCCGAATTTATGAATAATAATGCGCGTAAGCCGGGTGCGAAAGACTGAAGTCCGGAGGATACAAAAGCGGTTTTAAAAATGTTAAACTACTGCAAAATTATTTGCGTCTGCAAACGGTCTTTATCTTCGCAGCACAAATTCGACAGTAGTCAGGGTTTAGTGATCGCTGTCTTTACTGGAGAGGTGTCCGAGTGGCCGAAGGAGCACGACTGGAAATCGTGTAGACGCTAATACCGTCTCGAGGGTTCGACTCCCTCCCTCTCCGTTCAATCTGCTGTTCAGATTGAACAGTTGTTAGTTATTAGAGGTCAGTTGTTAGTGAAACGACAGGAGAAGTGAAGGAGTTTTTAATCTTTTTTCTAATTCCTGCCCCCTATTCCCTAACAACTGTATTTTGGGTCGGGTCTTCGGGCCCTGTGCAACAGTATGCTGCAAACCCCGCCAGGTCCGGAAGGAAGCAACGGTAAGCGGTTATCCTGGGTGCCGCAGGATCACCTGAAGGCCCGGCCTTTAAAACAGGGGGTAGGGTATAGGGAGTAGTGAAGACGTGTTCGCTACCCCCTACTCCCTGATCCCTAATTCCTAAATTATGAGCTATATCGTACTTGCAAGAAAATGGCGGCCGCAGGGCTTTGACGACCTCGTAGGACAGGAGACGGTAGTTAAGACCTTCAAGAACGCCCTGTCCGGCGGGAAAGTTGCGCATGCCTATCTGTTCTCCGGACCGAGAGGGGTCGGCAAGACCTCTTCCGCGCGAATACTTGCCAAAGCGCTGAACTGTCAGCAGAGTACGGACAGCGGACCCTGCGGGGAATGCCCAAGCTGCAAGGCAATAACGGATGGGGCCTCTGTAGACGTATTCGAAATTGACGGCGCTTCCAACAACAGTGTTGAAGCCGTGAGAGAGCTGAGAGAGACCGTTAAATATGCGCCGTCAGGCGGCAAGTATAAAATATATATAATTGACGAAGTGCATATGCTGAGCGCTTCGGCATTCAATGCCTTACTGAAGACGCTTGAAGAACCCCCGCCTCACGTGGTCTTCATCTTTGCCACGACCGAACCCAAAAAGATACCGGCCACTATCCTTTCGAGATGCCAGCACCACTCGTTCCGCAGGGTCACAAGGAACAGGATAAGGGAGCAGCTCGGAAAGATTACGGTCGCTGAAAAAATCAATATCAAAGATGCGGCGCTGGACATGATAGCGAGGGCCGCTGACGGCAGCATGAGGGACGCGCTTACTCTTCTGGACCAGGCATGCTCTTACAGTGATGAAATAACGGAAAAGGAGCTTCAGTCCCTTCTCGGTCTGCCTGACGCGGAAATCATCGCAAACCTTTCAGAAACCATTCTGAAGGGCGACATATCCGGTACGCTTTCCATAATAAAGGAGCTTACCGACCGGGGCAATGACCTGCGGCAACTGACAAAAGAGCTTGTCGAGCATTTCAGGAACATAGCCGTCGTAAAGGTGACCGGGGACGCGGAAGACCTCCTGGAGTTTTCGCGGGAGGAAGTGCAAAGACTGCTGAACACCGCATCGACTGTCAGCATTGAAGAATTAACATTGCTCCTTACCGAGCTTCTCAGGCTTGAGGGAGAGGTCAGGAACGCGATAAATCCGAGATATACGCTTGAACTCGGCCTGCTGAGAACATCCTTTGTAAAAGGCATGACTTCAATTACAGAGGTCATGAAAATGTTCAACGGGGAGCAGGGGCTGAGTAAAAACGTCATCCCCGCCCCCGATTACGACATTCGAAGGCAGACCCCGGCAGTGGTCCGGGAAAAAGCGCCGGGTCCCACGGTGAAGCCGGAGGATGACATACAGGGACGTGAAACGCTTTCTGAAAAATCTGCTGTCCCACCTGCAGAAAAAAAAACGGAACTGATAGCACAGCTTGACACCGACATAAAATCGGTTGTCGCGAACAAGGAAGAACTGTGGCGGAAGCTGCTCGAACACCTCGATTCCGAAGACCATCTCCTTTCAGGCAAACTCGCGGAGGCGTCCTTGTTAGGGCTGACAACGACGGAGATGTCCATAGGTTTAAACGGCGGCATGGCCGTGTTTGCAGATTTGATAAAGAAAGGCGCCCCTGTCATTGAACGGATACTCAGGAAGCTGAGCGGGCACGGCATTAAACTGAAAATACTTTCGCTTCCCAAAAAAGAAACAAAAAAAAACATTAGCGAAGTAAAGGAAAAGGTCTTCTCCGAGCCTTTAGTGCAGGACGCGATAAGGATTTTCAATGGTTCTCTGATAAATGTAAAACCGCTCGGAGAGACAGAATGAATAGAAAAGTAAAGAGTTGTGAGTTAAGAGTTAGGCATAAAAATTTTACGGATGTTCCTGACGTAACTCTTTACTCTTGACCCTAATCTTGAACGGAGGATATATGTCGAAGAAAATGCTTGGCGACCTTATGAAACAGGCGCAGAAAATGCAACAGGAAATGGGGAAGATACAGGAAGAATCAAAAAAGAAGACCGTTGAGGCATCATCCGGAGGCGGCATGGTCGTTGTAACTGCAAACGGGGCAATGGAGATCATATCGGTAAAGATCGAGCGTGACGTTGTCAATCCCGATGATATGGAAATGCTTCAGGACCTGATCGTTGCGGCGGTAAATGAAGCCCTCCGGCGCGCGCAGCAGATGGTTTCAGAGGACATGAGCAAGCTTACCGGCGGGATGAATATACCGGGATTGGGGAATATGTTCGGATAATGAGCAGAATTTATTATCCACAGATTACACAGATCAACACAGATTTTTTTAGAAGTCTTTTTATTAATCTGTGGAATCTGCGGATTGTTTTTATTCTATGAATAACGGTGTTGTTGGAAACCTTATAAACGAACTTTCCAAACTTCCGGGCATCGGCAGGAAGACCGCCCAGAGGCTTTCCTTTTTCATTATGGGGATGCCTGAGGAAGAGGCCATGTCGATAGCAAATGCCATAATCGAGATAAAGAAAAAGGCCCGCTTCTGCAGGATCTGCTTCAACATTACCGAAGAGGAGGTTTGTTCCATCTGCCGGGACCCCCGCAGGAACAGGGACACCATCTGCGTGGTCGAAGAGCCGAGCAACCTCATTGTCATCGAGAACACAAAAATCTATAACGGACTTTATCATGTCCTCCTCGGAGCGCTTTCCCCGATTGACGGCATCACTCCCGAACGACTTAAAATCAATGAACTTGTGGAAAGAGTGAAACAGGGCGGCATTTCCGAGGTCATTATCGCCACAAATCCCAATACAAAGGGTGAAACCACCGCACAATATTTATCACAGGCGCTGAAACCGGCTGGAATAAAAATATCCCGTATCGCTTACGGGCTGCCGATCGGTGGAGATATCGAATTTGCCGATGAGGTAACGCTTTCAAAATCCATAGAAGGCAGGAAAGAGTTATAAGGCCCTCACAAACGCAATCCCGAGATATAGCAGGGCCTCGACATCAATATATTCCGTAACTGTCGAGTCAAAGAGGACCTTGCAATCCGGCCCGAACTCTTCATCTCCCGGCCAGAGAAGCACGAGAAAGGGGATTTTAGGCAGGGGACAAACTACGTGGCTGTATTTTGCTGAAAAACCCGGCGACTCCTTTGCGCCTAATCCCGACAGCCTCTGAATAAAGCCCGCCGGATTTTCTTCGAACATCCTTGCAAGCGAGAGTTCACACGCTTCATGAAAACTTTCTGATCTGATAAAGCCGTCTTTTAATTCTCTGAATGCGACCCACTTGCCTGTGAGGGGTTTGCTACCCGCAGTTTTTACATACATGAGGACAAGGAGCTTGTCCCAAATATTCAGGTCAGCGCTGAAACCGGAGCGGGTCACGGCAATGTCTTTCCCCATGTAATGAATTTTCAGCCCGTCATCTTTAATTGTTGCGCCGATGCCCTCCGCGATCAAGGCGAAATTTAATCCGGAAATCTCGTCAAACAATTCCTGCAGCCGCCTCTCCTTCCAGTCACCGGGGGCGAAGAGCATGGCCCCGA
Organism: Nitrospiraceae bacterium; assembly: GCA_003599275.1. GTDB lineage: Bacteria > Nitrospirota > Thermodesulfovibrionia > UBA6902 > UBA6902 > SURF-23. Next base: position 48,799 of record QZJG01000065.1, on the reverse strand, counting down.
TTTCGCTTCGTGCCTGGCTGTCAAGTTCCGGGCAATCGGAAGCGGGGACCATCTTTCCTGAAAATTGCACCGCAAAAGACATGCAGGTCTTTGCAGGGCATCTGCCGCAGTTTTTTCCCGGCAGTTTCTTATAAACTTCGAGGGGGTTCATCGTCTCAATTCATAATATAGCACACTTTTCCACTTCATCCTTCCTAATGAATAATGTATTTCCAGGTCAAGCCGCCCGGCGCTCAGCGGCATTTCAAACATTTTCATTGAAAAAATGTGGATGTGCTGTTATTATTACGTCTATATTGTTTGGGATTCATTGATGGCCCTGGAAAGATTACGTTAATGGAAAGACCTGAGGACAGAAGAAAAAATACAAGACTCTCCATTCAGCTTGAAGCCGAGCTGCACTTGCCGGGCGACGCTGTTTATCGTGGGAAGACAAAAAATATAAGTTTCAGCGGTGTTTATCTTGAGTGTCTCAAGTCGTCTGCTATTCCCGTAGTGAACGACCCGTGTACTTTAAAACTTATTCTGCAATCCGGACCGAACCCGAACATAATCAGTTTTCAGTGCAGGGTGGTCCGTACCGATAAGTCGGGAGCGGGCATAAGATTCATCAGCGTCGATATGAACGGATACCGGCAATTCAAAAACCTGCTGGTCTACAACTCAAAAGACCCTGACAAGCTCCTCGATGAATTAAACAGGAACCCCGGACTCGATATCAATTAATCCATATTGTGAAAAAAGCCCTCATTACTTTTGTTAAGGCCCCGGTCCCCGGAACTGTAAAAACAAGACTGCAGGCGGACCTGGAACCGGAAATGGTTGCTGAAATCTACAAGGCCTTTGTGACCGAAATAATTTCTCAGTGCGCGCGGCTGAAGGATGTGGACAGGTTACTGGGCTGCGCCCCTGCGAAAAATCATGATTTTCTCAGGGAGACTGCAAAGAAATACAAACTGAAAAGTTTTAACCAGCGGGGCGCAACCCTCGGAGATAAGATCATTAATGCATTCAAAGACCATTTCAGGAAGGGCTACACTGAAATAGTCCTGATCGGCAGCGACAGTCCTACCATTCCCTTAGGCTACATAAAAAAAGCATTTACAGCCCTCGAAAAGAACGATTTCGTACTCGGTCCCTGTTGTGACGGAGGGTTGTATCTCATAGGGGCGAAAAATAAAATAATCCCCGGGATATTTCAGGATATTCCCTGGGATACATCCAATGTTCTGAATAAGACCCTCGACAATATAGAACCGCTTGAGATGAAATTATTCCTGCTGCCCTTCTGGTATGATGTTGATACGATTGCAGAGCTGAGGTTCCTGAAAAGACACCTCAGATATCTGAACAGAAAACTTCCCCTTTCAGGCTTCTGATCTTTTGTCTTTCCCTTTACCCGGATTATTCATGAATTTTATTTGGAGCAAGCGTCTTCTCACTATACTTGCACCAGGTTAATGCCAACTTGCTTTGTTCCATCATGTGTGTTATATGAGTTGTAAAATGTAAGAACATCATATGAACGACGCGGCACAATGAACTTGACATGATTCATATCAATTGATATGATAAATTTCATAGAAGCAAAAATACGAAAAGAAGGGATCATAGAATGGCCGCTGCAACTCAAGACTATTACGAGACACTCGGAGTTCCGAGAGACGCTTCAGTAGAGGAAATAAAAAAGACATACCGCCGCCTTGCGCGCAAGTACCACCCGGACTTAAATCCGGGCGACAAAAACTCCGAAAAAAAATTCAAGGAAATCAACGAGGCTTACGAAGTCCTCAGCGACGCCAAAAAGAGGGCGGAATATGACCAGTATGGAAAGACAGGGTTCGAGGCAGGACCTGGTTTTGAGGGGTCCAGGGCACACGGCTTTGATTTCGGTTTCGGGGGGACCGAAGATATCTTTTCAAATATTTTTAGCGGGTTCAGACACGAGGACATCCCTCTGAAGGGCGCCGACCTGTCCGCATCGCTCGATATTACCCTTGAAGAGGCTTACAGGGGCGTGACAAAAACCATCAGCCTCACAAAGGAGGCCTCCTGCAAGACCTGCGGCGGAAGCGGAGCGGAGGCTTTTCAAACGTGCTCCCAGTGCAAAGGCGCCGGAGCAGTAAAGCAAAGCAGGGGGATTTTCAGATTGAGCCAGCCCTGTCCTGCCTGCAACGGAAGCGGCAAAATTATAACAAGGGTCTGTAAGGCATGCAGGGGCAACGGCACAACAGTGTCAACTGAGGGCATAAAGGTCAAGATTCCCCCGGGCGCCGACACAGGCAGCAGGATCAAACTGAAAGGTATGGGAGGGGCGGGCGTTAAAGGGGCGCCGGCCGGGGACCTGTATATCGAATTGACGGTGAGACCTCATCCCCTTTTTAAAAGAGACGGAGACGATATTTACATAGAGATCCCTGTTACCGTTGTTGAGGCGGTGCTTGGAGGGAAGATCAAGGTCCCGACGCTTGACGGCACTGTCGCCATGACCCTTCCTCCGGGGACGGACAGCGGAAAGAAATTCAGGCTGAAAGGCAAGGGTATCCCGGACAGGAAAACAGGAATAAAGGGAGATGAATTTGCGGTCATAAAAATAGTAGTTCCGAAGACGGTCAACGCCGGAATGAAGGAGGCGCTCCAGGAATTGGAGAAGGCATACAAAAGCACTTAGTTCAATCCTGGACCGGGGAATATGGAAGATAAAAAACGTCCCTTATTTATGATCGGCGTGGTCTGTGAAATGTTTCATATCCATCCACAGACCTTGAGGTTATATGAGAAAGAGGGGTTCCTTCGTCCGAGAAGGGTCGGCGGGGCGCGGTTGTACTCGCAGGAAGACCTCGAACGTATCAGGACTATACTGAATCTGACCAAGGACCTCGGGGTCAACAGGGCCGGGGTTGACATCATTCTCAGGATGAAACACAGGATGGAAACCCTTCACAGGGAGATGGAGGAAATGATGGACTACCTCGAAAGGGACATAAGAAGCAGATTTCAAAAAAAAATAAATGACGCCTTTGATGAGGACTGATACGAAAGCGGCCCCAGACGGCCTGCGCTGTTTAAGCCGTTCAAACTGTCATATATGCCGGAGGGAAAATGAGAACAGACAAATTTACAACGAAGAGCCAGGAGGCCATACAAAAGGCACAGGACCTTGCGCAGCAAAAAGGCAACCAGCAGGTTGACGCAGAGCATCTGATGTATGTGCTGCTTGAGGAAGGCATCGCGCTTGAAATCATAAAGTCGCTCGGAATAAATGCCGCCGAGCTCAGGAAAGAGATAGAGGCCGAGATAGAGAAATTTACGAAAGTCCTCGGTCCTTCTCCCGTCGGTCAATTGTACATCACGCAGGAATTAAAAAACGTTTTTGAAGGCGCATTCCGGGAGGCGGAACATTTAAAAGACGATTACGTCAGCGTTGAGCATTTGCTCCTTGGGACCATCAAGACAAAGAACAGATCGGAAAAGTTGTTGAAGCGCCACGGCGTTACGGATGATAAAATCCTCGCCGCGATGCGCGAAATAAGGGGAGCGCAGCGCGTGACCGACCCTACGCCCGAAGACAAGTACCAGGCGCTCAAGAGATACGCGCGGGATTTGACGGACCTTGCCAAGCGGGGCAGGCTCGATCCCGTTATTGGAAGAGACGAAGAGATAAGAAGGGTCATACAGGTCCTGTCGCGCAGGACAAAAAACAACCCCGTCGTCATTGGAGAGCCGGGCGTCGGTAAAACCGCTATAGCCGAAGGGCTTGCCCAGAGGATAACATCGGGCGACGTCCCTCAGGGCCTCAAAGACAAAAGGGTTGTCGCCCTCGATATGGGAGCGCTTGTCGCCGGGGCTAAATTCAGGGGAGAGTTTGAGGAAAGACTTAAGGCGGTGTTAAAGGAAATTGAAGAGGCCCAGGGCAACGTCATCCTCTTTATCGACGAGCTTCATACAGTAGTGGGCGCAGGCGCTGCCGAAGGCGCAATCGACGCATCAAACATGCTCAAGCCCGCGCTTGCGAGGGGAGAGCTCAAATGCGTGGGAGCGACAACCCTTTCGGAATACAGGAAGTACATCGAGAAAGACCCGGCGCTCGAAAGAAGGTTCCAGCCCATCTACATACAGGAGCCGAATGTGGAAGATACGATATCGATACTCCGGGGCCTCAAAGAGCGTTATGAAGTACATCACGGGGTGAAGATAAAAGACTCGTCGCTTGTGGCCGCTGCGGTTTTGAGCAACAGGTACATATCCGACAGGTTTCTTCCTGACAAGGCCATCGATCTCATCGATGAAGCGGCATCGAGGCTGAAGATGGAGATAGACAGCATGCCCACAGAGCTTGACGAGCTTGAAAGAAAATTAAGACAGCTTGAAATCGAGAAGCAGGCGGTCATGAAAGAGAAGGACGAGGCGTCAAAGGAGAGGCTCAACGGGATAAATGAAGAAATTGCCGGACTTTCGGAAAGACGCGACGTCCTTAAGGCCCAATGGATGAGAGAAAAAGAGGCCATAGGGAAAATAGGCTCCATCAGAGAAGAAATCGAGCGGGCGAAGATCGAGACCGAAAAAGCGGAAAGGGAAGGCAATCTCAACAAGGCTTCCGAATTGAAGTACGGCAGGCTCCCTGAGCTTCAAAAAAGGCTTGCGGAGGAAAACCGGAAGCTTCTGCAGCAGGACAAAGGCAGACTGCTCAAGGAAGAGGTTGATGAAGAGGACGTTGCCCGGATTGTCTCGAAATGGACAGGCATTCCCGTAAGCAGGATGCTGGAAGGAGAGGTCGAAAAGCTTTTGAAGATGGAGGAGAGACTGAAGCTCCGCGTGGTCGGGCAGGACGAAGCGATAAAGGCGGTCTCGGATGCTGTGAGGAGGGCGCGCGCCGGGATACAGGACCCAAACAGGCCCATCGGCTCTTTCATATTCCTTGGCCCTACGGGGGTAGGGAAAACAGAGCTTGCGAGGGCGCTTGCCGAATTTCTCTTTGACGACGAAGAGGCGATGGTAAGGATCGACATGTCGGAGTATCAGGAGAGGCATACGGTCTCAAGGCTCATCGGAGCGCCTCCGGGTTATGTAGGATATGAAGAGGGCGGTCAGTTGACAGAGGCGATACGGAGAAGACCCTATGCGGTCGTCCTCTTTGATGAAGTGGAAAAGGCCAATCCAGAGGTGTTCAACGTCCTGCTGCAACTGCTTGATGACGGGAGACTCACCGACGGACACGGCAGAACGGTCGATTTCAGAAATACCGTCGTCATCATGACATCCAACCTTGGAAGCCAGCATATCCAGGAGATGCTCACCGAATGGACGGAAGAGGTTCAAATCCGCAAGGGCGTAATGGAGGAGCTGAAGAAATTCTTCAGGCCCGAATTCCTCAACAGGGTGGATGAGACAATCATATTCCACGCACTTACGAAAGAACTGCTCATGAGCATCGTAGATATACAGATAGGACGGATGAAGCGCTATCTGAAAGACAAGAATGTAAACATCGTCCTGACCGAAAAAGCAAAGGCTTTCCTCGCAGAGATCGGATACGACCAGATCTACGGCGCGCGTCCGCTCAAGAGGGCGGTCCAGAAAGAGATACTCACCCCTCTGGCCACAAAACTTCTTGACGGGACCTTCCGTGAAGGCGATGCCGTTGAGGTCGGCATGGAAGAGGGCAAAGTTGTTTTCAGGAGGGTCGGGGCAGAACAGACGATAGAAGTTTAAACAACAAACCAAAACGCCCCGGGAAATCGAATCCGATTTGCCGGGGCGTTTAACTTATTCGCAAGTCCGTTACTGCTTCATGTCCTTCTCAGCAATAAACTTGTAACCGGTGAAGATGGAGCCCATCAAACCGGTCTTGTCCCTGCTGTCGGAAAACCACGCGATGTAAACATGCACCATAGCAAATACGAGAATCACGTACATGAAGAGGTGATGGTACAGTCTTATGGTCGAAAGCTCCATGATGCTTTTCAGCCATCCTCCCAAAAGCGCCCAGATGACCCCGGAATGATTTACCGAATACAGGGCGAAACCGGAAAATACTTCAAAGAGGAAAACCAGAAAAAGCAGGAGATATGTCAAGCCTCCAAGGGCCGTATGCCCGACATGGCAGCTTGATTTACTGAGGAACAGATAACATTTGATGTCGTCCGCCACCCTTTTGAGCTTTTCTCCCGTAAACGGCAGCCACTCGCAGATGCACGCATGTTTGTTCCCGACAAGCGACCAGTACAGCCTTATGATAATGCTCATGAGGAACGCGTAAGCTGCGACAAAGTGAATGAAACGCATCCAGCCCATTATGTACTGTGTTGAGGAATAGGCATGAATAAACGGTCTACCCACATAATAACCGGTAACCGAAAGGGCCAGGACGCAGAGAAAATTGATCCAGTGGGTAAATCTCACCGGGAACTCCCATGTATAGACTCTTCCCCTCTCGTATTTCATATCCAACCCCCTTTCCTATTTCACCCTTATTCTCGTCACCTCGTTGCCCTCGGGATCGAGCACGTGCACCGCGCACGCCATGCAGGGATCAAACGAGTGGACGGTCCTGAGGATTTCGACCGGCTGTTCGGCATTTGCTACAGGCGTCCCGATCAAGGCCTCTTCATATGGGCCCCTCTGGTTTTTGGCGTCTCTTGGCGAACCGTTCCATGTACCCGGAACAACGCACTGGTAGTTTTCTATCTTGCCGTCTTTGATCTTCACCCAGTGGCCTAACGAGCCTCGCGGGGCCTCATAGAAACCGTAACCCTGCGCTTCCTTAGGCCATGTTGACGGGTCCCACTTTTCACCGTTGTGGATTTTGAGGTCGCCCTTTTTCATGTTTTCGGCAAGCTGGTCAATCCACACCGGGAGCATCTCCGCCGTGACCAGTGTTTCGATCCCTCTCGCGCCGACTCTTCCAAGTGTAGAGAATAAAGCAGCAGGACCGACCCCCAATGTCTTAAGGACGTGGTTTACTACCTCCTGCACCCTCTTGTGTCCGGATGCGTAGGCCACGAGCATCCTCGAAAGCGGGCCGACCTCCATCGCTTTATCGTCGTAACGCGGCGCCTTCAGCCATGAATACTTTTCATCCGTATTCAGATACTCATAAGGCGGTTTGGGACCTGTGTATTTGTACTTTGTCTCGCCTTCCCACGGATGCCTTGCCTTTTCATCGCCGTCGGAATATTCATACCATGAATGAGTGACATATTCCGTGACCTTGCTATGGTCCACGGGATGCACCCTTGAGAGGTCCCTGTTCAGGATTATGCCACGCGGCAACCATGTGTTGGCGGTATTGCTCTCATTGTCGTTCGGGAATTGTCCGTACGAGAGATAATTGCCGACGCCGCTTCCATGACCGGCCCAATCCTTATAGAAAGACGCAACCGCCAGAAGGTCGGGAATGTAGACCTTCTCGACAAAGGCATGGGCCTCCCCCGCGACCTTCTTCATAAAGGCGATGCTTCCTGCGTTCAGCGCATTCTGACTGTTGGGATCAATCGGTATGGACATCCCTCCGGCAAGGTATGTCTGAGCGTGAGGGTTTTTCGCGCCAAGCAGCGCCTGCATCTTTATGACTTCTCTCTGCCAGTCCAGCGCCTCGAGATAGTGCGCGACTGCCATCAGATTGGCCTCTGCAGGCAATTTGTATGCAGCATGTCCCCAGTAGCCATTGGCAAAAAGTCCAAGCTGGCCGCCTTCCACGAATGCCTTCAACTTGTCCTGAACGCCTTTAAAGTAAGATGTGCTTGAGTTATGCCAGTCGGAAATTGATTGCGCAAGCGCCGACGTCTTTGCAGGGTCAGCCTTTAAAGCGCTTATAATGTCCACCCAGTCAAGGGCGTGCAGATGATAAAAATGGATAACGTGGTCCTGCACGTACTGGATGCCGGAAATAAGGTTCCTGATGATCCTTGCGTTATCGGGAATTGTGATGCCTAATGCGTCTTCGACCGCTCTCACCGAGGCGGTTGCGTGAACCGTTGTTCAGACGCCTCATATTCGCTGCGTAAAAAGCCAGGCGTCTCTCGGGTCCCTCCCTTTCAGGATAATCTCTATTCCCCTGAACATCGTGCTCGAGCTCCAGGCGTCAACGACCTTCCCGTTTTCCACCTTTGCCTCAATCCTGAGATGACCTTCGATCCTTGTAATTGGGTCAATAACTATTTTTGCCAATGTCATTCACCTCCCTCTTCCTTATCTTTTTTGGGCGATATTGCCCTGCCGATTCCATGTACCAAAAGACCTGCGGCTGTTGCGGCGGCAAGTCCCGCGCCGATCTTGTCTGCTGTGCTTTCAATGCCGAATCCCGGCACCTTGGGAAGCCTGCCGTAAAACGGATACGCCACGTCCCAGTTGTGGTCGGAGGCGCAGGCTATGCAGCCGTGTCCTCCCTGGACAGGCCAGCTCGTTGCGCCGTTCCACCTGACAGAGGGACAGTTAAAGTGAGCAACAGGCCCCTTGCAGCCCATCTCATAGAGACACCACCCCTGCCTGTGTCCCTCATCTCCCCATTGGCGAACAAACTGCCCCGCGTCATAATGCGCCCTGCGTTCGCAGTTCTCGTGCACTGTCTTTCCATGCGCGAAGTAAGGACGATGACGGGAGTCAAGTACGGGCAGGTTCCCGAAAGTAAGATAATGGACTATCGTGGCCGTTACGTTCTCGACATTCATCGGGCAGCCTGGAAGATTTACATAAGTAATTCCGGGGACTGCCTCTCCGACGCCTACCGCGCCCGTGGGATTGGGGTTCGCGCTGGCTATGCCTCCCCAGCAGGAGCAGGAACCTACATTGATTGTAAAGGCGGCGTTGCCGCACACTTCCTTTGCTATATCGAGGGCCGTCCTGCCGCCGATGCAACAGTAGACTCCTCCGTCCTTCAAGGGTATCGCGCCCTCGACTATCGCAATATATTTGCCCTTCTGATTTTTTACAACGTCCATGAGCGATTTCTCGGCCTGCTTCCCGGAGGGCGCCATAATCGTCTCATGATAATCGAGGGAAATCACATCTAACACTATCTGGGAAATCGTCGGTTTGCTGGCCCTCAGCATTGATTCGGAATCACCTGCGCAATCCTGGAACTCCAGCCACACGACATACGGCCTCTGCTTCTTCTCAATGGCCTCGGCTATTGTGCCCGCAAATGTCTCCGGCAAGGCGAGAACGGCAGCCATCGCAGTGCAAAACTTCATAAAGTCCCTGCGCGATACTTTTTTATCGCCGATTGCAACCATTGATTCCGGTCCTTCATCAAGTGAATCGTCAGATAAAAATTTCATTCAGCCACCTCCTTTTGTTAAAAAATATGCAGCCCGGGGATATTTAGTTACCTACGTTTTTATCATAAATCACGGCAGTTGTCAACAAATGGATAGCGAGTGTATTCCCCTCAGCTTGCTGGGGAGGCAAGCGAGCGAATGAAATGAAATATATTCCTTACATTAGATTCCCTGTAGCTTGCTACAGGAATATCAATTTCTTTGATTTTTGCGGAGTTAATGAGTTTAAAAAATAAAATTACTTATGGTATAAATGAAGGCTATTGAAATATCGAAGGAGGCATGATGAAATACCAGATCGGCAGGACAGGACGGGTAGTTGTCGCAAGATTCGAAGACAGGGAAGATGTGATCGGGAACCTGGAGGACATCGCAAAAAAAGAAAATATCAGGGCCGCAGTTTTCTATCTCATCGGCGGGATGCGCGAAGGGAAAATCGTCGTCGGCCCGGACAAAGATGAGTTTCCACCGGTCCCTGTGTGGAAACAGCTCGGGGAAATTCATGAGGTCGTCGGACTTGGGACCATCTTCTGGCTGAAGGATGGACCGAAGCTCCACTTCCACGGCGCCTTTGGCAAGAAGGACATGGTCAAGGTCGGATGCCTCAGGGAAAAATCAGAGACCTTCCTCGTGCTTGAAGCTGTCATTATAGAGATGGAAGGAATTACCGCCGAGAGGGAGATTGACCCTGTTTCAGGGATGGTGCTGCTGAAGATTTAATAATTATGGTCTTGCAGGGGCGGGTTTCAAAACCGCCCCTACTTCAAATCTTTTAATTTTATCTTCAGGATCCTTATCTTGCTTCGCAATGTATTGCGGTTTATGCCGAGCAGCCTTGAGGCCTTTATCTGGTTTCCCTTTGTCTCTTTCAATACCATCAATATGAGAGACTTTTCGACCTCGGGGATGACCATATCGTAAAGGTTGAATTTTTCGAACCGGTTAATGTTCCGCATAAAGCCCGTCAGCCTGGTTTCAACGAATTTTCCGATGGACTTTACCTTCCCCTGTTTCAGATCGAAATCCTCAATCTGAAGGACCGGGCCGTCCGACATAATACATGCCCTTTTTACAGCGGTCTCAAGTTCTTTATCCCCGCCGGGCCAATCGTTATTAAGGAGGAAATCTTCCGCCTCCTTTGAAATTGTCTTATGCCCGGTGTCAAGCTGTTGTTCAGCCAGACTGACAAATCCGGAAGCAAGCTCCAGTATCTCATTTTTGCGCTCTGTCAACGGACGTCCTCCACCTGCTTTTTCTCCACGACAATATTATCGATCAGTCTTGTCTTCCCTATTTTCACGGCAATACATATTGCCACGGGCAGCTCAATTTTCTCCACTCCCTCAAGCCGGCCCAAGGTGACGATCTCGACGTAGTCGGCGGCTGCAAGCGGTTCGGTGTGAATGAGCTTTCGCATTTCCTCTTTGATTAATACCGCATTAACAATACCATTGGATACAATAAGCTCCTCCCCGAACTTTAGCGCTTTATACAAAATCGGGGCCGCCTTTCTTTCTTCATCGCTCAAATAACCGTTTCTCGAACTCATCGCAAGCCCGTCGGGTCCCCTGACTGTGGGGCATACAACAATATCAACGCCGAAATCCAGTTCACGGACCAACTTCCCGATAACAACCGTCTGCTGAAAGTCCTTCTGACCGAAATACGCCCTGCCGGGCATGACAATGTTGAAAAGCTTTGCGACCACCGTTGCCACGCCGTTGAAGTGCCCCGGCCTTGACGCTCCGCAAAGTATTGTTCCGATATTGCCGATGTTGATCGAAGTGGAAAAACCTTCCGGATACATCTCATCAGCACCGGGAATAAAAACAGCGTCAACCTTGCAAGGAGAGAGTTTGTCCAAATCTCCTTCCGTGTCGCGAGGATACTCGTTGAAATCCTCATTCGGCCCGAACTGTGACGGATTTACAAATATGCTGACAACCGTAAAATCGTTTTCATCTTTTGAGCGCCTTACAAGACCCAGATGACCTTCATGCAATGCCCCCATCGTAGGGACCAGGCCGATGTTTTTTTTCTCCGACAAGAGCCTGCTGCTCAATGCCTGCATGTCTTCTATGGCAGTGATGATTTGCATTCCGGGACCAGCTTAAATGATGAATAGTATAATTAGCCGAAAGTTTTTTGGCAAAGATATTTATGGTTCCGGTATCGGAAGATAAACAAATGTCCACCTCCCCTGATCTCGAACAGCGGGGAGGTGGACATTACAGAATCAAGGGACAACCGGGCCGTTGATAATTATCTTGAACTTCTTGCCGGGGACAACTGAATTGAACTTATATTCCCCGCCCGAATCGGTCTTTATAGTCTGGTTAAGCTCCCCTGTCTGCTTAAGTATGACCTTGCTGCCGGCAACAGGCGAACCCTGCAGATTAATGTTTCCCCAAACATCAGGAACGATAACGCCGAGAGTCAATTGGTCATAGTACATGTCCGGGTTAGGGCCGGTTGCCGTGATGCGTCTGTCATCGGACCATAATATATGTACCTTATTGGCATCGACAACCACCTGATCGTAATCGCCGTGATAGCATGTGGCCAGACCGTCGAAGTGCGGTCTGTTTGTAGACACGGGCGAGGAGACGTCGCTGATCCTGACATTTGAGCTCCATGTCAGGCCGCCATCCATTGATATTGCGGCATAACGGTCAAAATTCACGTTACCCGTATCGAGACGCCTGTCATACCAGGAGGCCGCTACCGCGCCATTTGAATTGACCGCAATGGCAGGGAACCACTGGTCCCTGCTGGTCCCATCATCGTTGAGCTTGACTTCGGCTGACCAGCTTACAGCGCCGTCGGTCGATCTGCGGTAGAAGACATTTGACTGATCCGCGCCGGCGCCGTCCGAGTCATAGGGATAAATGGCATGGACCACGTAACCGGCCGGGGCCGCAGCGTCAGCGTGGATGGCTATCTGCGGCGATGACAGGTTACGAATGTCCGCATTCAGCGCCTGTCGCCCGCAAGCCGATGAGCTCGCAGCATTCTCGGGCCGCAACTGGCCGGTGCCGATATTGGTCATTTTGGTCCAGGACACGCCGCCGTTAGTGGATTTGTAAACCCACTGGTCCTGCAGACCTCCAATGGAAGATGCCCGGTTCAACACGGCGAAATATACATCACCATTCGGTGCGACCGCAGGCCACATGCCCTGCCCGTTTACCCCTGAACTGGGTAAAGATACGGCTGCAGACCATGAAGCCCCGCCATTATTAGAATACGTTGTCTGGTTTCTATTGGCGCCGAGTGAAAAATTGGTCCAGCCGACATATATGCGGCCGTAATAAGGGCTGGAAGGGTTATTATCAACAGCCATCAACTCCTTGTCGTCTCCGCTTCCGACATGTATGGGGCCTACATAACTGAAAGATTGGCAACTGTTTGTGGATTTCCACAAAGAAAGGCCTTGATCACTCAGTGCAGCATAATAAAAGGCGCTGTCTCTTACGCTGTAAGCCAGACTGGGATCGCCCCAGTTTTTATCAGAGCCGGTCCCGGTGGGAAAGGGTCCGTGATCGGTGAAGGTAAGACCTCCGTTACCTGAGGATGCAAAACCGCTGAAGCCGTTGGCCCCATAACCCTCACCGCTGTCGTTCCAGGCAGCGCAAACAACATTGCCGACAACTACAATAGAGGATTCACTCTGAGTAGTCCCGCCTGTATCCATGGCCGGATTACTGACCGGGATGTCTGCGCCGAGAGGTTTTATTGATGAGTCTCCCGTCACTTCGCTGCGGCGCTGGTCCAGCTCCTCCTGCGATATCTCGCCGCACTGCACCATCAGTTTCATTTCAAGTGCATTACTCATACCTGCCCTGATCTCCGGATTGTTGAGCAGGCTGCACCCGTCAGGCTTTTCAGCATATGCTTCCTGCCACGGCATAAAGGCAGTTAAAGCCGCGACTGCAATAATTGTCAGAAACAACTTTTTCATAAGATGACCTCCTCCTTTTTCATTCAGTGCGATTTATTATGTCATTACTCCAGCACGTTCCGGGGTTTTCTTCAGAGCCCGGAATTCCGGGCAACGGCCCTCGGGGAATTTTATACCAGCACGAGTGATCTTTTTCACAGTCCGCATCGCGGATGCATATTCGACCGCTTCCATCTTCTTTCATCCCCGGCTCTTGCTCCCCTTTCAACCCGGTGTGGTCACATGCGCTAATAATTATTCCGCTTATTAGCAACACAACAAAAATATAACGCTTCATCTTTCAGAAGAATATTCAGCTTAAGTCAGTTTGTTAAGGCGCCACAGGGCCCTTGATCAGCACCTTGAATTTTTTACCCGATACGGCAGTTGGAAATTCATAACACCCGTTGGCGTCTGTTGTCGTAGTCTGGTTTAATTCGCCGGCCTGTTTAAGAATGACCGTGCTGCCGGCCAAAGGAGAGCCCTGAAGCTCGACACAGCCGGAGACATCGGGGGCAATGATCTCAGACCCGCTGTTCCCGGTGCAGATTTCAGCAGACCCCGGAGAGCAACCAACAATTGCATTGGCGCTTACTGGAAGCATCGATATCAACGTCGTCAGGCCAAACATCAGTCCAATGAAAAATTGTTTGGTAAAAACGTTCCTCTGTATAATCTCCCTCATAAATAAACCTCCCTGATTTTTAATTCTGTTCCGAGCGAAACATATTTCCGTAAAGGAAGTTTTTATGTCCGCTTGTATCCTTACCCCCTTTCTCTTTGAACTGCCACGAAGCATAAAATACCGCAAGACGACGGTCCCTCATTTCAGTTCAAAGGAATTAAAAGAAAAGCTGATATAAAACAATAATGGGACAACGTCACAATGTCAACTCTTTTTTCATTTTTTTCATTTTCTTATAGCGGGTATAAATAATTTAAATTTGCGCGGTTGCGCAAATACCTAATTGAGGTCGGGCGGACAGTGTTACGGATTGAGTCCGATCGGGCCTTACCACGGCCCATGCGGCGTCTGCCCCTGCCCGCTTGCTTTTTACCGGGGCCCTGCTATACTTGGAATCAGAGGCATAAAATGAAGAAAGGGACCAGGGTTATTAATCAGTTCATAAACAGCCTCACTCTTTCCGATATTTATGAGGCGACGGGACAGGGCATCAGCGTTCATGGCTCAGACCTCCGGATTATTTATCAGAACAATGTCCACAGAAATTTCTTCGGGGAGATGGCAGGAGAATATTGCCGGAAGGCATATGAGGGAAAGGATGGCGCATGCGAGGATTGTTCGTCGGCCCTGACCATTAAAAACGGCTCTGTCCAAAAGGCTGAAAAGAGCATTCAGACCGGGAAAGGGTTATCGGTATTTGAATTTACCGCTGCACCCTTAAAAGATACCAAAGGGGACATTGTGGCAATAGTCGAGGCTGTCAGGGACATTACTGATCTCAGGCGCAATGAGGAGACGCTGAGGGAGACGGCGATAACCGACAGCCTGACCGGACTTCCGGACCGGCGCGGGTTCTTCACCCTCTCGGAACAGCAGTTCAAACAGGCGAGCCGGACCAAGAAAAGACAGTATCTGCTCTGTCTGGACCTTTACGGCATGAAAGATATTAACGAGAGGCTTGGACGCGAGGCCGGTGATCAGGCCCTGGTCGATATGGCCAATATCCTCAAAAGGACTTTCCGTGAAGCCGACATAATAGGCCGTATCGAAAGCGACAAATTCGTTGTCCTCCTTGAGGGACCGACCGAGCCGGACATTAAAAACATAATAACCGGGCATCTTCAGGAAAACCTGCAGATCTACAACGAACAGGGCGGCCGGAGTTATAAACTTCTGACCAGCATGGGGATTGCCCGATACGACCCGGAGTATCCGTCCTCTCTGGATGAGCTCCTCTCCCATGCAGCCGAATTAATCCGTGAAGAGATAAAAACTCACGTCCCCCGGAGGGAAGTGATAAAGCCGCCTGAGGCCGCCGGCACGGAAAGACGTAAACATGTCCGCTCAGCCTGCGATAATTGCTGGGTCACGCTTGACGACTCGGAAAAAGTCAGGGTCATAGACATAAGCGCGGACGGCATATGTCTGAAGACCCGGAAACTCATGGCGACCGGAGGCCGTCATGAGCTCAGTCTGCCGTCAGAGTCAGACAAGATTTCACTAAGAGGCGAGACGGTCTGGTCTTATTTAATGGGGACAATAATCGGGCAGCCCGATTATGAATCGGGCCTGAAATTCGTCGAAATGGACGAGAACGAGAGTACGAGCGCCTCCCTAAAGCAATTCATCGCCAAATCCTCCGTAGTTAGTCCCCTGTGACCTTTGCCCGCATTATTATTCATAGATTTTTCTGCAGAGCAGGCACGATTTCATAAATAACCAGGGCTCAAGCTTACGCCCGGATTGACCGATATTAATAGCAGGCAATCCGTATGAGAAAGAAGAAACTGGGTGAAATACTTCTTGAAGCTGAGCTGATAACTCAGGAACAGCTTGACAGCGCCCTTCTTGCCCAGAAGGGCAGGAACAAGAAGCTCGGCAAGGTCCTTATCGAGCTGGGTTATGTTAACGACGTGCAGGTCGCCGAGGCCATCACAAAACAGCTTTCCCTTCAATTAGTCGATTGTAGTGACTACTCACCTTCCGCGGAGGTGCTTTCTTTGGTCCCGAAAGAGGTCGCGGAGAAAAAGCTGGTCCTGCCGCTTGAGATGAAGGGAAAGAGCCTGATGTTAGCGATGGCCAACCCCCTTGACTGGGAGACAATAGAGGACATCTCATTTGAGACCGGACTCAAGGTAATGGTGGCAGTCTCATCAGAATACAGCATCCTCAACGCTATAGAGCATCTTTACGGCTCCTCCGCTGATACATGGGACGTACTCAAGGAGCTGCCTGCATACGACAACGTCGAATTTGTCAAGGAAGAAGTCAGCGATACACAGACGGTCAGCTTTCAGTCCATATTCAAAGACAGCGAGGCCCCGCCGATAGTGAAGCTTGTGACCATGCTCATAGCCGATGCCGTAAAATACGACGCAAGCGATATCCATATCGAGCCGCGCGAAGGCAGCGTGCAGGTGCGCTACAGGATTGACGGGATACTGAAGAACATACAAAGCTATCCAAAGCAGATACAGGATGCCGTAATTTCGAGGATAAAGATCATTTCCAATCTCGATATAACGAACAGGAGATATCCCCAGGACGGCAGGAGCGCTTTACGCCTCCAGGACAAAAATGTCGATCTCAGGATATCGACCTTGCCTTCTATTTACGGGGAAAAGATCGTCATCAGGCTCCTCGATCCTACGACGGGGCTGATCCCTCTCGCTCAATTAGGCATATCCGATTACCTGCTGACTCCCCTCCTCGATATCATCAGTCAGCCGCAGGGAATGCTCCTGGTCACAGGCCCGACCGGAAGCGGAAAGACGACAACACTTTATTCGGTGCTTCAACAGCTCAGGACCGAGACAAAAAACATTGTCACGCTTGAAGACCCTGTGGAATACAAGCTTGCCGAAATAACACAGGTCGGGATAAACGACGGCATCGGCTTCACATTTCCCAATGCCCTGCGCTCGGTGCTGAGACAGGACCCCGATATCGTAATGGTCGGCGAGGTCAGGGACCTCGATACTGCGGAGATAGCCGCGAGGGCCGCCCTGACAGGGCACCTTGTCCTGAGCACGGTGCATACCAATGATACCGTTTCCACTATCTCCCGGCTGATAGATATCGGCCTGGAGCCGTTCCTGGTGACCGCCGCTGTCACAGGCGTCATCGCCCAGAGGCTGATCAGGAAGATCTGCAATAACTGCAAGGTCGAGACCCTCCCCCCCGTGGAATTGACGAGATTCAATGTTACGCCGGCAAAGACCTACTATAAAGGGGCAGGCTGCGACAAATGCAACAATACAGGGTATAAAGGCAGGATTGGCGTGTACGAGTTATTGATGATAAATACGAAGCTCAAGAGGCTGATCTCGAAGAGCTCCACAATAGATGACATGTGGGATTGCGCGAGGGAATCAGGCACAAAATCGCTTTTCGATGACGGCTGGCAGAAAGTAATGGAAGGCACAACGACCGTCGAGGAAGTGATATCCAAGATACCATATCCGCATTTCATGCACGAATGGAAAAAAAGAGACAAAGCGGCCGGCAAAAAAGTCCACGCGGACGACGCCTGCGCCTGATCCGGGGACATCCCGCCATATCACGGGCAATTGCTATTTAATCCAAACTGTGCAACAATTTTGAATACTTCACATAGGAAAGACTTGCGTGAAAAATAAAGACCATGAGAACCGGCTCATTGAAGGCCTGATAAGGGAAACCCGCGAACTGAAACAGGACATTTACGTCCAGGAGCGTGTACAGGAAAAACTTTTTCATGCCAAAAAAGAGTGGGAGCAGACTTTCGACGCGATCCCGGACATCGTAGCTGTAATCGACAAACATTTCATAATCACCAAAGCCAATAAAGCTTTGGCTGAAAAGCTGGGGATGAAAAGGGAGGACCTTATCGGTAAGCAGTGCCACAGCGTCATACACGGTACCGTGAAGCCGCCGGACTACTGTCCTCATTTTAATGCACTGTCTGACGACAGGGAACATTTCGCGGAAGTCTTTGAGAAAAATCTGAACGGCCACTACCTTTTCAGCGCAACGCCGTTGAAAGACAATAAAGGCGATTACACCGGCGTTGTTGAAATCGCACGGGACATTACAGAACAAAAGACCGCAGAGGACGTGCTTAAGGCAAGTGAAGCAAGGGCGAGGGCCATCTCCGACAGCTCCATGGACGCCATCATCGTGATAGACGGCAAGGGCGTTATCACTTATTTCAATCATGCCGCTGAAAAGATGTTCGGGTACAGAAAGGAAGAGGTCATGGGCAGGGAGCTGCACTCCTTCCTTGTCTCCAGGAAGGCCAGGGATGAATATTACCGGCGGCTGCCCGGGTTTGAGGAAACCGGGCAATGCATTGTCATCGGCAAGACCATTGAATTGAACGCCACAAAGAAAGACGGCACAAATTTCCCGATAGAACTCTCGATATCGGCCTTCGTGTTAAACGGAGAGTGGCATTCCGCGGGCACAATCCGGGACATCACCGGCCGCAAAAAGATGGAGGAGAAACTGCTCAAGGCATCCGTGACAGACCAGCTCACCGGCCTTCTAAACCGCTGGGGGTTCTTTACCCTCGCCGAAAAGCAGTACGAAATCGCCAAACGGAACAGAGGCGTGTTCTCCATTCTCTTCATGGACCTGAATAATTTAAAGACGATAAACGACAGGTTTGGACACAAGGCAGGGGACCAGGCGCTGATGGACATGGCAAAAATCCTCAAAGAGACCTTCCGCGCCGCCGATATAATCGCCCGGATGGGAGGCGACGAGTTCACCGTATTCATAACCGACCATAACGGCGCGGGCCTCGAAAGGGCCGTCATGCGGCACCTTCATGACAACCTGAAGACCTTCAACGAACAGGAGAAGCGGGAATACAAGCTGTCGGTCAGCTCGGGTTTTGCACATTTTGATCCCGAACGGCCTTCCTCCATTGATGAGCTTATGTCCCGCGCCGATGAATTAATGTATGAGAATAAAAAGCACCGGAAGCTTGAGGAATAAGCGTTACATATTCACCTTTGTTATAACGCCATGCAGTTTCTCCGGCGGGAATTCATAGAACTTTATGAATGTAGGCATGACCCTTTTGATCAGAGAGAACCCCTTCCATGCAGGGTTTTTGGCTGATATGTCCTCAAGGCCGTAATAAACCGCCCTCTCGTCTATCCCCGCTTCCCTGAGAATATCATCTGCGGCTATGACCTCCATGTACCCGGCCTGTATCTCGAAGGACCTGAGACCGAAGGCCATATCGTCCCTGTAAAATCCTGTAATCCCGAATGGATCGTTTCTGCCGGATATGGAAACAAAGACATTGTCTTCATAAATGATGCCGTGAGAAAACATTGTCTGCGTAATATAAGAAGGGATATTTTTGACGTCGCGTATGAGAAAAAGAGCGGTGCCTTTTATTTTGGGAGATGTTGCGTAGGCTTCCTTGAATTTCGGAATGAATTCCTGAAAGGACATAAAATTCATGGCCCTGTAAAGTCTCTTCTGTCCCTGTGTATAAAGGAATATCATGGAAAGAGGGACCGAAGCCAGAATTATAGACCAGTACCCGCCGTGGGGTATTTTGTGGAAGTTGGCGGAAAAGTAAAGCAGATCAACAGCGGCAATGAAGAGTGACAAAAGGGAGAGATACGGTTTTTTCTTGAGATAAAAAATATACGTCATCATAATACCTGTAATGGTCATGTCTCCCGTGACTGCCAGACCGTATGCGGCCGCGAGTCTTGACGACTTGCCGAACACCAGCATTACCGTTAACACAGCTATGAGCAGCAGCCAGTTTACCGAACTGATATAAATCTGTGATTTCCTTTCTACAGAAGTGTATGCCACTTTAAAAAGGGGCATGATCCTTGTAGTCATGGCCTGGTAGATGATTGAAAACATTCCGCTGATCATTGCCTGGGAGGCTATGACCGTTGCCATTATGCTCAGCAGGAGGAATGGAACATACAGAAGCCCGGCATAATGGAATATCATCTCAAAGAGGATGTTCTTTGCCTCCGGATGCCTAAGTAGAAAAGATCCCTGACCGAGATAATTCAGAACAAGAAAAACATAAACCCCGAACCATGCGTTCCTGATCGGTTTGCCCCCGAGATGCCCCATGTCAGCAAAAAGCGCCTCACCCCCTGTTGCACAAAGGATTACTTCACCGAGCACAATGTATCCTTTCCAGCCGTTTTCCAAGAGAAAATTTATTCCATAATAGGGATTAATCGCGTAAAGCACTTCCGGGGATTCGGAGATCGATATTATCCCTGATAATCCGAGCGACAAAAACCACACACACATGATCGGGCCGAAGGCAACGGCGACCTTTTCCGTCCCTTTGCTCTGAAAACTGAAAAGGACAACAGCTATAAGCATGGATACGAGTATGATTGTCGACTCCGAGAGGTTTTCAAACCCCGGTATCAGCACAGCGCCTTCAACCGCGCTTAGGATACTGATTGCAGGCGTGATCACACCGTCTCCCATGAGAAGAGAAACCCCCACAAATGCAAGGACTGAAACAAGAACGGACTTTTTGCCGGGTGTAAGCAGCGATGTAAGGGCGCTCCTGAGCACTATCGTACCGCCTTCGCCCCTTATACTAAGGCTCATCGCCAGCCATGTATATTGCAGCGAAACCAGGACCATCATTGTCCAGACAATGAGGGAGAGAACACCAATAATATTGTCAGGGGTCGGTTCAAGAAGAATAAATACGACAGTTAAAGTATAAATCGGGCTTGTGCCGATGTCGCCGAATACAAGCCCCAGCGCCTTTATGATGCCTTTCATTGCAAATATCCTGTGATGAGAGATGGTTGCCTGCTATTCAGGGTCCTCTTTAATGGAGAGGTCTTTTACAAAATCCACACACCTTGTATCATTACCGCTTACCGAAAATTTCTTCTGGCAGGTCTCCCTCCATGCACAGATTACACAGATAGTCTTTCCCACTGATGTCAAACTCCTTTTGAGCTCTTCAGACTCACTTTTTGTTCCAGTAAAATGACAGCACCGTCGCGATGTTGGACTCGATGCTGTCTTTCGAGTTTATTATAAAGATTTTCCCGTTTATATGAAATAGCTCCTTAACGATCCGCTCTACCGGCGCGGGCCTTTCGTAACGCCTCTGCAGCTCGGCCTCGAACATCGGCACGATCTTGTCCTTCATCCGGAGCTCGGTGTCAACAAAGAATATGGTTATATCGGGATTGAGGTCTTCCACCCTGTTTAAAAAAGAGGTTATCTCCCGGTCATATATCTGTTTCGGCGGGGAGGACTTGATCTCCATGTAGAGGACCGAAGACTCGACCTTCGCTATGAGGTCGTAATCGCCGCCTACCTTCGGCCTTTTGAATTTCACTCCCCACACGGCTTCAGTCTCGAATTCTCTTTGAATAAGTCTTGCGACGAACCACTCAAGCGTTTCCCCGAAACTTTTTACCGGGCGTTTTCTTACGCGATAACCTCCGGCGCTTCGCTCGACAACGCCGGCCTTTAAAAGGAAATCGACATACTGCGACGTTACTTCCTCCGTTGCGTATCTCGTGACCTCTGCTATAGTGAAAAAGTCCTGGCGCTTTATGACATCACGAAGGAACAGCCTGAATGAGTACCTCCTGAGCTTTTCAAGATAGGGACTCAAATATCTTTTTTGAGGCAGGAGCAGGTCCTCTGAGGGTTCCCTTTTATAAATCCTGAAACCCCGCAGCTTAAGCATGGCCTCAAGCGAAGGGGCAATATCCGCCATTTTTTTGCGGAGGCGTTTTATCTCCGCCTTCAGGAGCCTGATTTCATCGGGCATGACGCTAAAGGAGTTCTTTGATCTTTCCCCAGTCGACATTGTTCTGAATGCAATCGTACACGTCAAGCCGTATCCCCTGGGTCTTGATCCTTCGGCTCTCTATCACTACACCGTTGTTGGTAATTTTCTCGGAGGCAATCCCTTTGTCGATTTCGTAGTCACAGGCGACACCGATGACGCCCCTCAGTTTTTTCCTGCCGACAAGCCTCTTGGTAAAACCCACACTCGGGGTGATGTAGAACTGATAGCCTTTTTGTGAGGCGATTTTGTAAATTTCCCCGCACCCGCAAAGGGTACATTTGCTGCAGAGTATCCCGTCCGCTTTTGAAAACCTCGCGGGGCACTTGCTGCTTATGAGGCAATGGGGAAGGATTACGGCAATGTCTCTTTTATCGAGTTTCCTGAAGTCGTCCCTGTAATATTCATTGATCACCGGCATAATGTCCGCCCGCTTCATGCCGAGTGCGCCCTGTAATTTATATATGTACAGGCCCCCCAGAAATCTCATCTTTTTCAGCATGTCTGAGAATACCATAATTCATCCGGTTAACAAAACCGCAGTGCTGTCCTGCTTTACTGAGATTATATCAAATAGTATAATTGAGGCGTCCCGTAAATTTAATAATCATGCGGTCCGGTAAACAATGCAGACTGACAACAGGAAGGCGACAATCGGATGGGCGCTTTATGACTGGGCCAACTCGGCCTTTGCAACGACGGTCATGGCGGGTTTCTTCCCCATTTTTTTCAAACAGTTCTGGAGCGTCGGCTCCGACACTTCGGTAAGCACCGCCAGATTAGGGCTGGCAAATTCCATCGCGGGCGTCACGGTCGCCCTTCTCGCGCCTGTACTCGGGGCCATAGCCGACAAAGGGACTTCACGGAAAAAATTTCTCATGTTCTTTGCCTATATGGGTGTCGTGATGACTTTGTCCCTTTATCTGGTCTCAGGAGGAAACTGGCCGGCCGCCATTGTTTTGTATATCTTCGCGGTCATTGGATTTTCGGGAGGGAACATCTTCTATGACTCCCTGATAACCGCTGTAGCGTCAGAGAAAAGGCTGCATTCCGTCTCGGCGCTCGGTTTCTCCCTCGGATATCTTGGCGGCGGCATCCTCTTTGCGATGAATGTATGGATGACCCTTAGGCCTGAGACCTTCGGATTTGCGGACGTTCAGGAGGCAGTGAGGGTCTCTTTTATCTCAGTCGGCGTCTGGTGGGCAGTATTCTCAATCCCGCTGCTCGTATTTGTAAAAGAGCCGGTGAGCTCAAAGGCCGCGGGCATCAGCGCGATCAGGGCCGGCCTTGCCCAACTGAAGGAAACCTTTCACGAGATCCGCCATCTCAAGACCATCTTTCTTTTCCTGTTTGCTTACTGGCTCTACATTGACGGCGTCGATACAATCGTAGTAATGGCGGTCGATTACGGAATGTCGATAGGCTTGCAGTCAAATGATCTGATAGTGGCCCTGCTTATCACCCAGTTTGTGGGTTTCCCGTGTGCCATAGGGTTCGGTTATCTTGGCGGGAAGATCGGGGCAAAAAAGTCCATCTTCATCGCAATTGCCGTATACCTGTTCGTTTCCATATGGGGGGCTTTCATGCAGAGCAGGAATGAATTCTACATCCTTGCGATAACCGTAGGGTTCGTCCAGGGCGGCATCCAGGCCTTGAGCCGTTCATTTTTCGCGCGGATAATCCCCGTTGAAAAATCAGCGGAGTATTTCGGTTTCTACAACATGATCGGCAAATTCGCCGCGGTAATAGGACCGGTGCTGATGGGCGGGACCGGCCTGATAGTAAGGTCGATGGGTCACAGCAACGAAATAGCCTCACGGGTGGGCATCACATCCGTCTCTCTTCTGTTTATAGCCGGAGGGATATTATTATCTCTCGTGAATGAAGAAAAAGGGAAAGAGGAAGCAAAGTACCTGTCGCAGAAGAAGTAGAGGCGGTTCGCGAACCGCCTCTGCGTAGCCGTGTAAAAGTATGATCCCTCCGGGCTGATTGAAATGCGGGCATACTATAGGTATCATAATCGGTAACAAGTCATAATTCTGATTTTGCAGGGCGGACAGATACTTAATCCGGAGGGCAGAAAATCAGACTTCGAATAATCATACTGATCCTGGCGCTGTTGTCGTTATTGTCAACTGCCATAGGTGGATATTTCTACTATTCTTCCTTAAAAGAATATGCCTTCAGTGATACCTATCAAGCGGCGGAAGGTCGCACAAAAATCGCCGTAGACCGAATATCATCGAAACTGACCGAATATCAGAAGGCTGCCAGGGCGGCAGCGGGCCTGAAGATACTGCAAACATCTCTCACGGGCAAAAATAAAAACAGCCTCGCAGAAGTAAACACTGTCCTTGATAACTTCCGGAGCTCACTTGACGTGGATGTGTGCTATTTGATGGACCGGGACGGCAATACCATCGCCTCATCCAACCGGGACGCCCCGGACAGTTTTGTAGACAGGAATTATTCATTCCGCCCTTATTTCCGGCAGGCAATGGCAGGCTCTGCCGCAGTTTATATGGCGCTCGGAGTTACGTCCCAAAAGCGTGGAATTTACACCAGCCATCCGGTTTACAGCGCCGGGGCTGACGGTCCGTCAGGGGTTTTTGTCATCAAGGCATCTATCGGGCCCATTGAAAAGGTATTCAGCAGAATATCCGATGGGATATTCCTTATGACCGACCCTCACGGCATAATTTTCGCATCCAACCGCAATGAGTGGCTTTACCACGTCTTATGGAAGATCCCGCCCGAAGAAGCGTCAGAGATTGCAAAGACACAACAATTCGGCGAAGGGCCCTGGGGATGGACAGGTATAACGAGGAAAGATGCCGATCATGCCGTTGACAAATCGGGCGTGACGTACATGGTCCATCAGATGGAAATTACAAATAGTCCGGGCTGGAATTTTATCTATCTTTGGGACATCAGGGCAATTTCCGAGAAACTTATCAATCCGCTGTTAAGGACCGCCGGTTACATCATTATGGCGCTTTGCGTGGTTATCGGCCTGTCGGTTTTTTTCCTTTATAGAAAGGCAAACGGCGACATAATCGCCCGCAGGCTTGCAGAAGACAAGCTGTCAGCGGCGTATGAGGAGCTTGAAAATCGTGTGACGGAAAGGACCACGGACCTGAACCAGGCGAACAGGCAATTAAAGGCGGAGATACTCGAACGCAGCCGGATGGAGGACGCCCTTGCCGAAAACGAAACAAAATTCAGAAAACTCTCGCAGGAATTTAAGGCGCTCCTGGACGCCATCCCCGACAATATCATTTTACAGGCGAAGGACTTCAGCGTAATCTGGGCAAACCATTCAGCCGTTATGGATTTAAAAATGGATACGTCATCTCCTGACGGCCATTACTGTTATACATTGCGGCATGAACGAACAAGTCCGTGTGAAAATTGTCCGGTAGAAAAGACGTTCCTTACGGAAAATCCGGAAAGCGCGGAGATAAAAACACCTGACGGCAGGACGTGGGAAATGAGGACAGTCCCGGTAAAAAACGACGAAGGGGAAGTAATTAACGTCATTAAAGTCGTCAGGAACATCACGGAGCACCGCAAGCTTGAGGAACAGCTCAGACATGCCCAGAAGATGGAGGCTGTCGGGACACTGACAGGGGGGATCGCGCATGATTTCAACAATATACTCACTGCAATCATAAACTATGCAAATCTGTTAAAAATAAAAACAAAGATGGATGATCCGCTGCTGCACTACGTTGATCAGATACTTTCAATAACACAGCGGGGGGCGAATATCACGCAAAGCCTCCTTGCATTCAGCAGGAAACAGGTAATGACCTTAAGAGAGACGGACATTAACAGGACCATCGAAAATGCGGCAAAATTCCTGCGGAGACTTATCGGCGAAACCATCGAACTGAGAATCAAATGTGCGGGCGAAAACCTTACAGTGCTGGCAGATCCGAACCAGATAGAACAGGTGTTGTTTAATCTTGCCACAAATGCGCGCGATGCCATGCCCGAAGGCGGAATACTTGTTGTCAAAACAGGGAACATGGAGATAGAAAGGGAGTTCATAAGGAAACATGGCTTTGGTTTGCCGGGCAGATATGCCATGATCTCGGTGGCCGATAACGGCGCGGGCATGGATGAAGAAACTGTCAAAAAGATATTTGAACCTTTTTTCACGACCAAGGAAACGGGGAAAGGCACCGGCCTCGGACTTGCGATAAGCTACGGAATAGTCAAACAGCATAATGGCTATATTAAAGTCCATAGTGGACCCGGAAAAGGAACGGTATTCAAGATATACTTGCCGCTCATTAACAAAAAGGCTGAAGACCTGGAGCATGGGGAGACGGCCCCTCTTCCCATGGGCGCCGAGACCGTACTTTTGGCAGAAGACGAGGCGGAAGTGAGGGAAGCCATGAGAGGGATACTACAGGAATACGGTTATGCGGTCATAGAGGCCGCAAACGGGCAGGATGCCGTGGAAAAATTCATGGAGAACAGGGACAGGATACATGTCCTTTTATTAGATATGGTCATGCCGGGGAAAAACGGGAGGGAGGCTTATCAAGAAATAAAAAAGATTTCCCCCGATGTGAAGGCAGTCTTCATGAGTGGTTATGCCCCGGATATCATTAATACCGGTGGTATCTTATTCGATGACAGCCCCACCTTCCTCTCAAAACCGGTTTCTCCGGATGTCCTCCTGAAAACCCTTCGGCAAGTACTTGAGGGGTAAGAAGATGGAAGACACTCTTGCGAGACAAACAAATACCGAATCCGACGACAAGAAATTATCATTGCAAGCAAAGAATCGTTTCTTCCTTCCGGCATGAAAGAGGGAATTTGATATCCCGACATTATCTGACAATTGCCAATATGTTTGCAAATTATAGTCTCTTCCTATTCATGTAAGCTTCCTTGAGTCTTCATTATTTTGTTGATCTTACGATCTCATAAATTTTCAATGCAAAAAACTCAGGATTTTTCAAAACATCTGTTTCCCAAAAGCGCAGAACACGCCACCCCATACCTTTAAGCTCTTTCTCCTGTAAAATGTCCCTTTCGATATTGTACTTAATTTTAGAAATCCAATACTTATAATTCTTTCTGTTCCTTAATTGCTTCTTCAGCTTATCCCAATTTCTTCCATGCCAAAAATCCCCATCACAAAATACTACCACCTTCGCAGATGGTAATACCAAATCCGGCTTGCCCGGAAGATTCTTGACATGTATTCGGTATCGAAGTCCAAGCTTCCAAACGTAACGCCGTAGGATTAATTCAGCGGATGTATTTTTACTTTTGGTGCGCTTCTTAATTAATGATGACAGCTCAGAAGACGGTTTAAATAAATCGTATGCTGGAGCTTTACGTCTCATTTCTCATGCTCCAACATATTACGCATAATTAAAAGCTCATCAGTTTTCAAAAAAAACAAAAGCAAGTCTATCCTGTAAGACATGCATTAAAAAGTGGTCCCAAGCCGCGATAGGAATACTTATCAATAGGTCTTGAAAAAGAAAGGTCTGCTCGAAATCGAACATCTGTTATTCCATGTGGCTGATCTTCAGAGACGCGAGGCATAGAGCGGATATCGAAGCAAAGCAATGATTGCTCTGCCAAATAACGATCATACCGTTTTGACCTTGCTGTTGACCATGATGCTCCAAGAGCATTTATGCAGATACTTTCCACCTTCAGCAGTAAATCTGAATCTGCGCCAGCAATCTCTCTTACCTTGTCCCATAATTCACCGAGTGCCATGCCGTTTGCTGCTTGCTCAACAAGAATTGATGCTACCAAAACATCAGTGCCTGTCGGTGGATAAGCCTGCTCAAGTGCAAAATGATGGCGGCGTGTCCTATCTCCAGAGCTTTTGACTTCAACGCGCTGTGCCCCCAAGCTGAAATCATACCGCTCATCGGTGTTATCATGCCACGCCTGAAGCATTACCTCTGGGAGTTGGGCGAATGCTATCACAAACAACTCGGCCCAAAGACCCTGAACTGACTGTTTTGGAGCTTGCTGAAGCGTATGAAATAAATCAGCCAATACATCAACTGTGTCAGATAATTGATCAACAGATAATGCTTCTGGAAGCGATTTTATAATCGCACTCATTGTTAAAAGAAAATATTCATGTAGCGCTCTCTCATCTGATAAGCACTGGAGAATGGAGAAGTGCCTTATAATAATATCTCCTTGTTTCTTGGCTTGAGCTATTCGACACTGAATATTGTGCTCAACCCTTAGATTTTCCAGAGCAATACTTGGCGGGGTATTAATTCTCGATCCTTCAGTTGGAATAGATACCAGCAGCGCGGGACGCCCGTATCGGTCTTTACATAGATGCCATGAAGGGCGACTGGGGATTTGTATGCCACTGAATGTCTCAGGAAAATCAGAGCCACTTGAGGGTGTTTGGAGGCCATTAAACAGGAGAACGAGTTCATTCATTAGTGCAGCTCCGTTAAGCTGCCCTGGTTTTGTATGATTACATCTCCCCCCATTTCTCGCGGTATATATATTGCTATATTCGGGACATTACGATACTGGATTTCTTTACTACCCTGCTCGCTTAGATCCAGTCTATGAACTTGGATGGAGACTCCGTCTTCTGCGCGAATTTGCCCGTCACCAGGATAAACTTCTCCACGTCGCTCAGGAGGATTTACGGGAGCCGCGCCCTGGAAAAGAGTTGGAATCTCATCTTGCTGATTTAATGTTCTAAAACGCGTATCACCTTGGCTCATCAAGTAAATAGTGCACTCTGCCGCCGGATGATCATTAAGGTATCTGCGGAGAATAACTAATGCCCCCAAGAAATTCTGTGCATCATTCAAGCGAGAGAATCTCAACTCTGTCAGCAGCTTCTCATAGACATGGTCAAGTGATTGATTTTGCGCTACCAAATGCTTTTGTGTTTCTGTTCTGTCTGGATGCCCATCATCGGATGATAATGTCATCCCCTGGAAAAAACGTTCTATGGCAAGATTGTTAGCATCAATAGCTTGTGCTGAATCATGGGGGGCTTTAGGGGAAAACCAGCCTTCGCTAAAGCTTGCTCGAACGTAATCAATATCAATAATACTGTCCCGGGTTGGGCGGAGAGATCGCGTCAAAAGAAAAGCACGCCGCAGCTCATTAAGGGGACGGCCTGTTGAGGAATGAGTCAGCAGTTGATGGCGTACATCTTCCTCATGCTCAACATAGCGGTGAAATGCCTGCGATACCGCAGGCTCAAGAAAGACTCGGCAGAAGCCCAGATATGGACGCTTATACCCGAAAAAGCGGGCGCGCTGCTGTACTGTATCGGCATTTCCAGCTCCAACCCCCCTCGGCATATAAGTGACTGTCAAGCCCTCGACTGTATAGCCCCGATCCATAGCCTGTCCGCCCACAAGTATGTGAGAGTATGCGCTTGACCAATCGATCTGCGGAGTTCTACCTTGCGCTGTGTTAACAAGATGCAATTCCGTCCGTCGAATGGCGTGTAATAGGCGAGACACAAGCTGATCAAATGGCTCCAAACCCCGAATAGTCTCTTGTAGATCATTATATGCCTGGCGAAAATCCTCTATGAGCTCTATACGGTCGGGGTCATCAGAATTATGAAGAATACCCATCCAGTTATCGCGTATGGCAACAATCCAATCATGATAACGTCTATGGCCAAGAGTCCGTTGAGATGGATGAACCATCATTGATCGATTGCCCCGGCCTCCGTCTCTCATCAAGCCTGCCGCTACTCCGAGGAAGAAAAGTCTAAGCGCATGAAGCAAGCTCGAAGGAGGCTCATGCAGAGGATTTATCTGCGTTGGAATTTCACTTGATGGGATATCCCTCACGGGACTGTCATTTCCCATGAAAAAATCGCTCCCGCCAGCGTAATCTGCCCCTGGTGTCAAAACAGCAGCAAAGCCCGGTGATAGCACATCAATAATGTTTATCAGCAAGGGGCCTTGAGGAGTAGCTGTGTATTGCAGGAAACTATGAATCGGTAAGCCTCCTTTCAGGGTACATAGCCGCTGATAGGTTGTGCTTTCATCTCCTTGTCGAATTAGATTATTAAGTCCAGCCTGATCCGCCTCGTCATCAATGAGCAAGACAGGCACATTACTTAAATCAATATTTCGTAGCGCATTGATGAGGTGATCCAAACGCCTGTGATGTTTCATGACCGTTATAAGCACGGTCCTTTTTTCATTATTTGGAACTGTTGGATCACGCCAATCCGTAAGCGTATCTGTTAGAGTCCGCGCGTTCTCCTGCCCTCTCGGATTGTGGATGTGAAGCCACTTACGGTCATCTCGCTCAGTCAATCGGAGATCCCGTCTAAGCCGTTCCCTCGATTGATTTGTCAGTGGAGTGCTTGTTCCTGCTATAACAATAACTAAAGGATAGCCATTATCTCGCGCAAGAGCCGCCAGCGTCGTAAAAGACATTGTCTTTCCACTCTGGACATATCCAACGACAAGTCCAGTCTCATCTCCTCCTCTTCCATCTGGCGTAACACATTTCCGCAGGATAGCAACTGCCTCGTCACGCATACTTCGCTGGCTCTCATAGGACAAGCGAGATCTCTGCAGGAGCTCAATTGTTTCTGGACCAACAGCAGGCTGCCATGGCTGCAAGCCCTTATCAGCATTACCTACTATCTGAATTATTTCTTCGTTAGGGATATTTTTCCCCGGCATAAATAGCTCTATAAAACTAAGTTCGCCATAAGGCATTTCGCAATAGCTCGTTCACATTACGCCTCACTGTCCCAGCATATCTAACGCCGCTTTCACGGGCTGCCACTTCTGCAAGTCCCAGTGCTGCTGCAACGCGCAAAAGTGGCTCGATCTGGTCTGGGTCAACGCCACTAAATCGCTCCATAAAAGGATGCCTCAGGGAAAGACGAAGGCCTATAGTTCGGCGCGAAGTATTGCCTGTCTGTGCTCGCTCTTTCGCGATCTGATCGTTTATCTCAAGCCAATCTCCAATGGCAGGATCATCTGACAACTCTATTACGATTCGCCATGGCTTGCCCTGTAGCTCAACGTCAATTATTCTTCGAGATGCTATGCTTGACTGTGAAAGATCATCAGAAGGCGTTTGTACTGGGGGCTCTGTGCTTAGAGCTAAAAACACAGGAGGCACATAGTTCTTTATAGCATCAGAAGTATGCGACAAAGCTCCTTCCGCTCCCCGCCTAAGATCGAGTTGTCTGGGCTGCACGCGGTATTCTCGTGCTTGCTGCAAAAGGGGAATTTCGGGCTTCGACAACTCTTCCTTTAAAAGCTCTAAAAATGGCTCCTCATTCTCATCCCACTGTAAGCCATCTTTTGTATGGCTTACCTCAAACCCTTCAAGATGTAGCTCGCCAAATAAACGCTGATAAACAAAGCTGTTGGGTTTTCCAAAAATAGTCTCAGGCCTATAACCTTCATCACCGCTTCCCTGTATTAGACGATTTCTACGAAATAAGGAAAATCCTGCAAAAGAAGTGCTGGCCGTTTTCCTGATTGCTGCAAAACCGTGGGCACGCAATCCATTGCCAAAATTAAACTCAACGCCTTTTCGCCAGAGAATGGCTGGCCCGTTCTCATTGCGATATGAAGGCGCCATCAATATATCGGGCTCTTGGTGTATCAATTCCTCACCGTTAAATTTCAAAACCATTAGCCCTTGCTGCGTAAAAACACGATATATATCCCTAAGATGATCTTTGATTTTCCCAAGGGTACGGCCAGCAGGCACATGATAAAGGCTGGATAAGACAATTTCTGTGAAATGTGCTGTTTTGTCAGCAGGTCGAGCATCCACGTCAAGCTCTTCAATCTCATCTTGCACTATTCTTGAGATATCAAAGGCAACAGTTTTCTCGTCGCTTTCACCGAGGGCAGACGTCCTCACTGACCACATTGGAGAAAACCAACAAGCAGCGCTTTTCATCCCCATGCCGAATTCTCCTAAACCGCTACGGTTAGGAGGTAGCTCTGCAGGCCTAAAAGCGCGTGGGAAGTCTTTTTTATCTATCCCTCCCGCATTGTCACGAACAGAAATCCTTCCGGCATCAGTAGAATCAATGTCAATATTTATACGCAGCTTAAAGTCGTTGCCTTCAATTTTCAAAAGATTTTCTTTGGATTCAAAATAACTTTGCAAGGCATTATCAATAAATTCTGCTAATGCGAACCATGGCTTGTAATTTAGATGTCGGAGAACCGAAAGAACACTGACACCCGGTCTAATGTTAACTCGATGTACTGGTTTCCCACCGGTCATGTCAGCCCCCTTTATAAGTTATAAGCTATCTATCAAAACTACAGGCGATATCTGTTGCAGTCGAGATACAGCAATCATGTCTGTGTATCGGTGTCCTGATACACAAAGGGATTCAACAATCTTCCTTACAACTTCAGCATTAACGGCATTGCCAAGAGCTTTATATGCTTTTGTTTGTGACCCCGGAAGGTCGCGCAAAGACTCCATGTTTTGAAGGCGGCTGCATTCCCGAGGCGTCATATAACGTTTCTCCCATGCAATGATTGGCACTTGGGTTGATGTCATTGCTACTAAAGAAGGAGCAGTGGTCGGCCGTTTAACTCTGACTCCTGAAGCGCGAAACTGTATTATAAATTGCCATATGTCCCTCTCTTCGCCTTTGCAATTCCATTCAAACTTCTGCAAGCTCGGAGGAAATTCAAGGATTTTGGGAAGCCACGGCTTTATCCACCGTTTATTCTTGTTGTAATAGTCACGGTTCTGTCGAATAAACTGAATCTTCCAGTCAGGGAATAGCTTCTCTTTTGTCCTTGCATAAGAGGGTAGGCAATCAAATCTCTGCTTTGGTCCAGCCTTTGAAAGTTTAAACCCATGAGATCCTTTATATTGTCGCAGTCTCTTTGTGCCGATGGCGTATGGCGTTGTGTCTTCGAAAGGATAGTCTGCCCCAAATTCCATTGTCCAGATTGGAAAAGACGGCAGCCCCTCATCATGCGGTGAGCGATCTAAAAAGTCTTGCCATACCTCCATACATTTTGTTACCTGCGCTGACAATGGCTTTGCATCCGGAGGCTTCAGATCAAGAATAGAGCCTATTGAGCACTGAACGCTTGTTTTTTGGGGCCATTTAAATTTATCAAGCCCCGTGCGACTGCCAACAACAAACATGCGCTCACGAATCTGTGGGATACCAAAATGATGGGGTGATAGAATTTCGGACGCAACCTCATAACCGCACTTAGCAAGCCTTTGCTGCATCTGATCCCATGTGCGTCCATTATTGTGTCTGACTAGGTTAGGCACATTCTCCAGTAAAACATATTTTGGCTCATGAGCTTTTACTATTCTGATAACGTGATGCTCAAACAGATCCCCCCAGCGTGGGCATGATGTGCCTTGCTGCTCTCCGGCTTTTGAGTATGGTTGACAAGGGAAGCCTGCACACAAAATGTCATGTGATGGGATGTCGGATACCTTTATGGTACGAATATCACCAGCAGGCAATATGCTGAAATTCTCGTTGTATAAATCACGCAGCAGCGGGTCTAACTCACTCGCGAAGACACAACTATGCCCAAGTTGCCTGAGTGCAATGTGAAATCCACCGAGTCCTGCAAATAAGTCAATAAATTTCATACCTCATGCTCACTAAGCTGCTCGGTTGTCCATGTCAAAAGATCTTGATTGAGTTGTTCGTCAGGAATTCCACCATTTAATAAATTCATTATCCTGATTCGATCAAATAAGATTCCGGCTTCCCACGAAGCTTCAAGCCACAAATTATCAGGAATCACACAAGGAACAAAAAATGCTTTGATTGGATTAGATGCCCAATGTATGTATTTAGTCCAGGCATCCATTGGCAGAGTAGTCGTCTTATTTCGCCAATCCTTACCAGCAGCGCATTGCGCTAAAATGACGCATTGGCAGCTTCTGCCTTCAGCGAAAGGCTTCCATGCAATTATATCTACGCCCCTATCTTTATAGGTCGCTGCAGGTGCTTCGACAAATCGTTCGTTCAATTCAGTAGAAACTTGCTGAATACGAGCTTGAATTGCGGGCTCTGTGCCATCTAACGCAGGCCAGCCAAATAAAAAAAATCTCCCACCTAAATATTCTTGGAGAGCAAATCCGGAGAGTCTTTCAAATAATTTAGCTGAGCGCATTCTCCTTCCGGAAATATCATGATCATTCACACCATATAGAGAAAGAATCAAACATGTAAGATATTCAACACCATACGTTACAGCAGTATTCTTGATTATGCGCCTCTCAGATACGATAAAAGGCGGTCGCATATATTGACTCTGCCTTGATAGCAATTCGTTCCAAACGCTACTTAAGAATGCCTCGGTGCTTTCGTCTCCAGACAGCCCTTCTAAATATGAAGAAAGCTCAGCCTTAGATATCGATGCAGCAAAAATTGATAGGTGAATTTCAAGCCAATCGGCAACAGCGCGGTGAGATTGTGCGTCAGGAATCTCTATCATAGCTACTCATTAATTGTTTTACGAAGCCGGTTAGCCGTCTCAAAGCATTTCTCGACTTCCGCTTTTATTTCAAGAGTTTTATGTCTATGTATAATTCCTAAAGCTTTTTCAAGCTTGAACCCGGCAGATGATAGGGTTTTCTTCAGCATTGTCTCCTCACCATCGGTTAATTCATACGCATCCTGCAATCGTCGGGTCTTATTCAGGTACTCCACTGCTTCAGGGCTTTTAACAACATGCGTTAAATATTGCGTAATCTCTCTTGAATCATCTATTACAGGTTTCCTATTTTTATCTTCACCAAAAAGCCAAGACAAGAGGTTTTTCAATTCCTCTATCTTAGTATTTGGTATAGGCTCATCTAATGATATTTCCTTAAGCTTTCCCATCCCCAGGTAATTTCTTATAGGGAGTTGTCCAATTGATAACATCAGATACGAAAAGTATTGCGTCGCTAAACTGACATCGTAATCAAATTCCTCGTGGGCTTGCTTGATCATTTTATAGCAGATAACATTTTTCCTGCCCGATCCCTGTTTATCACCAATTCGCAGTTCTATGTTTTCTATTGATAGCCCACTTTCTATCATATGAATTATATATCGTGCTTTTGCATAAGCATCCCACTTCTTTATACCAGTTATATGTCGCACACCGAGATATGGAATTACCTCTTTGCGTTCTGGATAGACAATAACCGGCAATTTAGAAATATCTTCGCGAACCTCTTTGCTGATTTCAGGCCAAGAGCGAATACCTAAAGAGTTCTGAGTGCCCTTATCGAGGAGTATTTTGATTGTTGCTAATCGTCTATTCCCCTCGACGACAGTAAACTGAGTCGTTTTTTTATGAATGAATGCGTCATAATTTTCGCTTTCAGACTTGCGGAGAAGTTTCGCGGTAAGGCCAAGAGGTATTGCGACAAGCGGCTCTTCATCAAAGTAGCCATTTTGAGAAATCGAGTCTGAAATTTCTTCCAGATTGAACTCTTCAAATAGTTCCTGAAGAATTGTGGCTTCCTTCTGTCCTTGTATTGATTCAGGAAGACGAGGGTTTTCTGCGTCGAGATGAAGTCGGTCAACCTCTATTTTCAACTGAGGCCTTTTCCCACCATAACCTGGGATTTTTCCCGGCATCGCGTCTCCTCAATAATCATTCGATTCTGCAAACATCAGAACACATAGATTTGATAATTTTTAATTGGTTCATTATAGCATACTCAATTCGTATAAAGAGTAATCCAAAGCCAGTCCCGCGTCTCGAAGCAGAGATAAACCAACTGGTTTACACCCTCTACGGCCTCACGCCGGAAGAGATTGCCATTGTGGAGGGGGATGAAAACTCTTAAGAGGCTGCGGTAACCACGCATTATTAATCACTCACGATCTTCACCGTCACCCTTCTGTGACGCGGGCCGTCGAATTCGCAGAAGAACACGGACTGCCAGGTGCCGAGGAGGAGCTTGCCGCCGTCGATGATGATGCTCTGTGAAGAGCCGGCAAGGGTCGCTTTGACGTGAGCGTCTGAATTCCCTTCCGAATGCAGATAATGCCCTTCCCGGGGGACCAGCTTACTGAGGGTATTCTGAATATCTTTTACAACAGAAGGGTCCGCCCCTTCGTTTATTGTCACTCCTGCCGTCGTGTGAGGGACGTAGACAAGGCATATACCGCCTTTTATCCCGGCTTCATCTATGAGCGTTTGCAATTCAGAGGTAATGTCAACGAACTCGTTCCGTGATTTTGTCCTGATGTTGATGTTTTTTATCACCTTACCCCTCCAAAAATTAAATTATAAAAACCTTCCTCAATGGAAAAATCGACCCTGAGGGCGAATATGTTGTCCGGCAATCGCAAACCTTTGAGCTTCACCAAATCTTTCTCGGTTGTAATGATGTCCAGCCCCGCCGCAGCGGATTTTATTTTATCAATGTCACGCTGTTTGTAAATATAATGGTCCCTGAAGGATTTGAACTCTGCGATACTTGCGCCGTTTGAAATTAATGTGTCTTTGAAATATTCAGGATTGGCAATGCCGGCAAACGCATGGACGTTTTTACTCTTCAGGATTTCGAGGCCCATAGGCTCCCCTGACACGTTAACAATGGCGGCGGCTTTATGTGACGCTGTGTATACCGGCGCTTCCTGATTATATCGTTTAATTTTTTGAACAAGCTTTGAGAGAGACTCCCCGCTGACCATATCAGCTTTTGTGATGACAATGATACCCGCCCGCCTTAGAGATTCAAGAGGTTCTCTCAGACTGCCTTCGGGAAAGAGTTTTTCATTCCCGAAAGGATTGCCCGCGTCAACGAGGACTATGTCAACATCCCTGTGAAGCGCCCAGTGCTGAAAGCCGTCATCGAGGATGAAAACGAGTTGAGAGTTGAGAGTTAAGAGTTGAGAGTTAAGAGCAAACATGCCGCCTTTGTATCTGTCCGCGCATTTCACGATTGGCACATCTTTTAATCTCTCAGCCATTAACGCGGGCTCGTCCCCGGCGTCAACACCGAAGCAAACAATGTCTTTGCCCTTTGTCCTTTGCCCTTTGCCCTCGACAAAGCACGGCCCTTTCACTTTGCCTTTATATCCTCGTGTTAAAATGCAAGGTTTGAGGCCCCGCTTTTTTGCCTCCTCTGCAATTGCAATCGCGGCAGGCGTCTTGCCCGTTCCGCCGAGGGTCAGATTGCCTGCGCTGATGACCTTCGCAGGCAATCTGCACGGCTTAACAAGTGACCTCTTGCATTTTAGTCCGAGTCCGTATAGTCCGCTAAGCAGTCCCAAGGTAACCTCTGACGAGCTCGATTGCCCTGTTTACCGCGCCGATGTTGTTGTCTAAAATTTTTTTTGCATTTTGTCCCATGTTGACCGCTTTTGCCTCATTATCCAAAAGATATTGGACCGTTTTCGCGACATCGTCTGCGTTATTGACCTGAAGGGCCGCGCCCCGGTCTATGAATTCCTTCGCAAAAGGAAAGTTGTTCATGTGCGGCCCGAAGATTACCGGCCTTGACCAGTAAGCAGGCTCAAGGATATTGTGCCCCCCTTTCGGCACAAGGCTTCCGCCGATAAAGGCCATGGCGACTCCGGAAAAAACTCGCGGCAATTCGCCTATGGTATCAAGAAGGATGATGTCTTGCTCCTTGTCTCTTGCCCCTTGTCCCTCATTCATTTCCGTTCGCCTGATGAATTTCAGGTTTCTCCTGCTTATAATTTCCCCAACTTCGTCAAACCTCTCAGGGTGTCTCGGGGCGATGATGAGTTTTAAATCAGGATGGTCCCGTTTTACAGACGCATAAGCGTCAATGATTATTTCTTCTTCACCTTTGTGAGTGCTTGCGGCAAGCAGTGTCCTGCCCTTGACTTCATCCAGCCAGTCTAAGTGTTTCGATGTGTCAAACGTGATATCGAATTTAAAATTCCCCATCACGCCCACTTTATGTCCAGGTGCGCCGATGGTCATTATCCTTTCAGCGTCCGCCCCGGTCTGCATATAAAAAAAATCAATGTGCGACAGGACCCTCTTCATAAGAAAACCAAGCCGCCTGTAGCCTTTGAATGATTTGTCCGATATCCTGCCGTTCAGAACGATTACTGAAGAACCTGACCGTTTCAGTCTATGAAAGAGGGCCGGCCAGAGCTCGGTCTCTATCGTGATGAATATTTTGGGTTTCAATGAGTTGACTGCGCGTCTGACGCAGAATGCCGTATCCAGAGGCGAGTACATTGTCCTGTCGGCCTCGGGGAATTTCTCCCGCGCGACCTTTTGTCCGGTATAAGTTGTTGTGGAGAGTAGAATTCTTTCGCCGGGAAATTCCTTCTTCAGCATCTTCAAAAAAGGCACGCACGCAATCACTTCCCCGACGGAAACGGCATGCACCCATATGTCTGTCCTTGCATAAGAAGACATGCCGAGGCGTTCACTGATGAAGGAGCGCCTGTTTTCAGGGCCTTTTTTAAAGATAAGTTTCGGGAGGTAAAAAACAACCCCTATGGCTGAAAGAAGATTATATAGCAGCATTCTCTACCATCCAGCCATCTCACCGGCCATCCGGGCGATACGCTGAGACGGTTTCTTCCCGGACATAAGGGCTTTAATCTTGCCCAGGTCCGATATCATGTCATTCCGGTACGGCATGTCATGCAGGATTCTTTTCATCTCGGCAAAAATTCTGTCGGGACTTGCTTTTTCCTGCAGCAGCTCCAGGACGACCCTTTTGCCGGAGAGGATGTTGACGAGAGAAATGAATTCAACCTTTACCAGCAGTTTTGCAAGAAAATATGTTACCGGGGAGACCCTGTAAAAAACCACCATGGGTGTGCCGGTGAGCGCGGTTTCAAACGTTACAGTGCCTGACGCCACTGCCGCTGCCTCTGAACAGGCGACAGCCTCGGTAGTGCGGGCGCGGATGACTTTGACATAATCCGGAAGCCCTTCCGGGAGATTCGATTCGGCAGTGAGAGGGACGACTACCTGTACGCCGGGAAATTCGTGATGGAATTTTTCAGCGGTCCCTTTAATGATTGCCTGATGCCTTTTGATCTCTGCAGGCCTGCTCCCCGGAAGCAGTGTGACCACATCCCTGTCCGGGGCAAGGCCGAGGTCCTTTTTCAGCTCTTCTTTTGTCTGCGTAATATTGATTGTCTCGGCAACAGGATGTCCTACAAACTCGCAGGGCAGCCCGGTCTCCTTATAATATTCACATTCAAAGGGGAAAAGCACGGCGATCCTGTCCGCCAACAAAGCAATAGTTTTCACCCGTCCGCGCCTCCATGCCCACACTTGAGGACTTACGTAATAAAGAATCGGAATACCTGCGGCCTTTGCCCTTTTGGCAAGTGCGATATTGAAATCGGGATAATCAATAAGGACGAGCACATCGGGTCTTTTAGTGACCAGCGCCTCTTTCGCCTTTCTGAAGGTGTCCCTGACTTCTCCTGTATGTTTGACGGCCTCAACAATTCCGACTACCTGCGAAATGGGGGCGATCAGCGTGACGCCTTCATTTTTCATCCGTGGGCCGCCGATGCCGAAGATCTCCGTATCGGGCCAGAGCCTTTTGACCTCCCTGCTCAGCAGCGCGCCGTATAACTCTCCTGAGGCCTCGCCCGCGCTTATCATCATCTTCTTCGACACCCGATAAAATATCATTAAACAGAAGGGTAATTCAATGCGCATGATGTGATAATCATCTGGTCCCCCATTATTCATAACACCGTAGTATGAATTGAAAAAATCTGCCCGTACAGATAAAATCTGTGTGACCTTAATGAATAACACGTGCAAACCTTTCGATATCAGGAGGTAAAATTGGCAGAGATAAGAAGCCGTGAAGACAAACCACTGCCCGGCATAGAGTTTTCAGAAATCCTTATCCCGGATGAAGACAACATCGGCAGCGGGACATTTATAACAGTCCTGGAGCCCCAGGCAATGGCAAAGATCAACCCCATCATGAGTACAATCATTAATAAGCCCGTATTCCAGATGATCGTGAGTATCAACGCGGCGGAAGGAGAAGTTACTGTGCTGCTTGGAAAGGCGGACAACAGCCCGGCGATTTCAAGGAAGACCTTCAGGATGCCCCCGAAATTTGATGTCTCAAGGCCCCACCGTTTTGACACATTTTTTGAGGGATGGAAGATAAAAGGCATGAAAATGAACGGGGACGATATGATAACTGCAGCAACCTGAAGTCGGTTGCGCGGGTCATAAGAACAAACAAAAAGAGCCGGTGCATGAATATTGTCTGCTCACGCACCGGCCCTTTATTGTTCAGATGTTAACTGGTCAAGCCTCGCTGATCACCTGTATCTTTCTTGTCCTGACTTTGTCCGATTTAGGCAGAACGAGCTTCAACACGCCGTCTTTGAAAGAGGCCTTTATTTTTTCACTGTCGATTTCATCGGAAAGACTGAACGCCCTCCTGTAATCTCCGATGCCGTATTCGGCAACCGCCGGTCCAAGGTCATGAGAAACCGGCGTATCTATCATCCCGTAAATTGTAAGGAGATCCTTTTCCACTGTAATGTCTACGGATTTCTCATCCACACCCGGCATATCAGCGATCACAAGAATGTTGTTTGCCGTCTCTATCACATCCACTGCGGGGACATAGATCCTTCTCTCCTTTCTATGCCCGCCTTCAGAAGTCTTTATGTCTTTTATTGTCTCCGCCATTTCAAACACCTCCTTATTGGGTTATTCCGGTTTCACGGTTATCTTTCTCGGTTTCTCGGCCTCTGCGCGAGGCAGCTCGATATCGAGAATACCTCTTGAAAACCTCGCCTCAACTTTTTCTGCCTGGATATTGAAGGGCAGTTCTATTGTCCTGCTGAACTCACCGTGCCAGCGCTCCTTCCTTGTGAAGGATTCTCCTTCCTTAAGCTCCTCGGGTTTGCGCTCAAAGCGCAACGTAAGTTTCCTCTCTGCAACACTGATATCGACGCTTTCAGGATCAACTCCTGGCAGCTCCGCCGTTACAACGGCCTTCTCTTCATTCTTCCGGACATTCACTGGAGGGAATTCGGTCCTGACCGGAGAAAACGTCCCAAACAACTCCCGGTTCAGACGCTCAAAGTCCCTCCACGGCTCTAAAAAATTTTCCAGTCTCTCAAGTTCTCTGATTAACATGGTCCCACCTCCTTCTCAGGTTTAAATTAAATTTCATATAATTTAAAAAGCAAAACGGATGCCAGGATTATATTTCCTGAAACTTCAACCGGTTGGATTAAACATTTTATTGAGTATAGGCCAATATGTCCCGATTACGTCAGGCCAACATGTCCCACAAGTCATTATGACCTATGGGGAGGGGATGCCGGGGAGCTTTCTTCTGAGGGTCCTGATGCTGATGCCGAGAAGTTTTGCGGCCTTTGTGCGATTGCCGCCGGTCTGTTTTAATGTCTCCTGTATCAGCATGTCTTCAGCCTTTTCGAGGGATGTTCCTTTCGGGATGAATATCCCCTGCGAACTTACCGGGATGTCCGGACTTTTCTTTGCCCTGTTTATACCTTCAAGATGAGGCGAGACATGTATCGGGAATACATGTTTTGTGTCGGGAGGCAATAATGTGGCCACACGGGTCATGACGTTTCTGAGTTCCCTGACATTGCCATTCCAGGGATGGCGCTGAAGGAGGTAGACCGTCTCAGGTGAAAGGGAAGGATAGGGCTGAGCGCGCCGCATCTCATCAAACGCCCTTTCGAGGAAATGCAAAGCGAGTATCGGAATGTCGTCAACACGCTCTCTGAGCGGCGGCAGGTGGATGCGGAGTACATTCAAACGGTAGTAGAGGTCTTCCCTGAAAAGGCCGTTCCTCACCGCGCCTTCAAGGTCCATATGAGTAGCGGTTATGACCCTGACGCTGACGGGTATGCGCTTATCACTGCCGATACGATAGACCTCCCTGTCTTCCAGCACCCTGAGAAGGCGGATCTGCAGAACAAGCGGCATGTCGCCGATCTCATCGAGAAATAACGTCCCGTTGTCTGCGGCCTCGAACTTCCCCTTCCGGCTCTTGAACGCCCCTGTGAAGGCCCCTTTTTCATGGCCGAAGAGCTCGCTCTCAATGAGGCTCTCGGGTATGGCGCCGCAGTTGATGGGGACAAACGGACCGTTCGAACGTGGACTCAGCATATGAATGGCGCGGGCGACCAGTTCCTTCCCTGTCCCTGTTTCTCCCGAAACAAGGACGGTCTGTTCCGAAGCTGCGATCTGTGGAAGGCTGGAGAGCGCCAGGCGCATGGTATAGGACCGGAAGATAAAATACGGCTTTGTCCTGTTGGCTAAAGGCTCGATTACGGACAACGCCGTTATCGAAGAACGGGGCCTTCCGAAACTCGCCCCAACTATACTTGCAAATCTTTCAATATCAAGGGGCTTCCGGAAGTAATCATCCAATATCTGCCTTATGGATTCTTCAACCGGTTCCACGAGGCAGTAATTATGCTCGGCCAATAAATAAAACAGGGTGTCCGGATATCTTGCCTTGTAATCCTTTACGGCATTCAGGCATTTCTCGTCTGCAAGCATGAGGGAGACGAGTATCACGCTGATATGCTCCTTTGATAAAATCTCCGACGCCCTTTCAGCTCCCGATGCCGTAAAGACATTTGCGCCGTAATCCCTCAGCTCACCCTCGATACTTTTCACTGAAGCCGTATCATCTTCAATTACGAGAATAGAAAGTCCGTTTAAATCATGTTTGATGTTTGACATGGTTTATATTATACAAAATAAAGAATTGTGCGTTTAACCCGCCCCGGCTGTTTGACAATGGGATGGGAGTCTGATATAAAATTTAAGTCGATTCTTGAAATTAACCGGGGGCCGTCTCAATGAAAAGGGCAAGCAGGGTTTATAAATCCGGAACAATCAAAAGCGCTTTTTTATTTCTCCATCTGCTTTTAATAGCGTCCTGCACATCTGCGCAACAATCTGCCCTCCCGGAAAAAGTGACACAACACAAGCAACCCGGAGAATATGCGAAACTCAGCTCAGTACTTTATGAACTTACACTTGCAGCAGACCGGGAAAACTTTGCAAAGCAACATGACATCTTCTTGTCCAATGGGAAAGTCAGGGTCTTTATAATATTTGATCCGGCCTCTGACGATTCAAAGAGAGAAGAGATAATTAAAAGTCACGGCATCGTTGAAGAAAAAAAATCAAAAGATTTATTGAGGGCGTCGGTCCCTGTAGAAGCGCTGACCTCTCTATCAAAAGAACCCATTATACGGTCGATAAAATTGCCTGACAAACCGGTAGTACGGTAAGGGGACAAAATGAACAGGAAATGGTACGTGAGGCAATCAGCAATATTTTTTACGATAGCCGTATTTATTGTTTGTGTCTTCACTGCTTCGTCAAATGCGCAAGGTGTTTACAAGAACGGGAATGTACATCCAAAAGTAGCAAGTGTCCTTG
Source organism: Nitrospiraceae bacterium (assembly GCA_003599275.1). Classification (GTDB taxonomy): domain Bacteria; phylum Nitrospirota; class Thermodesulfovibrionia; order UBA6902; family UBA6902; genus SURF-23. Next base: position 5,691 of record QZJG01000065.1, on the reverse strand, counting down.
CGGAATTGCAGGACAAATATGAAACAGACGTAATCAATATTCAAAGTTTTGCTCGGGAGAGAGACATAAAAATTGAATACCGGGACAAAGTCACAGTGTTTCTGATTTCAAAACCTGACGGGACCGTTGACGCAATTGACAGGAATGCCCTTCAGTCTTATGGAGTTGAGATCGTAAAGAGCGGCGATAAGGTGATGAAAGCAAAGGTCCCGGTCAATATGATTAAACAGATAGCAGATAATGTGGCAGGGATATCGTTTATAAAATTACCTGATAAGCCCCTGCCGTTATCATATACAAGTGAGGGAGTGGGCCTGACAGGGGCGTCCGTTTATCATTCCACAGGATATAAAGGCGCAGGGGTAAAAATCGCGATAATAGACGTCGGATTTAAAGGATTATCTTCAGCTATATCCGCAGGCGAATTGCCGGGCAGTGTTGCAAAAATCGACTGTACGAGCTCATGTACTTCGACAACTTTCTCCAATGAGACGGAAGACCACGGGACCGCTGTTGCCGAGATTGTCTACGACATGGCCCCGGAGGCGCAATTGTATCTTATGAAGATCGACGACAATTTAGATTTAAAGGATGCAAAAGATTACTGCAAAAATAACGGGATTAAAATCATAAACCACTCAGTAGGATGGGTAAATACAAATTTCTATAGCGGCGAATGTTATTACGACAACCCGGTCTGCACTGTTAACGATGCCTATTCGAGCGGCATTCTGTGGGTAAATTCCGCAGGGAATTCAGCACAGCAACACTACGAAGCTGCCTTTTCAGACCCTGATGCAGACAAATGGCATAACGTATCCGGAAGCAATGAGGCTGTAACCATTTATGCAAGTGCGGGATCGACAATTCAGGCCTTTTTGACATGGAATGCATGGCCTGCTACCGATCAGGACTATGACTTGCTCCTTTATAATAGTTACAGTTCAATTTCACCGGTGGCATCAAGCAACACATCTCAGACCGGGACACAACTGCCGATAGAAGATATTTATTATCCTGTACCGGCCTCCGGCACTTATTATCTGAAAATCAAAAAAAGTTCCGCAACCGGAAACCATAAGCTTGAGGTTTACAGTTTCAATCACAACCTGAATCCCGCAGTTGCCTCAAGCAGTCTTATAGGCCCGGCAGACGCAGTTAATGCAATGGCCGTTGCCGCCATAAATAAGGACAAATGGAGCACCGGTCCCTATGAGAGTTTCAGTTCGCAAGGCCCGTCTAATGACAGCAGAATAAAACCGGATATCAGCGGCCCTGATGGTGTATCAAGTTATTCGTATGGTTCTTTTTTCGGCACAAGCGCATCCAGTCCGCATGTTGCAGGGGCAGCGGCCTTAATCCTTTCCCATAAGCCCGGTTATTCTGTCTCGCAGTTATGGGACGCCCTGACTGATCAGGCAGTAGATATGGGGGCGACAGGAAAAGATAATGTTTATGGCTATGGAAGATTAGATCTGCCTGCTTCACAGATACTTCAGCCTGACATTTCAGTGACAGACACCATCCCACCCGTTGATGACAGGAACATGCCCTTCGGTAATATATCAGCCGGCAGTTTATCGAGTCAGACAGTGACGGTTGCCAACAGCGGCAATGCGGATTTTAATATCGGTCAGATTGCAGGTGCAAATCCCGTTGCGACGCCGTTTGAAATATCAAATGACAACTGCTCAAACAAAGTCCTGGTCCCGGCGGCAACGTGTACTTTCAAAGTGACCTTCGCCCCGTCAGCATTGATAATGTCTGCCGACAGCTTTGATATTCCTTCTGACGATCCCGATGAAAGCACGGTGACCGTAAGTGTGAGTGGGACAGGAACTCTGCCGACGCCGGACATTAAGGTGTCCGATGCCAGGGGACCTGCCGATGACCTTCAAATGCCTTTTGAGAATTTAACGGAAGGCCTCGTCATGGCAAGGGCCGTCAAGATAGCCAATTACGGGACTGCAAATCTTGTTATAGGAGCCATAGCGCTGAATGACCAGCTCACACCGCCATTTGAGATATTGAATGACAACTGCTCAGGAAAAGTCCTGTTGCCGACAGAGGACTGCACCATTACAGTTAATTTTACCCCGACTGCGACCGGCACATTCAGTGACAGCTTTGACATCCCGTCAAATGATTCGGATGAAAATCCGGTAATGGTTGCAGTAAGTGGAACAGGGCTTTCATCAGCCGATAATAATCCGCCTTCCTCGCCTGAGCTTGTTTATCCTGCAAATGGTCAGATAAATATGGGAACAACTCTGTCATTCAGATGGAAAAATTGCACAGACCCCGATCTGGACCAGATAACCTATCACTTTTACTATAGTGAAGATCCGGATTTTATAGGCGTTACCTCCATACAGGCTTCTGCCGGAAATAAAACTGTCCACTATGCAGGGACCGGTCTCGGCCTGTTGTTGTTCGGAATGGTGTTTGCCGCTGATGCAAGGACCAGAAAAAAAATGTTCCTCCTGATCGTAATAATTACGATGTTCACCATGCTCTTTGTTTCATGCGGTGGCGGCGGAGGGGGTGGCGGTGGCGGTAATGGAGGCGGAGGGGTGACAAGTGATGAAGTTACCCGGAGTGTATCAGGATTAGAAACAGGCACTACATACTACTGGAAAGTCACTGTTGATGATGGTAAGGGAGGAATAACAGAGAGTCAGGTGCAACGCTTTACAACTCAATAAATCCCGCTGGATTTGGACCACACATTCGGCTACAATAAAAAATGCTCAAAAAGGCCGTATGGATAATCATATCGATAACCGCTGCGATTGCACTTTCGATAGTTGCCGGGGCCATCAACCCCGCTGAAAAAATCAACGCCCTCTGGCTGATTGCCGCAGCCGCATGCTTCTATGCGATATCTTACAGGTTCTATGCCTCTTTTCTGGCAGCAAAGGTGCTTTCCATTGATGAGAACCGCGTCACGCCGGCAATGAGGCTTGCGGACAGGATTGACTTCCATCCGACAAACAGATGGGTACTGTTCGGCCATCACTTTGCCGCAATAGCAGGAGCCGGTCCGTTGATCGGCCCGATGCTCGCCGCGCAATTCGGATATCTGCCGGGGTTCCTCTGGATACTGATAGGCTCGGCGCTCGGCGGCGCCGTCCATGATATGGTGGTCCTGTTTGCCTCTGTCAGAAAAGACGGCAGGTCCCTCGCCGGTATAGCGAGGGACGAGATCGGGCCGGTTGGGGGCATTGCAGCGGCATTCGCGATTTTGTTTATCATCATTGTCGCATTGGCGGGGCTTGGCCTTGCTGTCGTGAATGCGCTTGCAAAGAGTCCATGGGGGACATTCACCATATTCCTGACGATACCCATCGCTTTTTTCATGGGGACATATCTCTATCGCATAAGACCCGGAAAGGTCGGAGAGGTCACAGTCCTGGGGGTCATACTGCTTTTTGCGGCCGTATTTATGGGGCATTATATTCCCGGTTCATTTCTTGAGCCCTATTTCAATCTTTCTCAAAACAGCCTCGTCTTCTCGATTGCGCTCTATGGTTTTGTTGCATCAGTGCTCCCCGTATGGATGCTGCTTTGTCCCAGGGATTATCTTTCAACTTACATGAAGATCGGCACCGTCCTTCTCCTTGCATTCGGCGTAGTCTTTATAGCTCCGGCAATACAAATGCCTGCTGTTACAAAATTTGTCGAAGGCGGCGGCCCCGTTATTCCGGGAAAATTGTTCCCCTTCATGTTCATAACAATTGCATGCGGAGCGATATCCGGATTTCATTCTCTGATTTCCTCGGGAACAACACCGAAGATGATCATGAGTGAAAGCCATATCCCCGCCATCGGTTACGGCGCGATGCTTGTTGAGGGGTTTGTGTCCATTATGGCGTTGATAGCCGCTACGATACTGGTCCCCGGTGATTATTTTGCGATAAATACAAAGCTTTCATTTGACGCCATTGCAGCGCTCGGTTTCCCTGTGGATAAAATTGCCGTGCTTTCAAAAACTGTCGGCGTCGATGTCGCCGGAAGGCCGGGCGGGGCCGTCTCGCTTGCAGTTGGAATGGCGTCAATATTTTCAGGCCTCCCCGGCATGAAAGGGCTTATGCCGTATTGGTATAACTTCGCGCTGATGTTTGAAGCCCTGTTTATCCTTACGACCGTTGATACGGGCACAAGGGTCGCAAGGTTTCTCCTTCAGGAGCTTGGAGGATGCGTGTATAAACCACTGTCAAGGACCGGCTGGCTTCCGGGCAATATTGTGACAAGCCTTATAGTAGTAAGTGCATGGGGCTATTTGATTTATTCCGGTAACATTTCAACCATATGGCCCATGTTCGGCGTGGCCAATCAGCTTTTGGCCGCAATTGCACTGAGTGTAGGAACAACCTTCATCATCAAATCCGGAAGGGCCAGATACGCATGGACCACATTCATACCGATGGCCTTTATGTTTACCACAACACTTACCGCCTCCTATGAGCTGACCGGTATGTTTCTGGACAAAGCATCGAGGGCCATTTCCCCTATGGAAGCGCTCACCTTTAAAATAGACGCCGCGTTGGTGGCGGTCATGGCAGCACTGGCAACCGTTGTTTTGGCGGACATACTATACAAATGGTACGGCATCTTCATCAAAAAGGCTGAAGCGGGGATTTCATTTCAGAAATAGAAATTTTCAGCGGCCGGCGTATCAGATCATTTTCCCTGACCCCGGGCGCTATGGGCAACAGGACACTTTCGTCGTTCCTTGCAGATTCGATGGGGCCTTCATCCAGATCATACATCGCCGTCACTTCAAAGGACTTTTGCTCCAGTCCTGTTGAGAGAAACTCGATAGCATCGCCGATTTTCAGACTGCTTCTGAGCGCTACAACCGCCTTTCCGTTTCTGACGGACCGGACCACTCCGACAAGTCCATGGCTCATCCGGTAAATCTCTCCTTCATCATGGTTATAACCGTTGTCAGGGTGTCTGCCCAGGAACATTCCCGTTGTATGCCCCCTGCTTGAGAACATCGATAATTCCTTCAGCCATTTTTTCTTGACCGTGTATGGTCTGTCTTTAAGACCGTCAACTGCTTCCCTGTAAGTTTTGACGACCCCGGCCAGATAATTAATGCCCTTCATCCTTCCCTCGATCTTGAAACTGTTCACCCCGGCGTCGGCAAGCTTGTCCAGGTGTTCAATCATACACAAATCTTTTGAGCTCAAAACATAAGTCCCGCGGTCATTTTCATATACGGGGAAATATTGTCCCTTACGGGTCTCTTCCATTAAGGCATAATTCCATCTGCATGAATTGGTGCATTCGCCTCTGTTCCCCGACCTGTTTGCGAGAAAGCTGCTTATGTAACACCTGCCTGAATAGGATATGCAGATAGCGCCGTGAACAAAGCACTCCAATTCGAGAGAAACATGGTCACGGATGTCCCTGATCTCTTCAAGCGCAAGCTCCCGCGAAAGCACGAGCCGCTTTGCGCCGAGTTTTTCCCAGAATTTTGCAGCGCTGTAATTGGTAATGTTTGCCTGTGTGCTTACGTGGACCGGGATTTCAGGCGCAACTTCCGACGCCATGTCAAATACCCCGGGGTCGGAAACGATGATTGCGTCTGGCGATATCCTTTTCAGATATAAAAGATGTTCCCTGATCGGAGCTATGTCCCTGTTGTGAGGGAAGATGTTTATGGTGATGTAGAATTTTTTC